>NZ_JBQPDO010000001.1:0-353659 GCF_052220525.1 Micrococcus sp. TCR-5
TTCTCACGCGCCTGAATCTCGCCGTCATGGATCGACAGCACCTCGGTCTGTGCGCCAGCCCGCTCCAGAAGCGCCGCGCAGGCTCTGACTGACCGACATCAGGAAGCACTTCACGGCTGAGGAGAAGCTCTGTCTCTGCGCGAACAAGGCCGTCGCAGGCCGCGGCGGTGCAGCCGTGGTGGCTGGGTGCCTGGTGCACGAGGACCGGGGCTCGCAGTTCCGATCTGGCCTATTTCAGGACGCGCGCACCCGTCATGGGCCGATCGGCTTCGTACTCGACGTCCTGACGCGCGGTTCTGCCGGCCGGTCGGCCTGATCCCGCGCTCCGGGTGATCACGGCGTCGGATCGAGCCTGACAGGTCAGCGTCGGCGCCGTGGTGGATGGCATGCACCACCCCCACGAGCGCCGTGTCGCGTTCAGCACTCTGGTGGGCCTACCTGCCCCCTCACTCCGCCAGGAATTCCAGCAGGATCCGGTTGAACTCCTCGGAGTGGCTGATGCTGAAGCCGTGCGGGGCATCCTTGACGAGTTCGACGCGGCTGCCGTCGATCGCCTTGTGCGTCCGCTTGCCGGAGCCCTTGAACGGCACGATCTGGTCGGCGTCGCCGTGCAGGACCAGGGCCGGCACGGTCACTGCCGGCAGGTCGCGGCGGAAGTCGGTGGCCCCGAACGCGTCCATGCAGGCCAGCGCCGCCGTCTGGTCGGACTGCAGCGCCATCCGGATGGCCTCCTGGCGCTGCTCCTCGGTGACCTTGAGGCTGCTGGTCAGGCCGGCCAGCTTGGGGGTGGAGAAGAACGTCGTCGTGAAGTCGTCGAAGAACGACTCGCGGTCCTTCTCGAGACCCGCGCGCATCTCGGCGGCCTGCTTCTCGGTCAGCGGGCCGTCGGGGTTGTCGTCGGTCTTCAGCAGGTACGGGGGCACCGCGCCGGCGAACACCACCGAGTGGATCCGGTCCGCGCCGAACCGGGACATGTAGCGCGCCACCTCGCCACCGCCCATCGAGAAGCCCACGAGCGTCACGTCACGCAGGTCGAGCTCGGTGAGCAGACCGTGCAGGTCGGCGGTCATCGTGTCGTAGTCGTACCCGCCGGCGGGCTTCTCCGAGGCACCGAAGCCCCGCCGGTCATAGGTGATCACGCGGTAGTGCGGGGACAGGGCTGCGACCTGGTCCTTCCACGAGTCGAGGGTCAGCGGCCAGCCGTGGATGAGGACCACGGGACGCCCGTGGCCGGCCTCCTCCACGTTCAGTCCGATCGTGCCGTGGTCCGTGGGGATCTGCATGAGGGTCATGTGCGTCTGCCTTCCTGTGCTCTCGGGGGACGACGGCGGCGCTCGGCCGCCGCTTCCTCCTCACGCTAGGCACGCGCTCGGCACGTGTCAGGCTTCGGTCTCCGCCATCCTGCGCAGCGTCAGCGCGTTGAACGCGGCGTGGCCGTGGTTGTCGTTGTTGAAGTAGACGTAGGCGGGGCGCGCGCCCGCCGCGTCCGCGCCGGTCAGCTCCCGCAGCCGCTTCACCCAGGGGGAGAGCTCGGCGTCGGAGAACGATCCGCCGTAGCGCCAGTCCGGGTCCGCGTTGTGGAAGCGCACGTAGGCGAGGCGGCCGGTCGCGCGCAGCACCGGCTCCCGCCCGGCGATCACCGAGACCACGAACCCCGCCCCGTGCCGGTCGAGGAGGTCGAACACGTCCTCGTCCAGCCAGGACTCGTGCTGGACCTCCACCGCCACGCGCACCCGATCGGGCAGCAGGCCGAGGAACCCGGCGAGTCGGTCGTCGTCGCGGTGCAGGTTGACCGGCAGCTGCAGCAGCAGCGGCCCGGCGTGGTCACCGAGCAGGTCCAGGGTGTGCACGATGCGCTCCACCCAGTCCTGCGGCTCGTTGAGCTTGCGGTAGTGGGTGAGGTAGCGGGAGGCCTTGACGGCCATCTCGAAGCCGGCGGGCAGGCGCTCGCGCCATGCCTCGACGGTGCTGTCCGCCGGCCAGCGGTAGTGGGAGCCGTTGAGCTCGACCGTCCGGAAGCGCTCCGTGTAGTGGTCGAGCTGGTCGGCGATCCGCAGCCCCTGCGGGTAGAAGGTCCCGCGCCAGTGCCTGTAGGTCCAGCCGGAGGTCCCGATCCGCACGTCCATCCCCCGACGATAGCCCCGGCCCGGGTTCCCGGGTCTTGCCTTCACCCTCCGTCGCCCGCGTAGCGTCCCGCTGATCATCGCGGTGGCTCAGAGGTACGACCGGAAGATGGGCATCGGCTCCCTGATCGCCACGATGCTCCCGTCCTCGATCGCCTTCCTGCCCGCGTGCACCGGCATGGTCATCGGCTGGAGGTGGCTGGGCCTGCCGCTGGGCCCGAACGCCCGGTCCAGTACACACCGTGACCGGCCCGGTGCCCGCCCGCGACCCGGGCGCCCGTCCACTACTGTGACAGGAATGGACACGACGCGATTCGACGACGACCTGCGCGCGATGCTCGGCGAGGTGGAGTCGGACCGCCGCGGCGAGCCCTCCGACTACCTCGAGGACGTCGCCGGCCAGCATGTGGACGGCCTCGCCGTGGCGGTGTGCACGGTGGACGGCCACCAGGCCGCCGCCGGGGAGACCGAGCACGCCTTCGCGCTGCAGTCGGTCTCCAAGGTCCTCACCTACGCGGTGGTGCTGCAGGAGATCGGCCTGGACCACGTGCTGGAGGACGTGGGCGTCGAGCCCTCCGGTGAGTCGTTCAACCACCTGTCCCTGCACGACGACGGCCGGCCGTGCAACCCGCTGATCAACGCCGGCGCCATCCTGGTCCACTCCCTCCTGCCCGCCGGGGACGAGGATGAGCGGACGGCCCTGCTACTGCGCCGCTACAGCGCGATGGCCGGCGTCGAGCTGGAGGTCTGCGAGGACGTCCTCGACGCCGAGCGCACCCGCGCCGACCGCAACCTGGGCCTGGCCCACCTGCTCGCCGACGCCGGCCGGCTGCCCATCTCGGCCCGCGAGGCCGTGGCCGGGTACCTCGCGCAGTGCTCGGTCCTGGTCACCGCACCCCAGCTGGCCGTCATGGGCGCCACCCTCGCCGCTGGCGGCACGAACCCCGTGACGGGGGAGCGGGTGCTGGACGAGTGGGTAGCGCAGCAGGCGATGTCCGTGATGCTCACCTGCGGCATGTACGACGCCAGCGGCCAGTGGGTGGCCGAGGTCGGCGTGCCCGCGAAGTCCGGCGTCTCGGGCGCGCTGCTCGGCGCCGTGCCCGGGGCCCTGGGCATCGCCACGTGGTCGCCGCGCCTGGACGAGCAAGGTAACTCCCGGCGTGGCATCGGGTTGTTCGAGGGGCTCAGCGCACGCTGGGACCTGCACGTGCTCCAGCACCGTGGCGCCCTGCGCGGCCTCAGCGGGCCCCGCTGACCCCGCGTTGACGCCTAGCCGCCGCGGCGCCGTCGTCGCGTGGGCCACGCCGCCGACGACGCCGCGCCCCGTCCCTTGTCACCCTCTGGCGCTCGCCTCGTAGCATCGGGCCCATGACCACTCCAGAGAAGAAGGACGACGCCCCCGCGATCCCCGTGCGGGACTCGCAGCTGGCCCACGACGACCCGCGCACCCGCCACCCGAAGCTCCGCGTCGCCAAGCAGCGCCAGCCCGAGCCGGGCCTGGACGTGAAGACGGATCCCGTCCCGGACATCGGTCTGGACTCGTACCGGGGGATGGGCCGGCTGACCGGCCGCAAGGCCCTGATCACCGGCGGCGACTCCGGCATCGGTGCCGCGGTCGCCATCGCCTACGCCCGTGAGGGCGCGGACGTCGCCATCGCCTACCTGCCTCAGGAGCAGCCCGACGCCGACCGCGTCCTGGCGGCGATCGAGGCGGCCGGGCGCACCGCCGTCGCGTTGCCGGGCGACCTGATGGACGCCGACTACCGTGCCTCCCTCGTGGACGAGGCCGCGCAGCGCCTCGGCGGCCTGGACATCCTCGTGAACAACGCGGGCAAGCAGTTCATCTCCGATGACCTGACCGATCTCACCGACGAGCAGGTCCACGAGACGTTCCAGATCAACATCATGTCCATGTTCACGCTCAGCCGCGCCGCGCTGAAGCACATGGGCCCGGGCAGCACGATCGTGAACACCACCTCGGTGCAGGCCTACAACCCCAACCCGAGGCTCCTCGACTACGCGGCCACCAAGGGCGCCATCAACAACTTCACCAAGGGCCTGGCCGAGCAGCTCGGCCCGAAGGGCATCCGTGTCAACGCGGTGGCGCCCGGGCCCATCTGGACGGTGCAGCACGTGTCCTACGGTGAGCCCGAGGAGAAGCTGCCCGAGTTCGGCCACAGCACCCCGCTCGGCCGCGCCGGCCAGCCCGTGGAGATGGCGCCCGCCTACGTGTTCCTTGCCTCGGGCGAGTCCAGCTACGTCAACGGCGAGACCCTCAACGCCAACGGCGGCACGCCCACCCCGTGACCGCCCGCCTCCTCGCCGACGTCGACACCGGCATCGACGATGCCTGCGCCCTGCTCCACCTCGTGGGCGCCCACCGCCTCGGTGTCGGCCCCGAGCTCGCGGCCGTCACCACCACGGGCGGCAACGCGACCGCCCGGGACTGCGCCCTCAACACCGCCGCGGTGCTGGACCTGGCCGGTCGGGCCGACGTCGAGGTGGCCGTCGGTGCCGAGACCCCGTTGCGCCGGCCCGCGGTCACCACCCCGGAGACCCACGGCGACGGCGGTCTCGGCCATGCCCGGATCGATCGGCGCCCTGAGTGGCTCTCGCCCCGGCCCGCCGTGGAGGTGTGGCTGGACGAGCTGCGGGCCCACCCCGGGGAGACGACGATCCTCTGCACCGCGCCGCTGACGAACCTGGCCCTCGCGCTGCGCGTCGAGCCGCGCCTGCCGTTCCTCGCCCGCGGCATCGTGATCATGGGCGGCTCCTTCTATCATCCGGGCAACACCACGCCCACCGCCGAGTGGAACACCTGGGTGGACCCGGACGCCGCGAAGGAGGTGTTCGCGGCCTTCGAGGGCCTGCCCGAGGATCGCCTGCCGGTGGTGTGCGCGCTCGAGACCACGGAGCGGATCGAGTACACGCCGGCCCTGCTGGACGGCCTCCTGGCCGACGCCGGGGCCCGCCCCGTCGGCTGGTCCGCGGACCGACCGCGGGTCGCCGGGCCGGCCGCCGCGACCGGCCGCCCCGTCCTGGACGTGCTCGCCGACGCGCTGCGCTTCTACTTCGAGTTCCACCACGACTACGACCAGGGCTACATCGCCCACCTGCACGACCTCTTCGCCGCCCAGGTGGCCGCGGGCCAGGCCCGCATCGCCACGCGGGCCACCGTCGTCGACGTCGAGGCGGACTCGGAGCTGTTGCGCGGCACCACCGTCCACGACACGCGGGACATCTGGGGCAGGCGCCCCAACGCCCGGCTCGTCACGGCCAACGACCCCGCGGAGGTGTTCGCGGCCTTCGCCCGCGCGGTGGGCGCCGTCGTCGCGGGGGAGCGCACGCTCGACGGCGGTTCCCCGGCCCGGTGACCGCCGTCGGGAATGCCCCCCGTCCGCGTGCGGTTGCACCCGAGGCATCCGCCCGACCCCGACCCTCCAGGAGCTCCCTCATGACCGACGTTCCCACCGTCCCCTTCCACGACGGCCAGCAGATCCCGCAGCTCGGGCTCGGCGTGTGGCAGGTCGAGGACGACGTCGCGGCCGACGTCGTCGAGCAGGCGATCCGCGCCGGCTACCGCCACATCGACACCGCCGCGATCTACGGGAACGAGGAGGGCGTGGGCCGCGGCATCGCCGCGTCCGGCGTCGCCCGCGAGGAGCTGTTCCTCACCACCAAGGTGTGGAACTCGGACCAGGGCTACGAGGAGGCGCTCGCCGCCCTCGACGTCTCGCTCGACAAGCTCGGCACCGACTACGTCGACCTCTACCTCATCCACTGGGCCAAGCCGGCGCAGGGGAAGTACCTGGACACCTGGAAGGCCCTGATCGAGGCGCAGAAGCAGGGCAAGGTGCGCTCGATCGGCGTCTCCAACTTCCCGGCCGCCCAGCTCGAGGAGATCATCGAGGCCACCGGCGTGGTGCCCGTGATCCACCAGGTCGAGACCCACCCGTACTGGCAGCAGCGCGAGCTGCGCGAGGTCGAGGGCCGCCACGGCATCGTCCACGAGTCCTGGTCCCCGCTCGGTCAGGGCGGCGACCTCCTCGCCGACCCCGTGGTCACGGAGATCGCCGAGGCCCGCGGCGCGACGCCGGCCCAGGTGGTCATCGCGTGGCACCTCGCCCACGGCTTCGTGGTCATCCCCAAGTCCGTGACGCCCGAGCGCATCGTCTCGAACCTCGAGGCCGCGGGGGTGGAGCTGACCGACGACGACGTCGCCCGGATCGACGCGCTGGACCGCGAGGACGGCCGTCTCGGCCCCGACCCGGCGGTCATCGACTTCTGATCCAGCCGCCATCGCGCGCACCCGGCCCGTCCCCCTGGGGGCGGGCCGGTGATAGCTTTGCTCGAGAATGCCCGGCGACCGCCGCGCCGCCCGGGCGCATCTGTCCAGGCACTCCACGGAAGGCATGCACCATGTCCCACCAGGCTCCCCCCGCCGATGCGTCGAAGGTCCGCGCGCCGCGGACCGCCGTCCCGGTGACCCCGCAGACCCGCGCGAGCTCGCTGACCGACCTGCTCGGCGCCGTCGTGCGCCTGTTGCCCCTGCAGATGAAGGACGAGCTCGAGCTCGCCAAGAGGCACGTGGCCGCGAAGGGCAAGAAGGCCGGCATCGGCGCCGGCATCGCGGTGGTGGGCCTGTTCTTCCTCGCACTCATGGTGGTCGCCCTCGTGGTGACCCTGATCGGCGCCTTCGCCGACCCGACCTTCTGGTTCCCGGCGCTGATGGTGGCGCTGGCGTTCCTCGTGCTCGGCCTGATCTTCGCCGGCGTCGGCCTCATGATGGTCAAGGGCGCCATGCCGCTCGTGCCGCAGGAGATCGTGCGCAACCTCGAGTACGACCTCGGCTACCTCAAGGAGGGCAACGCCTTCGATCCGGCCGAGTACGACCGCCTCAAGGCGGAGCGCGCCGAGGCCAAGCGTGTCGAGGCCGCCCGCGAGGCCGAGCGGAAGAAGGTGGAGAAGGAGGAGAACAAGAAGGCCCGCAAGAACGGCGAGGCCGCTCCCCATCCGGACCGCGCCGACGCCAGCGAGGCGGAGATCCGTCGCCGTGCCGACCTGCGCCGCCGCCACCTGGGCGACATCCGCTCCGGCCTGGACGAGAAGACCAGCGTGAAGGGCCAGCTCGCGGCCTTCGCCGCGCAGCGCAAGGGTCGCGGCGTCACCCCCGAGACCGCACACGCCACCGAGCAGACCGCGCCGTTCACCGGTGCCGCCCGCGCGGGGGAGCGGACCGCCGAGGCCGAGGACTACGTGAAGGACAACTGGCAGCCGCTCGCGCTGCTCGGCGCCTCCTCCGCCGCGTTCGTGGCGCTCGCCGGCCGCCTGCGCCGCCGCTGACCCGGGGGGGGTGCCCGCCCTCCCCGGCCCCTGAGGCCCCGATCCCCACGGATCGGGGCCTCGTCGTCTGCGGGGAGGGGCGACGGCGTCGGTAGGCTGGGCGTGTGGGGCGCCCGGCGGGGGCGTCCGCCCGCGGACCCTGGAGGAGCGACCCATGCGTGTGATCGACGTCGGCCTGCGCGAGGGCCACGAGTACCGCGTCCGCGACACCTGGCTGACCGTGCCGAACCTCATCACCCTGGCCCGCTTCGCCCTGGTCCCGGTGTTCGTGTGGCTCACCGTCGACGGCCGGCACCTGGACGCGTTCGTGATCCTGGCGGTGCTCTCCGGCACGGACTGGGTGGACGGCTACGTGGCGCGCCGGTTCGACATGATCTCCACGGTCGGGCGGTGGCTCGACCCGGTGGCGGACCGCCTCTCCCTGCTGGTGGTGGCCGTGACGTTCGTGGCCACCGGTATCGCCCCGCTCTGGCTCGCCCTGGCCATCGCGATCCCGGACCTCGTGCTCGCCGCCGTGTGCCTGTGGCTGTTCGGCGGCAGCCCGGATCTGCCGGTCACGGTCCTGGGCAAGGTGCGCACCGCGCTGCTGCTGGTGGGCACGCCCCTGCTGCTGCTCGCCCGTGTGCCGGGGGTCGACGGCGGCCCGTGGAGCGGCGTGGCCCTGGCTCTGGTCGGCGCCGGTTGCCTGCTGCACATCCTCGCCGCGGGGGACTACCTCGTGCGCGCGGTGGGCAAGGCCCGCGGCCTGCGGGCGGACGGTCAGGACCCGCGCGAGCACCCGTCCCGCCGGGGCTGACCCCCTCGCGCATCCTCGTGCCGGCGCCGACGGTTGCTACCGTGGGACGCGCGCCGTGCCCGCGGCCGATCCTCACGGCACGGGCCGGGCGCCGTCGTGCCATCGCCACCACAGAGAGGGACCGCCGTGTCCGACCGTCCCGGGATCGCCGCCGACCGCCCCCTGAAGGTGCTGATCGCCGCAGACACCTATCCGCCGCACGTCAACGGGGCCGCCACCTTCGGCCACCGCCTCGCCACGGCGCTGCACGCGCGCGGCCACGAGGTCCACGTCGTGATGCCGCGCAGTGACGCCGGCCCGGACACCGTGGAGCACCGGCCGGAGGCCACCGTGCACCTGCTGCGCTCCCTGCCGGCGCCGACGCACGAGTACTACCGTGTGGTGCTCCCGCGGCATGCCAAGATCTCCTTCCGCCGCATCTACCGCGAGGTCCAGCCGGACGTCGTGCACGCCCAGTGCCACTACATGATCGGCGAGGCCGCCATCAACGAGGCCGAGCGGCGCCGCATCCGGATCGTCTCCACGAACCACTTCATGCCGGAGAACCTCGAGCCGTTCCTGCCGTTCCCGCAGTGGTTCCTGGACATCGTCTCCCGGGTGTCGTGGAAGGACATGGGTCGACTCATGGGCAAGGGCGCGGTGGTCACCACCCCCACGGCCCTCGCCGCGCAGGCCATGGCCGAGCACGCCGGCCTGGACAACGTTCTCCCGGTCTCCAACGGCATCGACGCGAGCGCCTACGAGCTGCAGCCGGGGGAGAGGGTGGACCATCCCGGCCATCCGGTCGTGCTCTTCGTGGGGCGGCTGGCCGTGGAGAAGAACGTGGAGGTGCTGATCCGTGCGATCGCGCACCTGGCCCGCACCCGCCCCGACCTGGACGTGCACGCCGAGATCGTCGGCGACGGCGAGCAGCGCGACCGCATCCGTGCCACGGTGGACGAGGAGGGGGTGGCCGACCGCGTCCTGCTGCGCGGCCACGTCTCCGAGGAGGAGCTGCGGGCGGCCTACCTGCGCGCCGACGTGTTCTGCCAGCCGGGCACGGCGGAGCTGCAGTCCCTCGTGACCCTCGAAGCGCTCAGCGCGTCCACCCCGGTGGTCCTCGCGGACGCCCTCGCGTTGCCCCACCTCGTGGACGAGGGCGTCAACGGCCACCTCTTCCCGCCCGGGGACCACGTGGCCCTGGCCGATCGGATCGCCCGGATCCTCGACCTCTCGGACGCGGACCGCGCCGCCATGGGCGAGGCGTCCCACGCGAAGGCCCTGCATCATTCCGCCCAGAAGACGGTGGACATCTTCGAGCGCCTCTACCGCGGCGCGACGGCCGCCGAGGTCCGCGCGATGCTCTGAGACCCGTCGGTAGGATGGGCGGGTCCCGCGCGATGCCGCGGGGGAGGGGCGTTAGCTCAGTCGGTCAGAGCAGGGGACTCATAATCCCTGGGTCGCGGGTTCAAGTCCCGCACGCCCTACAGAAAACGGCCCCCGGCCGCGCGGTATGGCGCGGGCCGGGGGCCGTCGTCGTGCCGGTGCTCAGTAGCGGGCGGCCACCGCGAGCATGTCGGACTTCATGATCGTCGTGGAGGTGAACACTAGGCCCGCGTCCTCGTTGAGGGCGTGGGCGAGCTGGCCGCCGCCCATGTACATGGCCGTGTGGTAGATGCGGCCGGTGGACTGGTTCGCATAGAACACGAGGTCGCCGGGCTGGGCCTGGGAGATCGGCACGTAGGACTTCGCGGCGAGGTACTGGTCGCCGGCGCGGCGCGGGATGGAGATGCCGGCCCGGGCCATGGCCTGCTGGGTGAGGCCGGAGCAGTCGAAGCCGGAGGGGCCGTTGCCGCCCCACACGTAATAGGAGGACGGGTTCCGGACGGCGGAGCGCACGTAGTCGACGGCAGCCTGCTTGGACGCGGGCGCCGGCGCAGGGGCGACGGCGGGGGCGCTGGAGGTGGAGACCGAGGTGGTCTTCAGGACCATCCCCGGGTGGAGCATGGTCGAGGAGCTCATGCCGTTGATGGACTGCAGGATCGAGGCGGACACCCCCGTGCGGTAGGAGATGATCCACCAGCCGTCGCCGGCCAGCACGGTGTAGGTCGAGCCCGAGGTGGACGGCGCCGGGGCCGGGGTCGGGGTGGCAGTGCCGGAGGTCTTGAGGACCATGCCGGGATGCAGCACGGTCGCGGCGGTCATGCCGTTGAGCGACTGCAACCTGGACATGGAGACGCCGGTGCGCTGGGCGATGATCCACCAGCCGTCGCCGGAGCGGACGGTGTAGGCGGTCTCGGCGGCCTGGGCGGTCTCGGCGACGGACACGGTGCCGACGCCGGTCAGGGCGGCGGCGCCCAGGGCGAGGGCCACGGAGGCGGCGGCGGTGCGGGGGGCGCGACGCACAGCGGCGTGCGAGGAGGTCACGGACATCGGATCTTCTTCCCGGACAGGACCTGCGGCCCGTGAGGGCGGTGCCTCCGGGCGATGCCCGGAACGAGGCCGGACCGCGGGTGCGAGTTGACGAGCAGTGCGGATGACCGGGTACGCGAGGACGCGGAGGAAGCCCCGGTGTGGCGGATCGGCTGTAACCGATCCGTGATCAAGATACACGATCGTTATCGAAACGCAATCAGAAATTCGGATGACGTCCAGGTGGCCGATCGGCGCTCGACGCGCCCCGGTCGGCACCTACCGTGCACGGCTGTCCCCGCCCCTCTCCGGCGCGGCGCTAGCGTGGTGCGGGTGAGCCCCTCCCGCCCCCTGCGCCTGCTGATGGACGCCCGCTACACCCGCACCGACTTCCACGACGGCATCTCCCGCTACGGCGCGAGCCTCATCGAGGCGGTCGCCCGCCGGACCGACGCGCCGGGCCCGGAGGGGGCCGACGTCGAGGTCGAAGTCGCGATGCTGATCTCGGACGAACGACAGCTGGCCCTGCTCCCGGACGGCGTGCCGTGGCACCTCGTCTCCGGCCCCACCTCCCCACGCGAGCCGTTCGTGGCCCGTCAGGTCGCGCGCCTGCGACCGGACGTCGTCTTCTCGCCCATGCAGACCATGGGGTCGTGGGGGCGGGACTACGCGCTGATCCTCACGCTCCACGACCTCATCTACTACGAGCACCGCACCCCGCCGCGGAACCTGCCCGAGCCGATCCGCTGGCTGTGGCGGGCCTACCACCTGACCAAGACCCCGCAGCGGCTCCTGCTCGACCGCGCGGACGCGGTCGCCACGGTCTCCCGGACGACGGCGGAGCTCATCGACCGGCACCGCCTCACCCGGCGTCCGGTCCACGTCATCGCCAATGCGGCGCAGACGGTACCGGAGCCGCGTGACCCGGACGAGACCCCGGACCGCACGCTGCTCTACATGGGCTCGTTCATGGACTACAAGGACGTCGAGTCCCTCGTGGCGGCCGCGCCCCTGCTGCCGGGCTACGCGCTGCACCTGCTCTCCCGCATCAGCCCGGAGCGCCGCGGGCAGCTCGAGGCCCGGCTGGCCGCGCGCCGCGCCGCCGCGGGGGCCGCCGGCGCGGACGTGGTCTTCCACGACGGCACCGACGAGGCCGAGTACGTGCGCCTGCTCCGCCGGGCCACCGCGGCCGTCACCCTCTCCCGCGCCGAGGGCTTCGGCCTGCCCGTGGCCGAGGCGATGGCCCATGGCACGCCGGTGGTGTGCTCGGACCTGCCGATCTTCCGCGAGATCGCCGGCGCGGGCACCCCGTCCTTCCGGGGTGTCCCGCTCGAGGGGGACCGGGCGGCCGCGCTCGCGGCCCGTGTGCGGGAGCTCGAGGACCCCGCCGAGTTCGCCGCGGCCTCCCGGGCGAGCGTCGCCCAGGCGGCCCGGTTCAGCTGGGACGAGTCCGCCTGCCGGCTTCTGGACCTCACGGCCGCGCTGGGTGTGGCGCGGCGTGTGGCCAGAGCACGGACGGGCCGCTCCAGCCGATGAGCACCAGCGGGTCGAGGTAGCGGTCGAAGGCCGCGTCCCCCACCCGCCAGCCATCGGGCTCCCGCACGCCCCAGTGCACGCACGCCCGCGGGCAGTGGGGTGGCGTCCCGGCCAGCCGCCCCACGGGGTCGCCCGCGTCGACGACGGCCCCCACCGCGACGTCGGCCTCCACCGGCTCGAGGGAGCTGCGGGTCCCGTCCGCGTGCTCGAGGGTCAGCACGGGGCGGTCGACCACGACCCCGGCGAACACGACCCGACCCGCCGCCGGCGCCCGGACCACCGCGCCGGACGGCACGGCGAGGTCCACGCCCCGGTGCCCCCGACCCCACGGTCGCTCGGGCGCGACGAACGCGCGGAGCACGTCATCCGGGGCGGCGCCGGCAACGGGCGGGTGCCACGCGACCGGCGCGGCCGTCGCGTCCGGACCTGCCGGGGACGCCGCGACGAGCAGCAGCGCGTCGCGCGTGGACGGTGCGGGCGTGGACCGCGACACGGGGTCGAGGTCGCCCATCCCCAGGACGAGCCAGGCGAGGAGGGCTGCCGCGACGCACCCCGCGATGCGCGGACGCGGGATCGGACGGGGGAGGAGCGTGCGAGGGGTCATGGCGTCAGCCTGGCGTCCCGGGCGGCCGCGTGGCGGGCCCGCAGTCCGATCGTGGAGAGCGCCCGCCGCACCGGCCCCTGTGCAGGAGTCGGCGATGGGAGTGGACGCCCACCTGGGGTAGGATTCACCTCAGCGGTGTCCTGTGGCCGGCCCTGTGCTGTGCCCCGGACACCGACTCCGCGCATTGCGGTGGGTCGCTTCAGCGGCCCAGCCCCCACGCTCGGTCCCGTCCCCGCCGTCCTCCTGGAGAGGGCGTCGGCGCGGGTGCTCGTGGGGCCCGGCAGCCCGCCGTCGTGATGCCAGGGGCCGCCCGACCGGGCCGGCCGCCAACCGTCAAGAAATCGACCGGCAGACCGCCCGCGCGTGAAGCGCGGGGTGCCACGGCTGCCACAGAAGGGAACGTCATGCCCGTCGTGACCATGCGCCAGCTCCTCGACTCCGGTGTCCACTTCGGCCACCAGACCCGCCGCTGGAACCCCAAGATGAAGCGCTTCATCTTCACCGAGCGCAACGGCATCTACATCATCGACCTCCAGCAGTCGCTGTCCTACATCGACCGCGCCTACGAGTTCGTCAAGGAGACCGTCGCCCACGGCGGCACCATCCTGTTCGTCGGCACCAAGAAGCAGGCCCAGGAGGCCATCGCGGAGCAGGCCGGCCGCGTGGGCATGCCCTACGTGAACCACCGCTGGCTCGGCGGCATGCTGACCAACTTCTCCACCGTCTCCAAGCGCGTGCAGCGCATGAAGGAGCTCGAGGAGATCGACTTCGA
This sequence comes from Micrococcus sp. TCR-5, assembly GCF_052220525.1. Taxonomy (NCBI): domain Bacteria; kingdom Bacillati; phylum Actinomycetota; class Actinomycetes; order Micrococcales; family Micrococcaceae; genus Micrococcus; species Micrococcus sp. TCR-5. The sequence continues at coordinate 13,566 of NZ_JBQPDO010000001.1, forward strand.
GGACGTGGCCGGCTCGCAGTTCACCAAGAAGGAGCTGCTGCTGCTCAACCGTGAGCTGGAGAAGCTGCAGGCCAACCTCGGCGGCATCCGCAACATGGCCAAGACCCCCTCCGCCGTGTGGGTCGTGGACACCAAGAAGGAGCACCTGGCCGTCGACGAGGCCCAGAAGCTCGGCATCCCGGTCGTCGCCATCCTGGACACCAACTGCGATCCGGACGAGGTCGCCTACCCGATCCCGGGCAACGACGACGCCATCCGCTCCGTGAACCTGCTGACCCGCGTGGTCGCGGACGCCGTCGCCGAGGGCCTGATCGCCCGCCAGGGCGGCAAGTCCGGCCAGGCGGCCGCCGAGCCGATGGCCGAGTGGGAGCGCGAGCTGCTCGAGCAGCACAACGCCCAGCAGGCTGAGCAGGCCGAGGCCCCCGCCGCCGAGGCCCCCGCCGCCGAGGCGCCGGCCGAGCAGGCCGAGGCCCCCGCCGCCGAGGCCGCCCCGCAGGGCGAGTGATCCCGGCCGGCCCGTCGGCCCGGCCCCAGCCGGCCGGGCCGACGGGCCGGATCAGACCCCGAACATCCCGCACAACCCACACCACGGGAAGGACCGAACGAGCATGGCGAACTACACCGCTGCTGACATCAAGGCCCTGCGCGAGCGCACCGGCGCCGGCATGATGGACGTGAAGAAGGCTCTGGACGAGGCCGACGGCGACGCCGAGAAGGCCATCGAGATCATCCGCGTGAAGGGCCTCAAGGGCGCCACCAAGCGCGAGGGCCGCTCCGCCGCCGAGGGCCTCGTGGCCGCGACCGTCGAGAACGGCGTCGGCGTCATGATCGAGCTCAACTGCGAGACCGACTTCGTGGCCAAGGCCGACAAGTTCATCGCCCTGGGCGACGTGGTGCTGCGCGCCGCCGTCGCCTCCGGCGCCACCGACGTCGACGGCCTGCTGGCCTCCGACTACGAGGGCCGCACCCTGGGCGACTACGTGACCGAGGAGGGCGCCCTGCTGGGCGAGAAGGTGGCCGTGCGCCGCCTGGCCCGCGTGGAGGGCGCCTTCGTGGACGCCTACCTGCACAAGACCTCCAAGGACCTGCCGGCCCAGGTGGGCGTGCTCCTCGCCGTGGACGCCGACTCCGCCGACGCCAAGACCGCCGCGCACGACATCGCCGTGCACACCGCGGCCTACTCGCCCACGTACCTCACCCGTGAGGACGTGCCGGCCGAGACCGTCGAGAACGAGCGTCGCATCGCCGATGAGACCGCCCGTGCCGAGGGCAAGCCGGAGCAGGCCCTGCCGAAGATCGTGGAGGGCCGCCTGACCGGCTTCTTCAAGGAGATCGTGCTCGTGGACCAGCCGTTCGCGAAGGACCCGAAGCAGACCGTCGGCAAGGTCGCCTCCGACGCCGGCACCAACGTCACCGGGTTCGCCCGCTTCCGCGTCGGCAACTGACCGCCGCACCCGGACCGGCCGCTCCCGGTCCACGCCCCGCGGGGGCGTAGGATCGGGAGCGACCCGAGGTCCACTCCGGCGCCGGACGGCGCCGACGACCATCGCATGACGGGGTGGCCGCCCCGACCGGGCGGCCACCCCGTCCGCGTGTCCGCCCCCGGACGGCCGTCCCCGGCCCGACCCCCACCGACCAGGAGATGCTTCCCATGGAGACGAACCGCGCCCCCGAGGACCCGACCACCGCCCACGCCCCGCAGACCTCGGACGACACCGGCCGCCGTCGCGTGCTCCTGAAGCTCTCGGGCGAGGTGTTCGGCGGCGGCAAGATCGGCGTGGACCCGGAGACCGTCCGCGGCATCGCCGAGCAGATCGCCGCCGCGGCGGACCAGGTGGAGATCGCGATCGTCGTCGGCGGCGGCAACTTCTTCCGTGGCGCCGAGCTGTCCGAGAACGGGATGGACCGCCGTCGGGCCGACTACATGGGCATGCTCGGCACCGTGATGAACTGCCTGGCCCTGCAGGACTTCCTCATCCAGGCCGGGGTCACCACGCGCGTGCAGTCCGCCATCCACATGGAGCAGGTGGCGGAGTCCTACATCCCGCTGCGCGCCATCCGCCACATGCAGAAGGGCCGCGTCGTGATCTTCGGCGCCGGCACCGGCCTGCCCTACTTCTCCACGGACACCGTGGCGGCCCAGCGTGCCCTCGAGGTCGGGGCGGACGAGGTCCTGATGGCCAAGTCCGGCGTGGACGGCGTCTACACCGCGGACCCCAAGAAGGACCCCACCGCCGAGCGCCTCACGCACCTGACCTACGACGAGGCGCTGCTGCGGAACATCCGCGTGATGGACCTGACCGCCATGACCATGTGCAAGGACAACGACCTGGACATGCGCGTGTTCGGCATGGAGGGCCCGGGCAACGTGACCCGCGCCCTGCTCGGCGAGCCGATCGGCACCACCGTCACCGTCTGAGGCCCGCCGCGTAGGATGGCGGCAGACCTGTTCCACCACACCGAGGAGACACCGTGATCCAGGAGACCCTGCAGTCCGCCGAAGAGCAGATGGACCGCACCATCGAGGCCACGCGTGAGGACTTCGCCTCCGTGCGCACCGGCCGCGCCAACCCGGGCCTCTACTCCAAGGTGATGGTCGACTACTACGGCTCGTTCACCCCGCTGCAGCAGCTGGCGTCCTTCACCACCACGGACGCCCGCACGCTGCTCATCACGCCGTTCGACCAGTCGGCCCTGCGCAACATCGAGAAGGCCCTGTCCGAGTCCGAGGTCGGCGCGAACCCGTCCAACGACGGCAAGGTCATCCGCATCGTGATGCCGGAGCTGACCGAGGAGCGCCGCAAGGAGTACGTGAAGCTGGTCAAGTCCAAGGCGGAGGAGCACAAGATCTCCGTGCGCAATGCCCGCCGCAAGGCCAAGGAGGCCATGGACAAGGCCGTCAAGGACGGCGAGGTCGGCGAGGACGAGGGCGCCCGCGGCGAGAAGGAGCTGGACGCGCTCACCAAACGCCACGTCGAGCTCATCGACGAGATGGCCAAGAACAAGGAGCAGGAGCTGCTGGAGGTCTGAGCCTCCCGCCGTCCGCGCTCGCCCCATGACCTCCCCATGACCTCCGCCGTGTCCACCTCGCCCGCACCTCCGCGCGGCGGCCGCGACCTCAAGTCCGCCGTCCTCGTGGGGGTGGGGCTGCTGGCGACGGCCCTGGTCGGCCTCTTCTGGCTCGACTGGCTGCTGGTCGTGCTCGTGGTCGCCCTGCTGGTCGGCGCGGTGTCCGAGATCGCGACGGCGGTGCGCGGCATCGGCCTGGACGTGCCGCGGCCCCCGCTCTGGGTGGCCGCGGCGGTCCTGCCGCTCACCGCGTGGCGGTGGGGGGTGCCCGCGCTGTTCATCGCCCTGGTGGCATGCCTGGCGCTGGTGGCCGTGTGGACGGCGCTGACGCGCCGGCGTCCGGCGGGCCAGTTCATGCTCGCGGGCGTGTTCATCGTGCTGTGGGCGCCGTTCCTGCTCTCCTTCGCCGCGGCGCTCCTGGACGAGCCGCTGGGGCACCGCATGGTGGCGGTCCTGCTGCTGATGGTGGTCTCCAACGACACGTTCGGCTACATCGTGGGCTACCGCTTCGGCCGCACCCCGATCGCCCCGCGCATCAGCCCCAAGAAGTCCTGGGAGGGCCTGGCCGGCTCCCTGGCGGGCTCGGTGCTGGTGGGCGTCGTCGCCGTCCCCCTGCTGGTCGGCCAGCCGTGGTGGGTCGGCGCCGTCCTCGGCGTGACCACCGTCGCCGCCGCCACCGCGGGGGACTTCTCCGAGTCCATGGTCAAGCGTGAGCTCGGCATCAAGGACATGTCCTCCGCCCTGCCCGGCCACGGCGGCGTGATGGACCGCCTGGACTCCCTCGTGTTCGCCTCGCCGGTGGCCTACACCGTGCTGGCGCTGCCCCTGACCTGATCCACCCCTCGACCCGGCACGTCCGGGACCCGCACCGCAGGAGACGCCCATGACCCCCCGCACCACCCCGGACACCGAGCCGGTCTTCGAGCTCGTCGAGCAGGACGAGATCGGCTACGAGACCACCCACGTGGACGCCTTCATGGCGCGTGCCCGTGAGGCGCGCGACGGCGGTGCCCCGCTGACGGCGGAGGAGGTGCGCCAGGCCCGCTTCGCGACCGTCAACGGCGGCTACGCCACCGACGAGGTGGACGACGAGCTGGACCGTCTGGAGGAGGAGCTGGCCGCCGCCGAGCGTCAGGCCTTCGTCGCCGAGCGCGGGGACGAGGACTGGGCCGCGGACCTCGAGGAGCGCGTGGCCGAACTCGTGGCCCGCGCCGATCGGGCCCCGGCGGAGCGCTTCCGCCGCCCCTCCCGCGCGGACGCTGTGAGCTACGACGTGGACCAGGTGGACGCGCTCGTGGACCGCCTGCGCGTCACCCTGGCCGGCGCGGAGGGCTCGACGGATCCCGACGCCGAGGGCGGGCTGACCGCGGACGACGTGCGCCGCGCGTCGTTCGGCGAGGCGGAGGGTGCCGCCGGCTACGAGGAGGGCCAGGTCGACGCCTACCTCGACGCCGCCGTCGACGTGCTGCTGCGCCGCGCCTGACACCCTGCCCTCGCGCGGCGGCCCGGGAGAGTGGCGCAGATCACACTGGAGTGATTACAATCACACCACCGAGACGCCGCGCGCTCCACCCCTGCTCGCGCATGCGTACAACTCCCTCGCCCCGCACCGTGGGCGTCGATCGGAAGGCAGTGCAGTGACCCTCGTGGACCACACCCGTCCCACCGGCGGACAGTCCGCCGGCTCTCCGCCCCCGGCGGGCCCGGCCGAGGCCGTGATGCTCCAGGTGCTCGACGCGGAGGGCCGCCGCCGTCCGCAGCCGGAGCTCGACCCGTGGATCGAGGACGTCGACGCCGACGCCCTCGCCGCGCTGTACCGCCAGATGGCCGTGGTCCGTCGCCTCGACGTCGAGGCCACGCACCTGCAGCGTCAGGGCGAGCTGGCCCTGTGGCCGCCGCTGCTGGGCCAGGAGGCCGCCCAGGTGGGCTCCGCCGTCGCGCTGCGCCCGGACGACTTCGTCTTCCCGTCCTACCGCGAGAACGGCGTGGCCCTGCTGCGCGGCGTCCCCGCGCTGGACCTGCTGCGGGTGTGGCGCGGCTCCACGTTCTCGAGCTGGGACCCGAACGAGACGCGGGTGGCCACCCAGCAGATCATCATCGGCGCGCAGGCCCTGCACGCCGTCGGCTATGCGATGGGCGTCCAGCGGGACCAGGCGGACGTCGCCACGATCGTCTACTTCGGCGACGGCGCCACGAGCCAGGGAGACGTCAACGAGGCCATGGTCTTCAGCGCCTCGTACCAGTCGCCCGTGGTGTTCTTCTGCCAGAACAACCACTGGGCCATCTCCGAGCCCGTGCGCCTGCAGACCCGCCGCAGCATCGCGGACCGCCCGTGGGGCTTCGGCATCCCGTCGATGCGCGTGGACGGCAACGACGTCCTGGCCGTGCTCGCCGCGACCCGCGCCGCCGTCGAGCGCGCGGCCGACGGGGGCGGTCCCACCTTCATCGAGGCCGTCACCTACCGCATGGGCCCGCACACCACCGCGGACGACCCCACCCGCTACCGGGACGACGCCGAGCTCGAGGCCTGGAAGGCCCGTGACCCGTTGACCCGCGTGGAGGCGCACCTGCGCACCCTCGATGTGGACGTGGACGCCGTGCTCGCACAGGCCCAGGCCGAGGCCGACGAGCTGGCGGCGGAGGTCCGCCGCGCCCTCGAGGCGCTCGAGGAGGACGGCGCGGACAGGCTCTTCGACGAGATCTACGCGGAGCCCCACCAGGAGCTCGAGCGGCAGCGCCGCGAGCACGCCCTCTACCTGCAGCAGTTCGACGACGAGGAGGCGGGCGCGTGAGCGAGCGCATGACCTTCGGCCGTGCGATCAACCGCGGCCTGCACCGTGCCCTGGCCGACGATCCCAAGGTCCTGCTCATGGGCGAGGACATCGGCGCCCTCGGCGGCGTGTTCCGCATCACCGACGGCCTGCAGGCCGAGTTCGGCGAGGACCGGGTGCTCGACACCCCGCTGGCCGAGTCCGGCATCGTGGGCACGGCCATCGGCCTGGCGATGCGCGGCTACCGGCCCGTCGTCGAGATCCAGTTCGACGGCTTCGTGTACCCCGCGTTCGACCAGATCGTGGCGAACCTGGCCAAGCTGCGCGCCCGCACCCGCGGCGCCGTGCCGATGCCGGTCACCATCCGCATCCCCTTCGGCGGCGGCATCGGCTCCCCGGAGCACCACTCCGAGTCGCCCGAGGCCTACTTCCTGCACACCGCGGGCCTGCGCGTGGTCTCCCCGTCCTCCCCACAGGAGGGGTACGACCTCATCCGCGCCGCGATCGCCTCGGAGGACCCGGTGGTCTACCTCGAGCCCAAGCGTCGCTACCACGACAAGGGCGACGTGGACCTGGACGTCGCGATCCCGCCGATGAGCCCGGCCCGCATCCTGCGCGAGGGCCGTGACGCCACGCTCGTGGCCTACGGCCCGCTCGTGAAGACCGCCCTGCAGGCCGCCGAGGTGGCGGCCGAGGAGGGCGTCGAGGTCGAGGTGGTCGACCTGCGCAGCCTGTCCCCGCTGGACACCGGCCTCGTCGAGTCCTCGGTGCGGCGCACCGGCCGGCTCGTCGTGGCGCACGAGGCCTCCCGCACCGGCGGCCTCGGCGCCGAGCTCGTGGCCACGGTGGCCGAGCGCGCGTTCCACTGGCTCGAGGCCCCGCCGGTGCGCGTCACCGGCATGGACGTGCCCTACCCGCCGTCCAAGCTCGAGCACCTGCACCTGCCGGACCTCGACCGCATCCTCGACGGCCTGGACCGTGCTCTGGGCCGGCCGAATTCGCTGGACTCCGTGGACGCGTTCGCCGCCCCCGAGACCGCCGAGCAGTTCCTCGCGGCCCAGAACGCCGGGGAGGAGACCCGATGAGTCAGAAGACCTTCCGCCTGCCCGACCTCGGCGAGGGCCTGACCGAGTCCGAGATCGTGACGTGGCGCGTGGCCGAGGGCGACGCGGTGAGCGTGAACCAGGTGCTCGCCGACGTCGAGACGGCCAAGGCCGTGGTCGAGGTCTCGAGCCCGTTCGCGGGCGTCGTCGCGGCCCTGCACGGCGCCGAGGGTGAGACCCTCGAGGTCGGTGCGCCCCTGGTGACCTTCACCCTCGAGGGCGCCGAGCCCGACGTCGGCGGGCCCGCCGAGGGCGACGGCCGCGTGCCCACCCTCGTCGGCTACGGCGCCGCGCCGGACACCGGCAAGCCCGGCCGCCGTGCGCGGCGCGGCTCCGCGGCCCCGGCGACGTCGGCCGCCCCGGCGGGCGAGCCCGCCCGCGGACAGGCGCCGTCCACGTCGGAGGCGGCCCCCGCCGGCGCCGGGCGCCCGCAGCCCGAGGCCGCCGAGCCCGCCCGCGCGGACGCGGCGCCCAAGGCGGTGCGGGGCGCGGCGTCGGGCGAGCGACCCCGGTGCACTCCGCCCGTGCGCCTGTACGCGCGCCGCGCGGGCGTGGATCTGGAGCAGGTCACCGGCACGGGTGTGGGCGGGGTCATCACCCGCGCGGACGTCGAGGCGTTCCTGGCCGGGGGCGGGCAGCCCGCGGCCGCGGCGACGCCGCCGCAGTCCGACGCCGAGTCGGGCTCGACCGGGGGCGTCCGCACCCTGGGCGGCCGCCCGCGCACCGAGGCCGTGCCGGTCAAGGGCGTGCGCAAGGCGACCGCGGCGGCCATGGTGCAGTCCGCGTTCACCGCCCCGCACGTGACCGAGTTCCTGCAGGTGGACGTCACCGAGACCATGGAGCTGCTCGCCGAGCTCAAGGCCTCCCGCGAGTTCCGGGACGTCAAGCTCACGCCCATGACGCTCGCCGCCAAGGCGTGCCTCGTGGCGATGGAGCGCACCCCGGACGTCAACGCCCGGTGGGACGAGGCCGCCGGGACGATCGTCCAGCAGAACTTCGTGAACCTCGGTTTCGCCGCCGCCACCCCCCGCGGGCTGATGGTGCCGAACGTCAAGGACGCCCAGGCGATGAGCCTGAGGGAGCTGGCCGACGCCATCCGCGATCTCACGGGCCTCGCCCGCGAGGGGCGGCTGTCCCCGGCGGATCTGGCCGGCGGCACCTTCACGCTCACGAACGTCGGGGTGTTCGGCGTGGACGCGGGCACCCCGATCATCAACCCGGGTGAGGGGGCGATCATCGCGATCGGCCAGGTCCGGAGGATGCCGTGGGAGCATCGCGGCGAGATCGCCCTGCGGGACGTCATGACGCTGTCCCTCTCGTTCGACCACCGCTTCGTGGACGGCGAGCAGGGCTCGCGCTTCCTCGCGGACGTCGGCGCGATCCTGCGCCGCCCGGGTCTGACCCTGACCATGGTCTGACGGCCCCGGACGCGCCGCGGCCCCGCCACCCGGTCACCGGGAGGCGGGGCCGTCGTCGTGGCAGGCCGGTGCGGCCGCCGGCACGGCGGGGGCCGCGGGGCGCGCTCAGTCGGCGGCGGGCAGCTCCATCACGAGCTCGGTGATGACCTCGGCACGGGCGTTGGAGAAGACCTTCTCCTCGCCGACGGTCTCGAAGCCGCGGCGGGAGAGCACCTTCACGGAGCCCACATTGTCCTCGGGGACGTGCGCCCGCAGCGGGCGGGCGGTGTGCTCCTCCAGGAACCGGTCCACGGCCGCGGTCGTCAGCCCCAGGCCCCAGTAGTCCTGCGCGGTCCAGAAGGACAGCTCGCCCACGCCGTCCTGCTCGGTGCACACGAGCGCGCCCACGGCGCGGCCCTCGTGCTCGATGGTCCGCACGACGGTGTCCTCGTCCCCGAGCAGGTGGGCCCAGTGGTAGTCGAAGACGCCGCGGTCCCGGGGGTTGCGGGGGGCGAAGGCGGACATCAGGTTGGCCTGCTCGTCCTGCTGGTGGAGGAAGAACTCGTCCAGATCCTCGGGTCGGACGTCACGAAGAAGCACGGCGGTGGACCTCTCGGGGCGGGGTTCGACGGCGTCCGCCGTCGCGGGTACCGGCCACCGTACCACCGGGCACGACGTCGGCCCGCCGGGCCGGTGCCGCCCGCTCAGTCCTCGCCGGAGAGCGGCCCGGGGGCCGTGGCCGCGGCCCAGGCCATGGCCACGAGGGTCGCGCGGCGGGCCGCGCGGTCGGCCGCGGTGCGCCGCACCGAGCGGGGGGTGGAGTTGAGCAGGCCCAGCACGGCCTGGGCGCGGAACACGGCGGTGGCCTGGTCCTCGCGGGGGTGGACGACCTGCAGCTGGCGCGCCCACACGTCGATGTAGGCGCGCTGGGTGCGCGTGATGGCCGTGCGCGCGCCGTCGGGCAGGGCGGACATGTCGCGGTCCTGCACGCGGATCACGTCGCGCTGGGCGAGGGCGAAGTCCGCCTGGAAGCCGATGAGGGCCCGCAGGGTCTCCGCCCCCGGCGCGTGCTGCGCCTCGGCGGCCAGCCCGCCGTCGAGCAGGTCCTGCGAGGCCGTGTCGAGGATCGCCGTGAGCACGGCGGCCTTGCCGGCGAAGTGGCGGTAGATGGCGGGGCCGCTGATCCCGACCGCGGCGCCGATGTCCTCGAGGCGGACCGCGTCGAAGCCCCGGGCCGCGAACAGTCGCGCCGCGGCCGCGAGCAGGTCCACCCGGCGTCGGGCCTTGGCGGCCTCCCGGGCGGTCGGCGGGGTCGCCGGGGCGGCGGGGGACGCGGGATCGGCGGCGGGCATGGGTTCCACTGTAGGACGGGACGAGGCGCGCCGGGCGCCCGGTCGACGTCAGTGACGATCGTCACTACACTGAGGCTCGGTTCAGTTAGTCGTCATTCACTGAAGGGGGTCTCATGACCGCCAGCACCCCGGCCCCGGCCGCGCAGTCCGCGCCCACCGTGGCCGAGCGCAACGCGGCCGGCCACGCTCGGCTCGAGCAGGAGCTCGCCGACCTCGTCGCCCGCACGTCGCTCGGCGGGCCCGAGCGCTCGCGCGAGCGCCACACCGGCCGCGGCAAGCTGCTGGTGCGGGACCGCATCGACGCGCTGCTCGACGAGGGCTCGCCCTTCCTCGAGGTCGGCGCGCTGGCCGCGCACGGCCTGTACGGCGGGGACAGCCCCGCCGCCGGCGTCGTGGCGGGCATCGGCCTGGTCCACGGCCGCCTCGTGATGGTGGTGGGCAACGACGCCACCGTGAAGGGCGGCACCTACTACCCCATGACGGTGAAGAAGCACCTGCGGGCCCAGGAGATCGCCCTGGAGAACCGCCTGCCGTGCATCTACCTCGTGGACTCCGGCGGCGCGTTCCTGCCCCGCCAGGACGAGGTCTTCCCGGACCGCGAGCACTTCGGCCGCATCTTCCGGAACCAGGCGCTGCTCTCCTCGCAGCGCATCCCGCAGCTGGCCGCGGTGTGCGGCTCCTCCACGGCGGGCGGCGCGTACGTGCCGGCCATGTCGGACGAGACCGTGATCGTGCGCGAGCAGGGCACCATCTTCCTCGGCGGCCCCCCGCTCGTGAAGGCCGCGATCGGGGAGGACATCTCGCCCGAGGACCTCGGCGGCGGCCGGCTGCACGCCGAGCGCTCCGGCGTCGCGGACCACCTGGCGGACGACGACCTGCACGCCATGCAGATCCTCCGGGACATCGTGGCCACCCTGCCCCCAGCCGAGGCGCCGGCCTGGGAGGTCGCCCCCGCCGCGGAGCCCGCCAAGGACCCGGCCGAACTGACCAGCGTCGTGCCCGTGGACGTGAACACCCCCTACGACGTGCGCGAGGTGATCGACCGCCTCGTGGACGGCGGCTCCGTCCACGAGTTCAAACCCCTCCACGGCACCACCCTGGTCACCGCGTTCGCACGGATCGACGGCCATCCCGTGGGTGTCCTCGCCAACAACGGCATCCTGTTCGGCGACTCCGCCCGCAAGGGTGCGCACTTCATCGAACTGTGCGACCAGCGCGGCATCCCGCTGCTGTTCCTGCAGAACATCTCCGGCTTCATGGTGGGCCGGGACGCGGAGGCCGGCGGCATCGCGCGCGACGGCGCCAAGATGGTCACCGCCGTCGCCACCGCCCGCGTGCCCAAGCTGACCGTGGTGATCGGCGGCTCGTTCGGCGCCGGCAACTACGCGATGTGCGGCCGCGCCTACTCACCCCGCTTCCTGTGGATGTGGCCGAACGCGCGCATCTCCGTGATGGGCGGCCCGCAGGCCTCCTCCGTGCTCACGCAGATCAAGCAGGACCAGCGGGCCGCCGCGGGGGAGGAGCCGATGTCCTCCGAGGAGGTCGAGGCCTTCCAGGCGCCGGTCCGTCGGCAGTACGAGGACCAGGGCAGCCCCCTGTACTCCACCGCCCGCCTCTGGGACGACGGGGTGATCACCCCCGGCCAGACCCGCCGGGTGCTCTCCCTGGCCCTCGACGTCATCTCCCGTTCCCCGCTGCCGGACTCCCGGTTCGGCCTGTTCCGCATGTGAGGCACCCGTGACCGAGAACCACGCCCAGGGGACGCCCCTGTTCGACACCGTGCTGGTGGCCAACCGCGGCGAGATCGCCGTGCGCGTCATCCGCACCCTGCGCCGCCTCGGCATCCGCTCGGTGGCCGTGCACTCCGACGCCGACGCCGACGCGCGGCACGTCCGCGAGGCGGACACGGCGGTCCGCCTCGGCCCGGCTCCGGCCCGCGAGTCCTACCTGGACATCGACGCCGTCGTCGACGCCGCGCGCCGCACCGGCGCCCAGGCCGTGCACCCCGGCTACGGCTTCCTGTCCGAGAACGCCGACTTCGCCCGCGCGCTGGAGGCGGCCGGCATCGTGTTCGTGGGCCCGCCCGTGGCCTCGCTCGACGCGATGGCGGACAAGATCCGCGCGAAGGAGACCGTGGCCGCGTACGACGTGCCGGTGGTCCCCGGCATCCAGGACCCCACGCTCACCGACGAGCAGATCACGGCCGAGGCCGAGCGCGTCGGCTTCCCGCTGCTGATCAAGCCCTCCGCGGGCGGCGGCGGCAAGGGCATGGTGGCCGTGCGCGCCGCCGAGGAGCTGCCCGGCGCCCTCGCCTCGGCCCGGCGCACGGCGCGCTCGGCGTTCGGCGACGACACGCTGCTGCTCGAGCGGCTCATCACCGCGCCCCGGCACGTCGAGGTGCAGGTGTTCGCGGACGCCCACGGCGCCACCGTGCACCTGGGTGAGCGCGAGTGCTCCCTGCAGCGCCGCCACCAGAAGGTGATCGAGGAGGCCCCCGCGCCCCTGCTGACCGGGCTGGCGCACGGGGCCGAGCTCCGCGAGCGCCTGGGCCGGGCCGCCGTGGACGCGGCCGTGTCCGTGGGCTACCGCGGTGCCGGCACCGTCGAGTTCCTCGTCTCGGACGAGAACCCGGACGAGTTCTTCTTCATGGAGATGAACACCCGCCTGCAGGTGGAGCACCCGGTCTCCGAGGAGGTCGTCCGGGTGCGCGGACAGCGCCTGGACTTCGTGGAGCTGCAGCTGCGCATCGCCGCGGGGGGGCCGCTCGGCTTCGCCCAGGAGGACGTGACCCTCGACGGCGCCGCCGTCGAGGCCCGCGTCTACGCGGAGGACCCCGCGAACGGCTTCCTGCCCTCCACCGGGCCGGTGCTGCGCTGGCGCGAGCCCGCCGGCGAGGGCGTCCGCGTCGACACCCTCCTGCTGCCCTCCCGGCCGGCCGAGGAGCGCGCGTTCGGCTCCGGACCGCAGACTGGCCCCGCCGCCGGCGCCGTGGACCCCGTGGACGTCGACGGCGCACAGCCCGAGATCACCGGCTTCTACGACCCGATGATCGCCAAGCTCATCGCCCGTGGCGCCGACCGCGCCGAGGCCCTGGACCGGCTCGACGCCGCGCTCGCGGACACCGTGCTGTTCGGCGTCCGCTCCAACCTGGGCTGGCTGCGCGAGCTCGCGGCCCGCGAGGACGTGCGGACCGGCCGGCTCACCACCGAGCTGATCGACGGCCTCGAGGCGTGGACCGCCCCCGCGCTGCCCGAGGACCTCGCCGCGCTCGCGGCCGAGGCCCTGGCCGACGTGTCCGAGGACGCGGCCGCCGCCGAGCACCGCGCGGCCGGCACCGCGTGGGCCCGGGCGGACGGCTGGCGCGGCGCGGGCGCCCCGCAGCCCGGGATGCGCGTCCGGGTCGGGGACGAGGACCGCATCCTCACCGCCCCCGCCGCCGACGCCGAGGTGGACGAGGACGCCGGAGGCCTGGCGGGCGTCAACCTCCTGGCCGGTGACCCGCGGGACCCGCGCTCAGCGTGGCTGCACCGCGACGGCGCCGCGTGGCAGGTCCGCCGCCTCACCCGGGCCGAGGTGGTCGAGGCCGCCCGCGCGGCCGCGGCCGCGCGTCGTGCCCCGGCCGGCGCAGCGTCCCCCGAGGCCCGCACGCCCATGCCGGGCACCGTCGTCGCCGTGTCCGTGGCCACCGGGGACACCGTGGCCGCGGGCCAGGAGCTGGCGGTGGTCGAGGCCATGAAGATGGAGCACCCCGTCACGGCCGCCGTCGCCGGCGTCGTGACCGTCCACGTCGCCGAGGGCGACGCCGTGGCCGCGCAGGCGTTGATCGCCGTCGTCGAGCCCACCGAGCACGCAGCACCCGCAGAGAACACCTGAGAACAGGAGAGGACCATGAGCACCAAGCACCGCACCCTGCCCGCCCTCGAGGAGGACTACCAGGTCCTCTCCGACACCGTCCGCGAGTTCGCCGACGAGGTCGTGGCCCCGGTCTCCGCCGAGCTGGACGCCCAGCACGAGTTCCCGTACGAGATCGTGGCCCAGATGGGCGAGATGGGCCTGTTCGGCCTCCCGTTCCCCGAGGAGTACGGCGGCATGGGCGGCGACTACTTCGCCCTGGCCCTGGCCCTCGAGCAGCTCGGCCGCGTCAACCAGTCCGTGGCCATCACCCTCGAGGCCGGCGTCTCCCTGGGCGCCATGCCGCTGCTGAAGTTCGGCACCGAGGAACAGAAGCAGCGCTGGCTGCCGGACCTCGTGGCCGGCACGCACCTGGCCGGCTTCGGCCTCACCGAGCCGGGCGCGGGCTCCGACGCCGGCGGCACCCAGACCACCGCCGCGCTCGAGGACGGCCAGTGGCGCATCAACGGCGCCAAGGAGTTCATCACCAACTCCGGCACGGACATCACCTCGCTCGTCACCGTCACCGCCGTGACCGGCACCGTGGAGGGCAGGACCGGCCACGACGGCCGCCCCGCCAAGGAGATCTCCACGATCCTCGTGCCCGCCGGCACCGAGGGCTTCTCCGTGGCCAAGGCCTACGACAAGGTCGGCTGGAACTCCTCGGACACCCACGCCCTGCACTTCTCGGACGTGCGCGTGCCGGAGGAGAACCTGCTGGGCGCCCGCGGCCGCGGCTTCGCCCACTTCCTCGAGATCCTCGACGAGGGCCGTATCGCCATCGCGGCCCTGGCCACCGGCGCGGCCCAGGGCTGCGTGGACGAGTCGGTCGCCTACGCCAAGCAGCGGACCTCGTTCGGCCAGAAGATCGGGCAGTTCCAGGCCGTGTCCTTCAAGATCGCCCGCATGCAGGCCCGCGCGCACGCCGCCCGCCTGGCCTACTACGAGGCCGCCCAGAAGATGCTGGCCGGCAAGCCGTTCAAGACCGAGGCCGCCATGGCCAAGCTGATCGCCGGCGAGGCCGCCATGGACAACGCCCGGGACGCCACCCAGGTGTTCGGCGGCTACGGCTTCATGAACGAGACCCTCGTTGCCCGTCACTACCGCGACTCCAAGATCCTCGAGGTCGGCGAGGGCACCACCGAGGTGCAGCTCATGCTGATCGCCCGCGAGCTGGGCCTCTGACGTGACGGAGCGCGTCGAGATCGAGCAGCGGGGCCGCTACGCGGACGAGCTGGCGGTCGGTCAGGTCTACCTGCACCGGCCCGGCCGCACGCTCACCGAGGCGGACAACGTCCTGTTCACCACCCTCACCATGAACCCGCAGGCCCTGCACCTGGACCACGCGTACGCGGCGGACCAGCCGTTCGGCCGACCGCTGGTCAACTCGATGCTGACGCTGTCCACCCTGGTGGGCCTCGCCGTCGGGCAGACCACACAGGGCACGCTCGTGGCCCAGCTCGGCCTGGGGGAGATCGCGTTCCCGAAGCCGGTCTTCCACGGGGACACGCTCTACGGGCGCTCCGAGGTCACCGCGATCCGCGAGTCCTCCTCGCGGCCGGGGCAGCGGATCGTCACGTTCGCGATGACGGGGGAGAACCAGCACGGCGACGTCGTCGTCCGCGCCCAGCGCACCTGTCTGATGTGGACCGCGCAGGCGCACGCGGAGGCCAAGGCGAAGGCCGCCGACGCCGCAGGCACGGGGGAGCGGGCATGAGCGCGCTGACCCTCGGACCGGCCGTCATGTTCACCCCGGCGGACCGCCCCGAGCGGTACGCCACGGCGCTCGAGCGCGCGGACGCGGTGATCCTCGACCTCGAGGACGCCGTCACCCCGGACGCCCGGCCCACCGCGCGGGACGCCGTCGCGGCGGCCTGGGCGGGGCGGGCGACGGGCGGGGTCGACGGCGGCCCGCTGGACGAGGACCGCGTGGTGGTCCGCGTGAACCCCGCGGGCACCGCGGACCACGACGCCGACCTGGCCATGCTCGCCGGGACGGGCTGGCGCACGCTCATGCTCGCCAAGGCCGAGTCCGCCGCGCAGGTGGACGGGGTCGTCGCCGCCCTCGGACCGCAGACCCGCGTCGTCGCCCTATGCGAGACCGCGGCCGGGATCCTCGCCGCCGCCGACCTGGCCGCCCACCCGCACGTGGGTGCGCTGATGTGGGGCGCCGAGGACCTCGTGGCGTCGATGGGCGGCAGCTCCTCCCGCACCCCCGAGGGCGCCTACCGCTCCGTGGTCCAGCACGCCCGCGCGACGGTGCTGCTGGCGGCGGCCGCCCACGGCGCGGCCGCATGGGACGCCGTCCACCTGGACCTCGGCGACGAGGCCGGGCTGGCCGCCGAGGCCGAGGACGCCGTCGCCCTGGGCTGCACCGCGACCGTGTGCCTGCACCCGCGCCAGGTGCCCGTCGTGCGCTCCGCCTACACGCTCGCCCCGGAGGCCGTCGAGCGCGCCCGGCGCGTCCTCGCCGCGGCCGAGGGCCGACACGGGGCCTTCGAGCTGGACGGGGCGATGGTCGACGAGGTGGTCCTCGCCCAGGCCCGCGCGGTCCTGCGCCGCGCGGACGCGCCCCGGCCGGCGAGCGCCTGACCGGCTCCTCGGCGGCTCCGCGCCCCGGCGGCCCCGTGCCGTCGGGGCGCGTCCGCGTCCGCACGGCTGCGCCCCGGGGCTGTCACACGGGCGCACGGCCCCGGGGCGCGCTTGACGGCGCACCCCTCCGCCCGCCAGAGTGTGGTTGTCATCACAGTGATCTGTCTCACACTGATCCGTCCTACGCACCCCCGGAGGGCCCATGTCATCCAGCGAGCCCACGGCGCCGGTCCCCACGGCCGCGCAGTTCCGCGCCGCGCAGCAGTCCGAGGAGTTCATCGAGCTCCGGCGCACCCACCGATCCTTCGCCTTCCCCATGACCGTGGCGTTCTTCGTCTGGTACCTGGTGTTCGTGATCGTCGGCGCGTTCTTCCCCGAGTTCATGGCGATCCGCCTCGGCGGCAACATCACCCTCGGCCTGATCCTCGGCCTGCTCCAGTTCGTCACCACGTTCCTGATCACCTTCGCCTACGTCCGTTTCTCCAACCGGACCCTGGACCCCCGCGCCACCGCGCTGCGTGAGCGCCTCGAGCGCGAGGCCGCCGGCGCCCACGAGAACCCGGAGGCCACGCGATGAGCGCGCTCACCCCCCTGCTCCAGGCCGCCCCGCAGACGGTCGGCAACCCCGCCGTGAACATCGGCATCTTCGTCGCCTTCGTGGTGGTCACCCTCGTGATCGTGATCCGCGCGTCCAAGACGAACGCGTCCTCGGCCGACTACTACGCCGGCGGCCGCGGCTTCTCCGGCACCCAGAACGGCACGGCCATCGCGGGTGACTACCTCTCCGCGGCCTCGTTCCTGGGCATCGTGGGCGCGATCGCCCTCTACGGCTACGACGGCTTCCTCTACTCGATCGGCTTCCTCGTGGCGTGGCTCGTGGCCCTGCTGCTGGTGGCCGAGCTGCTGCGCAACACCGGCAAGTTCACCATGGCGGACGTGCTGTCCTTCCGCCTGCAGCAGCGTCCCGTGCGCATCGCCGCCGCCTTCGGCACCATGGCCGTCTGCCTCTTCTACCTCCTGGCCCAGATGGCCGGCGCCGGCGGCCTGGTGTCCCTGCTGCTGAACATCAACGACCGGGCCGGCCAGGCCCTCGTGATCGTGATCGTGGGCGTGCTGATGATCGTCTACGTGCTGATCGGCGGCATGAAGGGCACCACCTACGTGCAGATCATCAAGGCGATCCTGCTGATCGCCGGCGCGGGGATCATGACCGTGTGGTCACTGGCCCTGTTCGGCTTCGACTTCAACGCCATGCTGGGGGCCGCCGTCGAGATGCACCCGAAGGGCGAGGCGATCCTCGAGCCGGGCCTGCAGTACGGCGCCAGCGCGCTGACCCGCCTCGACTTCGTGTCCCTGGGCATCGCGCTCGTGCTCGGCACCGCCGGCCTGCCGCACGTGCTCATGCGGTTCTACACGGTGCCCACCGCCAAGGAGGCGCGCAAGTCCGTGGTGTGGGCCATCGTCCTCATCGGCGCGTTCTACCTGTTCACCCTCGTGCTGGGCTACGGCGCCGGCGCGCTGATCGGCCCCGAGCGCATCCTGGCCGCGCCCGGCGGGCAGAACTCCGCGGCCCCGCTCCTGGCGTTCGAGCTCGGCGGCTCCATCCTGCTGGGCCTGATCTCGGCGGTCGCGTTCGCCACCATCCTCGCGGTGGTCGCGGGCCTGGCCATCACGGCGGCGGCGTCCTTCGCCCACGACGTGTACGGCTCCGTGATCGCCAAGCACCCGCTCACCCCGCAGGAGGAGGTGCGGATCGGCAAGATCACCGTGGTGGTGATCGGCGTCCTGGCGATCGTCGGCGGCATCGCCGCCCAGGGCCAGAACGTGGCGTTCCTCGTGGCGCTCGCCTTCGCGGTGGCGGCCTCGGCGAACCTGCCGACCATCCTCTACTCCCTGTTCTGGCGGCGCTTCACCACCCGCGGCGCGGTGTGGTCGATGTACGGCGGACTGCTCTCCGCGATCATCCTGATCGTCCTGTCCCCGGTGATGTCCGGGACGCCGACCTCGATGATCCCGGGCGCGGACTTCGCGGTGTTCCCGCTGAAGAACCCGGGCATCGTCTCCATCCCGCTGGCCTTCTTCCTCGGCTGGCTCGGCTCGGTGACCTCGTCGCGCGCCGAGGACCCCGACAAGCAGGCCGAGATGGAGGTCCGCTCCCTCACCGGCATCGGCGCCGAGAAGCCGGTGCAGCACTGATCCGCGGCTGACCCGGTCCCACGGGGGCCGGCGGGGCGGGACGTCGGGGTGCGGCGTCCGTCCGGCCGGCCCCCCGTCCGTGTCCAGGCCCGACTGACATCATGGCGGGGTGACGCACGGATCCCTCACCGACTACACGCTGCCCGCCCCCGCCCCGGCGGACGACGACGGCGCCCCGCGCGCCGTCGCCCTGATCGGCTCCACGGGCTCGATCGGCACCCAGGGCCTCGACGTGATCGCCCAGGACCCCACCCGGCTCCGGGCCGTCGCGCTCGCGGGCGGGGCGAACACGACCCTGCTGGCCGAGCAGGCCGTGCGCTTCGAGGTCGAGGCGGTGGGCTCCGCCGCGGCGGGGGAGGAGGAGCTGCGCGCCGCCCTCGCCGACGCCGCCGCCCGCCTCGGGCGCCCGTCCCCCCGACCCGTGCTGTTCACCGGCCCGTGCGCCGCCGAGCAGATCGCCGCGTGGCCCGGCGCCGACACCGTGCTCAACGGGATCACGGGCTCGATCGGCCTGCGGCCCACCCTCGCCGCCCTGCACGCCGGCCACCGCCTGGCCCTGGCCAACAAGGAGTCGCTCATCGTCGGCGGGGCCCTCGTGAAGGCGGCCGCGGCGCCGGGCCAGCTCGTGCCGGTGGACTCCGAGCACTCCGCGCTCGCGCAGGCGCTGCGCGGGGGCACGGCGGACGAGGTCCGCCGCCTCGTGCTCACGGCCTCGGGCGGGCCGTTCCGCGGCCTGGACCGCGCCGCCCTGCACGCCGTCACGCCCGCCCAGGCCCTCGCCCACCCCACGTGGGACATGGGCCGCGTCGTCACCACCAACTCCGCCTCCCTCGTGAACAAGGCCCTCGAGGTGATCGAGGCCCACCTGCTGTTCGACGTGCCCCTGGACCGGATCGACGTCGTGGTCCACCCGCAGTCCGTGGTCCACTCGATGGTCGAGTTCGTCGACGGGTCCACGCTCGCCCAGGCCTCCCCGCCGGACATGCGCCTGCCCATCGCCCTGGGGCTGTGCTGGCCGCGCCGTCTCCCGGGCGCGGCCCCGGCCTGCGACTGGACGCGGGCGGCCACCTGGACGTTCGAGCCCCTCGACGAGGAGGCCTTCCCCGCGGTACGGGCCGCGAAGGAGGCGGCGGCCGCCTCGCCCACCCACATGGCCGTGTTCAACGCCGCCAACGAGGAGTCCGTGGACGCCTTCCACGCCGGCGCCCTGCCCTTCGACGGGATCGTGGACACGGTCCGCGCCGTCGTCGCCGACTATGCCCCCGAGCACGTGCTCGCCGCGGCCGGCCACGACCCCGCGCCGACGGGGCTCACCGTGGATGCCGTGCTCGCCGCCGAGGCCTGGGCGCGCCGTGCGGCGCGGGCCCGCTGGTGACCGTCGTGGAGATCCTCTGGTACGTCGCGGGCGTCCTCGCGGTCGCGCTGGGCCTGGCGGTCTCGATCGCCCTGCACGAGATCGGCCACCTCGTCCCGGCCAAGCTCTTCGGCGTGCGCGTCACGCAGTACATGATCGGCTTCGGCCCGACGCTCGTCTCGTGGCGCCGCGGCGAGACGGAGTACGGGTTCAAGGCCGTGCCGCTGGGCGGCTACGTCGCGATGATCGGGATGCTGCCCCCGCCGCGGCCCGGGCAGACGCCCCGCGCGGCGTCCACGGGCTTCGTCCAGCAGCTGGGCCGCATGGCCGACGACGCGCGGGCCCAGGCCGCCGAGGAGGTCCGCCCCGGCGACGAGCACCGCCGCTTCCTCGCCCTGCCGGTGTGGAAGCGGGTGGTGATCATGCTCGGCGGGCCGTTCATGAACCTGCTCATCGCGCTGGGCGCCACCGCCCTGCTGGTCACCACGGTGGGCACCTCGCAGCCCAGCACCACCGTCGCCGAGGTCTACCGGTGCGTGGTCACGATGCAGGAGCAGCAGGCCCGCGCCGCCTCCGGCGGGACAGAGGACTGCCGCCCGGGCGATCCCGCCGCGCCCGCCCACGAGGCGGGACTGCGCCCCGGCGACACCGTGCTCGCCTTCGACGGGCGGCCGGTCTCCGACTGGGACGCCCTCTCCGCCGCGATCCGGGACCGCGCCGGACAGCCCACCCGGATCGAGTGGGAGCGCGACGGCGAGCGGATGAGCGCCACCCTGACCCCGCGCCTGACGGAACGGCCCGTGACGGACGCGCTGGGCCGGCCCGAGCGGGCCCCGGACGGGACCGTGGCGACCCACGAGGTCGGGTTCATCGGCATGGGCGCGCAGCTCGAGACGGTCCGCGGCACCCCGCTCGACGCCGGCCCGCTCGTGGCCCAGCAGGTGCGGGGCGTCGTCGACGTCGTCCTCGTGCTGCCGCAGCGGCTGTGGGACACCGCCGTCGCCGTGGTGACCCCGGCCGAGCGCGACCCGGACGGCCCGATGTCCGTGGTGGGAGTCGGCCGGATCGCCGGGGAGGCGGCGGCGCTCGAGGAGGCCACGCTGACGGACAAGGCCGCCCTGCTGCTGTCCCTGCTGGCGGGCGTGAACGTGGCGCTCATGGTGTTCAACCTCATCCCGCTGCTCCCGCTCGACGGCGGCCACGTGGCCGGCGCCCTGTGGGAGGCGGTGCGCCGCGGCTGGGCCCGGATCACGGGCCGCCCGGACCCGGGGCCGTTCGACCTGGCCCGCATGCTGCCGCTGACCTACGCGGTGGGCGCGGCGATGCTGCTCATGGGCGTCATCCTGATCGTGGCGGACATCGTGGAGCCGGTCCGGCTGTTCTGAGCCCGGCCCGTTCGCCGTGGGCGGTCGCCCCGCGCCCCGGGGCGCCCGCGCGCCTAGGATGGACCGGAGAACCCGGCGGCCCCGCGCCGTCGACCCCGAGAACCCATGAGGAGCGCCCCCGTGCCCGTCAGCCTTGGAATGCCGTCCGCCCCGCCGCCCGTGCTGGCCCCGCGCCGCACCACCCGGCAGATCCGGGTGGGCTCGGTGGGCGTCGGCTCGCAGCACCCCGTCTCGGTGCAGTCGATGACCACCACCAAGACGCACGACATCGGCGCGACCCTGCAGCAGATCGCCGAGCTCACGGCCGCCGGCTGCGACATCGTCCGCGTGGCCTGCCCCACGGACAAGGACGCCGAGGCCCTCAAGGTCATCGCCCAGCAGTCCACCATCCCCGTGATCGCGGACATCCACTTCCAGCCGAAGTACGTGTTCGCGGCGATCGAGGCCGGCTGCGGCGCCGTGCGCGTGAACCCGGGCAACATCAAGAAGTTCGACGACAAGGTCAAGGAGATCGCGCAGGCCGCCTCGGACCACGGCACCTCCCTCCGCATCGGCGTCAACGCCGGCTCCCTGGACCCGCGCCTGCTGCAGAAGTACGGCAAGGCCACCCCGGAGGCCCTCGTCGAGTCCGCCGTCTGGGAGGCCTCCCTCTTCGAGGAGCACGGCTTCAAGGACTTCAAGATCTCCGTCAAGCACAACGACCCGGTGATCATGGCCCGCGCCTACGAGCTGCTCGCCGAGCAGGGTGACTGGCCGCTGCACCTCGGGGTCACCGAGGCCGGCCCGGCCTTCCAGGGCACCATCAAGTCCGCCACCGCCTTCGGCTACCTGCTCGGCCAGGGCATCGGCGACACCATCCGCGTCTCCCTCTCCGCGCCGCCGGTCGAGGAGGTCAAGGTGGGCCTGCAGATCCTGCAGTCCCTGAACCTGCGTGAGCGCAAGCTCGAGATCGTCTCCTGCCCCTCGTGCGGCCGCGCCCAGGTGGACGTGTACACGCTGGCCGAGCAGGTCACCGAGGGCCTCCAGGACCTCGAGGTCCCGCTGCGGGTGGCCGTCATGGGCTGCGTCGTCAACGGGCCGGGCGAGGCCCGCGAGGCCGACCTCGGCGTCGCCTCCGGCAACGGCAAGGGCCAGATCTTCGTCAAGGGCGAGGTCATCCGCACCGTGCCCGAGGACCAGATCGTGGAGACCCTCATCGAGGAGGCCAACCGGATCGCCGGCGAGATGGACCTGGGGGAGGACGGCGGTGACCAGGCTGCCGCCGGTGCCCCGGTGGTCTCCGTCCACTGACCGGGAGGTCCGGGCTGCCACGGCTGACCGCGTCCGCCTGCTGACCGACGCGGACACCGCCGCGCTCGCGGCCCTGTCCGCCCGTGCCCCCGTGTCCAACGTGTTCGTGGACTCCCTGCTCGAGGCGGGCCGCCTGGCCGGCCCGCGCGGGGGAGCGGCGGGCACCCTGTTCCTCGGGATCGACGACGACGCCCCGGGCGCCGGGAGGCTGCGCGCGGCCGTCTGGATCGGCTCGAACGTGGTGCCGGTCGCCGCGTCCGAGGCCCCGGACGCGGGCTGGGCGCCGGGCGACGCGGAGGCGCTCGGCGCGGCGGCCGCCGCGCTGCGCCGCCGGTACGGGTCGATCTACGGCCCCTCCGGTCCCGTCCTGGCCGCCGGCGAGGCCCTCGCCGCCGCGGGCCACCGGTCCCGGTCCGTGCGCCCCGACCAGCCGCTGCTCGTGCTGGGCGACTCCGGGGTGATCGACCCGAACCCGTACGTGGTGCAGGCGCAGCGCCAGGACTTCGAACGTGTCCTGCCGGCCAGTGCCGCGATGTTCGAGGAGGAGCTGGGCTTCTCCCCGTTCGCGGGCGGCGCGGCCCAGTACCGTGACCGCGTCGAGCGGCTGATCCATGCGGGGCGCGTGTTCATCGACCCGGGCCCGCGCGACGCGGGCGGCCCGCTGCGCTTCAAGGCGGACATCGGTCTGCTCTCCTCCCGGTGCGCCCAGATCCAGGGCGTGTGGATGGCCCCCGCCGCGCGGGGCCGAGGGCTGGCGGCGTCGGCGATGGCCGCCGTCGTGGGCTACGTGCGCCTCCAGGCGCCCGTGGTGAGCCTCTACGTCAATGCGTACAACACCCCCGCGCTGCGCACCTATGAACGCGTGGGGTTCGAGCGGCGCGGCACGTTCGCGACCGTCCTGTACTGACCCGGCGGACCCTGCGCGGGCGATAGGATCGGCGGTCAGGACGCCGGGCACCCCCGTGCCGGCGTCGTCCCGTCCCGCGCGCCGCCCCCGACCGCGCGAGCCCGTCCGAGGAGGCCCCGTCATGCCCCTGCGCATGTCCACCCTGTTCCTGCGCACCCTGCGCGACGACCCGGCGGAGGCCGAGGTGGCGAGCCACAGGCTCCTCGTCCGTGCCGGCTACATCCGTCGCGCGGCCCCGGGCATCTACTCGTGGCTGCCGCTGGGCCTGAAGGTGCTGGCCAAGGTGGAGCGGATCGTGCGCGAGGAGATGGACGCGATCGGCGCCCAGGAGGTGCACTTCCCGGCGCTGCTGCCGCGGGAGCCCTACGAGGCCACGGGCCGCTGGGAGGAGTACGGCGACGGGCTGTTCCGCCTGCAGGACCGCCGGGGCAACGACTACCTCCTGGCCCCCACGCACGAGGAGATGTTCACGCTCCTGGTGAAGGACCTGTACTCCTCGTACAAGGACCTGCCCGCGTACCTGTACCAGATCCAGACCAAGTACCGGGACGAGGCCCGCCCGCGCGCCGGCCTGCTGCGCGGGCGCGAGTTCATCATGAAGGACTCCTACTCCTTCACGGTGGACGACGCCGGCCTGGACGCCGCGTACGAGGCCCATCGGGCCGCCTACCTGCGGATCTTCGACCGTCTCGGCCTCGAGGTCGTGCCGGTGCGGGCCACCTCCGGTGCGATGGGCGGCTCCCGCTCCGAGGAGTTCCTGCACCCCACCGAGGTGGGCGAGGACACCTTCGTCGAGTCCGACGGCGGCTACCGCGCCAACGTCGAGGCCGTCACCACAGTGGCCCCCGCCCCGCTGGACGAGGCGGCCATGGCGGCCCTGCCCGCCGCCGAGGTCAAGGACACCCCGGTCTCCACCACCATCGCCGCGCTCGTGGACGTCGCCAACCGGCTGGCCCCGCGCGACGGCGAGCCGTGGACCGCCGCGGACACGCTCAAGTGCGTCGTGGTCACCGCGGTGGTGGACGGCGGTGAGCGTCGCCCGTTCGTCGTGGGCGTGCCCGGCGACCGTGAGGTGGACCTCAAGCGTCTCGAGGCCTCCGTGGGCCCGGCGCTCGGCGTGGTCGGCGAGCCCACGCTCGAGGCCGCGACCGCCGCGGACCTGGCCGCGCACCCCGCCCTGGTCAAGGGCTACATCGGCCCCGCGGCGGCCGATGCGGTCGAGGGCACCCCGGTGCTCGGCGCGGAGGGCTCCGTCTCGGGCCTGCCCTTCTTCGTGGACCCGCGCATCGCCCCCGGCACCGCGTGGATCACCGGCGCGAACGCGGACCAGCGCCACGTGTTCGGCCTCGTGGCCGGCCGCGACTTCATGTGGGACGGCGTGCTCGAGGCCACCGCGGTGCGCGAGGGCGACCAGGCCCCCGACGGCTCCGGCCCGCTGCACACCCGCCGCGGCATGGAGATGGGCCACATCTTCCAGCTCGGCCGCAAGTACGCCGAGGCCCTCGACCTGAAGGTCCTCGACGTCCACGGCAAGCAGGTCGTGGTGACCATGGGCTCCTACGGCATCGGCATCACGCGCGCCGTCGCCGCGATCGCCGAGCGCTACCACGACGACAAGGGCCTGGCGTGGCCGCGCGCGGTGGCCCCGGCGGACGTGCACGTCGTCGTCGCCACGAAGGGCGAGGACGGCCTCGCCGCCGCCGAGACCCTCGCCGCGGGCCTCGAGGCCGAGGGCCTGACCGTGCTCGTGGACGACCGTCCGAAGGTCAGCCCCGGCGTGAAGTTCAAGGACGCCGAGCTCATCGGCGTGCCCACCACCGTGGTGATCGGCCGCGGCCTGGCCGACGGTGAGCTCGAGCTCAAGGACCGGGCCACCGGTGAGGCGCGCCCCGTGCCCGTGGACGGGGCCGTCGCGGCGGTGCTCGCGGAGGTGCGCCACGGGCGCTGAGTGGTTCGGCGCCGTCGAGCTGACCGCCGGACTGCTCGTCCTCGTGCTCGCCGCGGGCTTCGCGGCGGGCTGGATCGACGCCGTCGTGGGCGGGGGCGGGCTCCTGCAGCTGCCGGCCCTGCTGCTCGTGCCCGGGCTGAGCCCGATCCAGGCGTTGGCCACCAACAAGCTCGGCTCGGTGTTCGGCACGGCGACGTCGGCGCTCACCTACCGGCGGCGCCTGCGGCAGGACCTGTCCACCGCACTGCCGATGGCCGCCGTCGCCTTCGCGGCGGCCCTGGGCGGGGCCGTGGTCGCCGCGCATCTGCCGGCCGGCGTGATCCGGCCCGTGATCCTGGTGGCGCTGATCGCCGTCGCCGTGTTCACGGCCGTGCGCCCGGGCCTCGGACAGGTCGCCGGCGTGGGACCGCGGCGGAGCACCGCGCTGGCCCGGGCCGTGGCGCTCGGCGCGGCGGTGGGCTTCTACGACGGCGTCCTCGGCCCCGGCACGGGCACGTTCCTCATCCTGGGGCTGGTGCTGCTGCTCAAGTTCGACTTCCTGCACGCCTCGGCACAGGCGAAGGTGGTCAACCTCGCGACCAACCTCGGCGCGCTCTCGTACTTCGTGCCCTCGGGGCACGCGGTGCTGGGCCTGGGGCTGCTGCTCGGCGCGGCCAACCTCGTGGGCGGCTACGTGGGGGCCCGCATGGCGATCGCCCGCGGCACCGGCTTCATCCGCGTGGTGTACCTCATGGTGGTGGCCGCGCTCATCGTCAAGGTCGGCGCGGACACCCTCGCCCCGCTGCTGCGCTGAGCCCGCCCCGTCCGACCCGGTCGGGAGCACTCGGCCCCGCCGTGGGCCGCCGGTAGGCTCGGCCCCGGATCCCGACCCCGGCCCCCGCCCGCGTGGCGCGGCGGCCCCGACCCGACGAGTGAGGCACCCCATGGACAGCACCGACCGCCGCGACGACCTCGCCGAGCTGCGCACCCGCGTCGAGGAGGCCCTGGCGGCCGACGACGTGGTGGTGGAGCAGGTGCGCGCCACGGGCACCGCCGAGCACCGCACCGTCGAGGTGGTCCTCGACCGCGCCTCGGGCACCCAGGGCCTGAGCCTGGACGACGTCGCCCGCCTCTCCGGCCGGGTCTCCGCCGCCCTCGACGCCCTGGGCGACCACGTGCCCGGCGTCGGTGCGGGGGAGTACCTGCTGGAGGTCACCACCGCGGGCGTGGACCGCCCGCTCACCGAGCCCCGCCACTTCGCCCGCAACGTCGGCCGTCTCGTCGAGGTCTCGGTCGACGGCGCCGCGCCCGTGACCGCCCGCCTGAAGGACGTGACGGACGACGACGTCGAGCTGGCCGTGGTGCGCCCGCCCGCGAAGAAGGGCATGAAGGCCAAGGAGCTGCCCGCCGAGCGGGTCGCCCTCGACCGCCTCGGTCCGGCGATCGTGCAGGTAGAGTGGAGCCCCGCTCAGCAGGCCGGCGACGCCGACGCCGCCGCGGGCGAGGACACGGCCGAGCACACGGAGGCATGAGTTGGACATCGACATGAGCGCGCTGCGCATGCTGGAGGCGGAGCGGGAGATCCCGATGGACCGCCTCATCCCCACCATCGAGCAGGCCCTGCTCATGGCGTACCACCGCACCCCGGGGGCCCTGAAGCGCGCCCGCGTGGAGATCGACCGCGCGACCGGCCACGTCACCGTGTGGGCCACGGAGCTGGACGAGGACGACACGCCCATCGGCGAGTTCGACGACACCCCGAACGGCTTCGGCCGGGTGGCCGCCTCCACGGCGCGCCAGGTGATGATCCAGCGCATGCGCGAGGAGGACGACGACAAGGTCCTCGGCGAGTTCAAGGACAAGGAGGGCGAGCTCGTCTCCGGCGTCATCCAGCAGGGCCTGAACCGCCACATGGTCCAGGTGAACCTCGGCACCCTCGAGGCCGTCCTCCCGCCGCCCGAGCAGGTGCCCGGCGAGGACTATGCCCACGGCCGCCGGATCCGCGCCTACGTGGTCTCCGCGACGCGCGGCGCCAAGGGCCCGTCCGTCACGGTGTCCCGCTCGCACCCCGGCCTCGTGCGCAAGCTCTTCGAGCTCGAGGTCCCGGAGATCGCGGACGGCTCGGTCGAGATCACGGCGCTGGCCCGCGAGGCCGGCCACCGCACCAAGATGGCCGTGCGCGCCACCCGCCCCGGGGTGAACGCCAAGGGCGCCTCCATCGGGGAGATGGGCAGCCGCGTGCGCGCCGTCATGACGGAGCTCAACGACGAGAAGATCGACATCGTCGACCACGTGGACGACCCCGCCGCGATGATCGCCAACGCCCTCTCGCCCGCCACGACCGTCTCGGTGGAGATCCTCGACGCGGACCAGCACTCGGCCCGCGCCGTGGTGCCGGAGTACCAGCTGTCCCTGGCCATCGGCAAGGAGGGCCAGAACGCCCGCCTCGCGGCCAAGCTCACGGGCTGGCGGATCGACATCGTCGGCGACGGGGTCACCACCTCCGCCCCGGGTCGCTGACCGTCCCCGGGAACAGATCCGGGCCCGGACGCGCTAGGATGGATGAGGTCCTTTCTCGACCCGACGCCCGTGAGGGGTGAACGCATGACGTCTCGGACGGTCGTGCGCACCTGCATCGGATGCCGATCGAGGGCGGACCGGCAAGAGCTGGTGCGCGTCGCCCTGGACTCCTCGACGGAACCCCCATCCGTCGTCTGGGACCCGGAACGACGCCGTCCCGGCCGGGGTGCGTGGCTGCATCCCGGCGAGGACTGCCTCCTCCTCGCCCTGCGCCGCCGCGCGTTCGGGCGGGCCTTCCGGTCCGCCGTCGACGCCGACGCGCTGGGCCGCACCGCGGAGGCACCGGCTGACAGACCGACAGATGAAGGCGGGTCAGAGATCTGATGCGTACCCGATGAGCACTGAAGCATGAGTGCCCAGCGATGAACTTCACCCCCTGCTATCAGGCAGGCCGTGGTGCGCGTGCCCTGGTGGCGCGCGCGACGGCCTGGAGCAACGTCAACGGTCCCAGGACGCGCTGAGACGGACAGCCCGAGCGGCTCCGTTCCGGCCCGTGGGGCCAGAACAGGAGAACCGTGGCCAAGGTCCGCGTCCATGAGCTCGCCAAGGAGCTCGGCATCACCTCGAAGGAGGCCTTGAGCACGCTCAAGGACCTCGGCGAGTTCGTCAGCTCGGCTTCGTCCACCATCGAGCCCCCGGTGGTCAAGAAGCTGCGCAACGCCTACCCGGGTGCCGGCAAGTCCGCCGCCAAGCCCGGGTCCACGCCCGCCGCCCCGGCCGCGGGCCGTTCCGCCGCGCCGAAGCCGGCGGCCGCCCCGTCGCCGCGCACTGCGGCCCCCACCTCGAACGCCGGCGCCCCGGCGCCCGGTCCCGCCGCGGGCCGCACCGCCGCGCCCAAGCCGGGCGTCGCCCCGACCCCCGGCCCCGCCGCACCGACGCCGGCCGCACCGACGCCGGCCGCCCAGGTCCCTGCCGCTCCGGCCGAGCCGAAGGCCCCGCAGCCGCCGGCCACGCCGGGGTCGGCCGCGCCGAAGCCGGGCGCCGCTGCGCCCAAGCCGGGTGCCTCCGCGCCGAAGCCGGGCGCCCCGCGTCCCGGCAACAACCCGTTCAGCCCCAAGGGCGGTTCCGCCGGGTCTCGTCCGGGCGCCCGCCCGGGCGGCCGTGGCGGTGCTCCGCGCCCGGGCAACAACCCGTTCGCCCCCTCGCAGGGCATGCGCTCCGGTCGTGAGGACCGCGCGCCTCGTCCGGGCGGGCCCCGTCCGCAGGCCGGTGCCGGCGGCCCCCGTCCGGGCGGTCCGCGCCCGGCCGCGGGCGCCGGCGGTCCCCGCCCCGGTGGGCCGCGTCCGAACCCGGGCATGATGCCCAAGCAGATCACCCCGGCCCCGCAGCCGGCCCGCGGCCGTGGCCGTCCGGGCGGCGGCCCCGGCGGCGGTCCGGGTCGTCCCGGCGGCCCGGGCGGCCGTGGCGGTCGAGGCAACGCCCAGGGCGCCTTCGGGCGCGGCGGCGGCCCGCGCAAGGGACGCAAGTCGAAGCGCGCGAAGCGCCAGGAGTTCGAGCAGCAGCACACGCGTGAGATCGGCGGCGTCAAGGTCCCCAAGGGCGACGGCACCACCGTCCTGCGCCTGCGCCGCGGTGCGTCCCTGGCCGACTTCGCCGAGAAGATCCGCGCCGACGTCGCCGACCTGGTGAAGGTGCTCTTCACCCTCGGCGAGATGGCCTCGGCCAACCAGTCCCTCGACGAGGAGACCTTCCAGCTGCTCGGCGACGAGCTGGGCTACAAGGTCCAGATCGTGTCCCCGGAGGACGAGGACAAGGAGCTGCTGGAGGCCTTCGACATCGACCTCGAGGCCGAGGCGGCCAACGAGGACGAGGCCGACCTCGAGCCGCGCCCCGCGGTCGTCACCGTCATGGGCCACGTGGACCACGGCAAGACGCGTCTGCTGGACGCCATCCGCTCCTCGAACGTCATCGAGGGCGAGGCCGGCGGCATCACGCAGCACATCGGCGCCTACCAGGTGCCCGTGGAGCACGAGGGCGAGCAGCGTCGCCTCACCTTCATCGACACCCCGGGTCACGAGGCGTTCACCGCCATGCGTGCCCGTGGTGCGAAGGTCACCGACATCGCCGTGCTGGTGGTGGCGGCCGACGACGGCGTCATGCCGCAGACCGTCGAGGCGCTCAACCACGCCCAGTCGGCCGGCGTGCCGATCGTGGTGGCGGTCAACAAGATCGACAAGGACACCGCCGCCCCGGACAAGATCCGCGGTCAGCTCACCGAGTACGGCCTCGTGCCCGAGGAGTACGGCGGCGACACGATGTTCGTGGACGTCTCCGCGCGCAACAACATCAACATCGACCAGCTGCTCGAGGCGATCCTGCTCACTGCGGACGCCGCCCTCGAGCTCACGGCGAACCCGCACAAGGCCGCCCGCGGCGTGGCCATCGAGGCCAACCTCGACAAGGGCCGCGGCGCCGTCGTCACCGTGCTGGTGCAGACCGGCACGCTGCGCGTGGGCGACACCATGGTGGTGGGCTCCGCCCACGGCCGTGTGCGCGCCATGTTCGATGAGAACGGCAACGCCGTGGAGGCGGCCGATCCGTCGCGTCCCGTCCAGGTGCTCGGCCTGTCCTCGGTGCCGCGCGCCGGCGACTCGTTCCTCGTCACCGACGACGAGCGCACCGCCCGCCAGATCGCGGAGAGGCGCGAGGCGGCGGACCGCAACGCCCAGCTGGCCAAGCGTCGCAAGCGCATCACCCTGGAGGACTTCGACCAGGCCGTGGCCGAGGGCAAGCTGGACACGCTCAACCTCATCATCAAGGGCGACGCGTCCGGTGCCGTCGAGGCGCTGGAGGACTCGCTGCTCAAGATCGAGGTCGGCGAGGACGAGGTGCAGCTGCGCGTCATCCACCGCGGCGTCGGCGCCATCACGCAGAACGACGTGAACCTGGCGACCGTGGACAACGCCATCATCATCGGCTTCAACGTGCGCCCCGCCGAGCGGGTCGCCGACCTGGCCGACCGCGAGGGTGTGGACATGCGCTTCTACAGCGTGATCTACGACGCGATCGACGACATCGAGAACGCGCTCAAGGGCATGCTGAAGCCGGAGTACGAGGAGGTCGAGCTCGGCTCGGCCGAGGTCCGCGAGGTGTTCCGCTCCTCCAAGTGGGGCAACATCGCCGGTTCGCTCGTGCGCTCGGGCCTCATCCGCCGCAACGCCCAGGCCCGCCTGGTGCGCGACGGCGTGGTGGTCTCCGAGCACCTCAAGATCGAGTCGCTGCGCCGCTTCAAGGACGACGCCACGGAGGTCCGCGAGGGCTACGAGTGCGGCATCGGCCTGGGCAGCTTCAACGACATCAAGGAGGGCGACGTGATCGAGACCTTCGAGATGCAGGAGAAGCCGCGCGTCTGACGGCCGGGGCGGGGGCCCGCACGGGCCCCCGCCTTCCGCGTCCCACCCTCTGAACCATCACCACCGGAAGGAACCGCACCATGGCCGATCCGGCACGCGCCGGCCGCCTGGCCCAGCGCATCAAGGTCCTCGTGGCCGAGGCGCTGCGCCGCGGCGTCAAGGACGATCGCGTGGAGCCCGTCACCGTGACGGAGGTCCGCGTGACCAACGACCTGCAGCACGCCACCGTCTACTACACCGTCCTGGGCGACGAGGCCACGGTGGCCGCCGCCCACGAGGGCATCCAGGACAACCGCGGCATCCTGCGCCGCGAGGTGGGCCGCGGGCTCACCATCCGCCTGGTGCCCACCCTCGAGTTCGTGGCGGACACCGTCCCCGAGGCGGCCGCACACCTGGAGGACGTCCTCCGCGCGGCCAAGGAGCGGGACGCCGAGCTGGCGAAGGCGCGCGAGGGCGCGTCGTACGCCGGTGACGCGGACCCGTACCGCACCGCGGAGCCGGACGCCGACGCCGACGACGCCCCGCGCGCCTGAGGCCCGCGGCACGGTGAGCGCACGCAGCACCGGGGGACAGGCCCCCGACGCGCCGGGAACGGAGGCGTCGGGGGTCGTCCTCGTGGACAAGCCGCAGGGGTGGACCTCGCACGACGTCGTCGGGCGGGTCCGCCGGCTGGCGGGCACCCGCAAGGTGGGCCACGCCGGCACCCTGGACCCCATGGCCACGGGCCTGCTCGTGGTCGGCGTCAACAAGGCCACGCGCCTGCTGACCGCCATCACGGGCACGGACAAGACGTACACGGCCACGATCCGGCTCGGGCAGTCGACCGTCACGGACGACGCGGAGGGCGAGGTCGTGCAGACCCGGCTGGCCAACGCCGTCACGCCCGAGCGCGCGGCCGAGCAGGTCGCCGCCCTCACGGGCGAGATCCTGCAGGCGCCCTCGGCCGTCTCCGCCGTCAAGGTGGCGGGCCGGCGCGCCTACGATCGCGTCCGCGCGGGAGAGGACGTCACCCTCGACGCCCGCCCCGTCACCGTGCACGAGTTCACGGTGCACGAGCTGCGCCGGCTCGACGGCGGCCGGCTGGTCGACCTCGACGTCACCGTGCGCTGCTCCTCCGGGACCTACATCCGGGCGCTCGCCCGCGACCTGGGCGAGGCCCTCGAGACCGGCGGTCACCTGACGGCGCTGCGCCGCACCGCCGTCGGCCCGTTCGACGTGGCCGACGCGCTCTCGCTCGAGGCCCTCGCGGAGCGGTTCGCGATGACCGAGCTCTCCGAGGCCGCCGCCGGGCTCTTCCCGGTGCGCGAGCTGACGGAGCACGAGGCCCACGAGCTCGCCTTCGGGCGGGTCGTGGCGCCCACCGGCACGGGTGAGACGCTCGTCGCCGGGCGCGCGCCGGACGGCCGCGTCATCGCCCTCGTCTCCGACGTGCGCCGCCGCGGCGCCGACGTCGCCAAGCCCCAGCTCGTGTTCGCCCCGGCCGAGGGGCCGGGACAGGGAAGGACCGCATGATCCTCGACGCCTGGTTCTGGACGGGACTGGTGATCGGTGCCGTCTCGTTCGTCGTCTGCGTGGTGATGACGGCGATCCGCCGCCACCCCGCGGACGCCTCGATCCTCTCGGTGGCCGCCGTCGAGCTGTTCACGCTCGTCTATGCGGCGGCCGCCGCCGTCCGCCAGCTCGGCGGGGACACCCTGAACGGCCCCGGCTGGGAGTTCTGGGGCTACATCCTCACCGCCCTGATCGTGCCGGTGATCGCCGTGGGCTGGGCCGTCACGGACAAGACCCGGTGGTCCAACCTCGTGCTGGCCGTGGTCGGGCCCACGATCGCCGTGATGCTGCATCGCATGCAGGTCATCTGGTTCGGGCAGTGGTGAGGAGGATGGACATGGCACCCAGCGACGGCGCCCCCGCGCGCAACCAGGGTCTCGGCCGGATCATCGTCATGGTCTACGCGGTGTTCGCCCTCTCCGCGAGCGCGCGCAGCCTCTTCCAGATCCTCACGCAGTTCGACGCCGCCCCCGTGGCGTACACGCTCTCCGCGGTCGCGGCGGTCGTGTACATCGTGGCGACGTTCGCGCTCGCCCGCTCCGGCGCGCGCGCCTGGGCCGTGGCGCTGGGCGCCGTGCTCGTGGAGCTGGCCGGCGTGGTGGGCGTGGGCCTGTGGACCGTCCTGGATCCGGGGATGTTCGCCCACGACACCGTGTGGTCCCGGTTCGGCGCGGGCTACGGCTATGTGCCGCTCGTGCTGCCGGTGGTCGGCCTGATCTGGCTGCTGACGCACCGCCCCGCCCGCCCGGCCGAGGCGGGGGCGCTCTGATGCGGGTCTGGAACAGCCTGGACGAGGTCCCCACGGACCTGCCGCGCACCGTGGTCACCCTGGGCAACTTCGACGGCGTGCACCGCGGCCACCGGGAGGTGCTGCGCCGGGTCGTCGAGCTGGCGCGGGCCCGCGACGCCCTGGCCGTGGCCGTGACCTTCACCCCGCACCCGCGCGCCGTGCACCAGCCCGAGGTGCCCCACGTGGACATCATCAGCCCCGAGCAGCGGGTCGTCCTCCTGGAGGAGGCGGGTCTGGACGCGGTGCTCCTGCAGCGGTACACCCTCGAGTTCGCGGACCAGTCCCCGGAGGAGTTCGTCCGCGGCATGCTCGTGCACGGGCTGCATGCCGCCGTCGTGGTCGTGGGGCACGACGTGCGCTTCGGCCGGGGCAACACCGGCGACGTCGCGGAGATGGTGCGCCTGGGGGCCCGCTACGGCTTCGAGGTCGAGGCCGTCGAGGAGTTCCCCGCCGAGCACGGGGCCGAGCCGGAGCGCCGTTGCTCCTCGACGTGGGTGCGCGAGGCCCTGGCCGCGGGCGACGTCGCTCAGGCCGCGGCCGTGCTCGGCCGGCACCACGTGCTCGCCGGCGAGGTGGTGCACGGGTTCGCGCGCGGCCGCGAGCTCGGCTTCCCCACGGCGAACCTCGAGACGGATGTGCAGGGCATGATCCCGGCCGACGGCGTCTACGCCGGTTGGGTGCACGACGCGCACGGCGGCGTGTGGCCGGCCGCGATCTCCATCGGCTCG
Organism: Micrococcus sp. TCR-5; assembly: GCF_052220525.1. Taxonomy (NCBI): domain Bacteria; kingdom Bacillati; phylum Actinomycetota; class Actinomycetes; order Micrococcales; family Micrococcaceae; genus Micrococcus; species Micrococcus sp. TCR-5. The sequence goes on from NZ_JBQPDO010000001.1 coordinate 47,802, forward strand.
AACCCCACGTTCGAGGACGTCTCCCGCGTGGTGGAGGCGCACGTGATCGACCGCCATGACGAGCGGGTGGAGGACTTCGACCTGTACGGCCAGCACATCGAGGTCGAGTTCGTGGCCCGGCTGCGCGGGATGGTCGCCTACGAGGGCGTCGAGAAGCTCGTGGCGCAGATCACGCAGGACGTGGACGAGGCCCGGGCGATCCTGGCCACGACCCCCTCCGACCGGTGAGCGCCCCGGAGCCGGGCGCTTCCCCCGCTGTGCCGAACCTGCCGGGGCGCCCGGCCCGGGCCCGTCGGGCCGGGCCCAACCCCTTCGAGACCGGCGGGGAGCATTACGACGCCGTCCGCCCCTCCTACCCGGCCGCCGTGGTGGACCGCGTCCTGGCGGGCATCGCCGACGGCGCGGAGGTGGTGGAGCTCGGGGCCGGGACGGGACTGTTCACCCGGCTGCTCGCGGCCCGCCCGGCGGACCGGGTGCGGACGGTGACGGCCCTCGAGCCGTCGGCGTCGATGCGCGCCGTCCTGGAACGCGAGGTCGCGGCCGGCACGGGCGGGCGGGTGCGCGCCGTGCCGGGCACGGGCGAGGCCACGGGCCTGCCGGCGGCGAGCGCCGACGCCGTGGTGGCGGCCCAGGCCTGGCACTGGATGGACCCGGCCGCGGCGAGCGCGGAGGCCGCACGGGTGCTGCGCCCGGGTGGGCGCCTGGCCGCGGTGTGGAACCAGCTCGACACGGCGGTGCCGTGGGTGCACCGTCTCACCCGGATCATGCACGCCGGGGACGTGCACGCCGCCCGGCCGGAGCAGCGCCGGTTCGCCGCCCCGTTCGGGGCGGAGGAGCACGCGCGCTGGGCGTGGACGCAGCCCATGACCGCGGCGGGGCTGCACGGACTCATGGCCTCGCGCTCGTACTGGCTGCGCGCGGACGAGCGGATCCGGTCCCGGATGACGGCCAACCTCGACTGGTACCTGCACGAGCACCTGGGCCATGCGGCGGACGCGGTCCTGCAGGTGCCCTACGTGACGGTGGCCTGGTGGGCGGCGCCGGTCAGGGGCGGGCGCCCACGGTGACCGGGACCGTCCGGGCGATCCCGGCCCGCCGCGCCTGCCAGAGCAGCAGCGCCGTGGCCACCGCGACCACCGCCACCGAGAGCAGCGTGGCCGCCGGGGAGCCGGCGGTCTCCGCGCCCACGTAGCTGTCCTCGACGGTGCCCACGAGCGTGCCGACGGCGATGATCACCACGTTGTTGACCACGTGGAGGGCGACGGCGGCCTCGAGCCCGCCCGTGCGCCACGTGAGCAGGACGGCGGCGACGGCGAACGCGGCGAGGTCCAGCAGGATCCACGGGTCGAGCGAGCCGTGGGCGAGCGAGAAGGTCGCCGCCGAGAGCACCGCGGTGACCGCGGCGGCCACGACCGGCCGGCGGATCCACGTGCCGACGGCCAGCAGCAGCCACCCGCGGAACAGGTACTCCTCGCCCGCGGCCTGGAACGGGGTGAGCACGAACGCCATGACGAGCAGCCAGACCCAGTCCTGCGCGCGCGGGGCCGTGGGGGCGCCGTCGAGGGCCCACGCGCCCAGCACGTAGGCGAGGAACAGCGGCGTCAGCACGACGACGCAGCGCGCCAGCCAGCGCCAGCGCACGCGGCCCTCGACCGAGTGGACGAAGCGGGCGGCGACGGGGTGGCCCAGCGCCACGGCCAGCAGCGCGACCCCGATCAGCGCGGCGAGCAGGAGGTTGTTCAGCAGCACCATGGGCGCGGAGTACAGGTCGAGGTCGGTCACGTCCGTCGGGTCGGCCGCGCCGAGCAGCGCGGGCCCGGACGTGGCGATCAGGGCGAGAGCGCCCAGCACGCCCCCGAGCACGAGGAGACCCACCAGGCCGGCCAGCACGAGGCCGAAGGACGCGAGCGGGTTCCACCATCGGGCCCGCGGCGTGCGCAGCAGCGCGGGGTAGCCGTGGCCGATCAGCGGCAGATCCAGGGGCGGCGCGGGCGGCCGGAGGGGGAACGACGACGGGGCCGGGGAGTGGGGGACCGGTGGGGTGCTCACCGGGCCAGGGTAGGCGATGCGGTAGACTCGACCCTCGGCCTCCCTGCAGTCCGCGGTGGGGTGGGCCCCGCGTCGTCCGCCCCGGCGGGGCGCGGCCCGTGTTCGCGGTACCGAAGTGAAGGAGGCCCACCATGGCCCTGGATCCCGCTGTCAAGCAGCAGATCATCAAGGAGTACGCCACCCACGAGGGCGACACCGGTTCCCCCGAGGTGCAGATCGCGGTCCTGTCCCGCCGCATCAAGGACCTGACCGAGCACCTCAAGGAGCACAAGCACGACCACCACACCCGTCGCGGTCTGATGGCCCTGGTCGGTCGCCGTCGTCGCATGCTCGGCTACCTGCAGAAGGTCGACATCGAGCGCTACCGCGCGCTGATCGAGCGCCTCGGCCTGCGCAAGTGACCTGAGGGGGCGGCGCCGGAGCCCGCGGGAGACCCGCGAGCGCCGGCGCCGCCTTTCGTCTGCCCCCGGACGCACGTAGTGTGTCCCGGGGGAGAGATCGCCGCAGCCTGCGGCACTCCGGCGCGCCATGGCGCGCATCCCCGCATCATCGACACACCCGACGGCTCCGCGCCCATCGCTCGCGGTCCTCGACAGTGGCTCCCGGACCCCGCCGCACGGCGGGATGCCGAGGGCCTCGATCGAAGACCAGGGGGACAGGGACGCCTGCGGCGCCGTCCACCTGAAAGGAGGCCCTCATGGAGGGTCCTGAGATCACCTTCGCCGAGGCCGTCATCGACAACGGCTCGTACGGCAAGCGCACCGTCCGCTTCGAGACCGGGCGCCTCGCCCAGCAGGCCGCCGGCGCCGCCATGGTCTACATCGACGAGGAGACGTCGATGCTGTCCGCCACCACCGTCGGCAAGTCGCCCCGCGAGGGCTTCGACTTCTTCCCGCTGACCGTGGACGTCGAGGAGCGCATGTACGCCGCGGGCCGCATCCCCGGCTCGTTCTTCCGCCGCGAGGGCCGCCCGTCCACGGACGCGATCCTCACCTGCCGCCTGATCGACCGCCCGCTGCGCCCGGCGTTCGTCAAGGGCATCCGCAACGAGGTCCAGGTCGTCGTGACCGTCACCTCGATCGCCCCGGACGAGATCTACGACACGGTGGCCATCAACGCCGCCTCCCTGTCCACGCAGCTGTCCGGCCTGCCGTTCTCCGGTCCCATCGGCGGCGTGCGCATGGCCCTCATGGACGACGGCTCCGGCACGCGCCAGTGGGTCGCGTTCCCGAAGCACTCCCAGCTCGAGGGCGCCGTGTTCAACATGGCCGTGGCCGGCCGTGTGGTGGGCGACGACGTCGCCATCATGATGGTCGAGGCCGAGGCGACCCCGGACTCCTGGACCCTGGTCAAGGAGCGCGGCGCGCAGGCGCCCACCGAGGAGATCGTGGCCGAGGGCCTCGAGGCCGCCAAGCCCTTCATCCGCGCCCTGTGCGAGGCCCAGGCCGACCTGGTCAAGCGCGCCGGCAAGGACCCGGTGGACGTCCCCGTGTTCCAGGACTACCAGGACGACGCCTACGCCGCCGTCGAGAAGCTCGCCACGGACCGCCTGACCGAGATCTTCTCCATCGGCGACAAGCAGGAGCGCGAGTCGGCCTCGGACGCCTACCTGCTCGAGGTGCTCGAGGAGCTCGCCGGCGAGGGCAAGGACTTCGCCGAGCGCAAGGGCGAGATCGCCAAGGCCTACGGCTCCCTCACCAAGCAGATCGTGCGCCGCCGCATCCTCACCGACCAGGTGCGCATCGACGGCCGCGGCCTGACGGACATCCGCAAGCTGACCGCGGAGGTGGAGGTCCTGCCCCGCGTGCACGGCTCCGCCATCTTCGAGCGCGGCGAGACCCAGATCATGGGCGTCACCACGCTGAACATGCTCAAGATGGAGCAGCAGATCGACTCGTTGGCGCCGGAGACGGCCAAGCGGTACATGCACCACTACAACTTCCCGCCGTACTCCACCGGCGAGACCGGCCGCGTGGGCTCCCCGAAGCGCCGCGAGATCGGCCACGGCGCCCTCGCCGAGCGCGCCCTCGTGCCCGTGCTGCCGGCCCGCGAGGAGTTCCCCTACGCGATCCGCCAGGTCTCCGAGGCCCTCGGCTCCAACGGCTCGACGTCGATGGGCTCCGTCTGCGCCTCCACCCTGTCCCTGCTGAACGCGGGCGTGCCGCTGCGTGCGCCCGTGGCCGGCATCGCCATGGGCCTGGTCTCCGCCGAGGTGGACGGCCAGACCCAGTACGCGGCCCTGACCGACATCCTCGGCGCCGAGGACGCGTTCGGCGACATGGACTTCAAGGTGGCCGGCACCGCGGAGTTCGTCACCGCGATCCAGCTGGACACCAAGCTGGACGGCATCCCGGCCTCCGTGCTGGCCGCCGCCCTGACGCAGGCCCGCGAGGCGCGCCTGCACATCCTGTCCGTGCTGAACGCCGCCATCGACGCCCCGGACGAGATGGCCCCCACCGCCCCGCGGATCATCTCCGTGCGCATCCCGGTGGACAAGATCGGCGCGGTCATCGGCCCCAAGGGCGCCATGATCAACCAGATCCAGGACGACACGGGCGCGGACATCACCATCGAGGACGACGGCACCGTGCTGATCGGCGCCACCGACGGCGCCTCGGCCGAGGCCGCGCGCTCCGCGGTGAACGCGATCGCCAACCCGCAGGTCCCCGAGATCGGCGAGCGCTACCTCGGCACCGTGGTGAAGCTGACCACGTTCGGCGGGTTCGTCTCGCTCACCCCGGGCAAGGACGGCCTGTTGCACATCTCCGAGCTGCGCAAGCTCAACGAGGGCAAGCGCGTGGACGACGTCGAGGACGTGCTCGGCGTGGGCCAGAAGGTCCAGGTCGAGATCACCAAGATCGACGACCGCGGCAAGCTGTCCCTCTCCCCGGTGGTGGCGGAGTCCGACGCCCTGGCCGAGACCGCGGACGCGATCGAGTCCTCGCAGATCGAGGCCTGATCCGCCCCGCCCGGCCCGGTGACCACGACGGCGCCGCACCCTCCCCGCGAGTGGTGCGGCGCCGTCGTCGCGCATGGGCGAGAATGGCCGTCATGAGTGTTCACCGTGAGATCCCCCTGGACTTCGACGGCGTGCTGGCGGACGAGGGCAACGGTTCCGTGGTGCGCCGCTCCGTGCTGCCCGGCGGCGTCCGCGTGCTCACCGAGGCCATGCCGGACCAGCGCTCGGTGACCATCGGCTACTGGGTGGCCGTCGGGTCCCGTGACGAGTCGCCCGAGGGCTACGGCGCCACGCACTTCCTCGAGCACCTGCTCTTCAAGGGCACTCCCACGCGCACCGCGATGGACATCGCGGCCGCCTTCGACCGCGTGGGCGGGGAGTCCAACGCCGGCACGGCCAAGGAGTCCACCGTCTACCACGCCCGCGTGCTGGACGAGGACCTGCCGATGGCCGTGGAGGTCCTCACGGACATGCTCACCTCCTCCCTGATCGACCCGGACGAGCTCGAGACCGAGCGCGGCGTGATCCTCGAGGAGCTCGCCATGGACGCGGACGACCCCGTGGACGTGGCCCACGAGAAGCTCGCCGAGGTCATGCTGGACGGCCACCCCCTCGGCCGGCCGATCGGCGGCACGCCCGAGACGATCCGGGCCGTCACCCGCGACCATGTGGTGGGGCACTACACGCACTGGTACCGCCCGGACGAGCTCGTCGTCACCGCCGCCGGCCACCTCGACCACGACGAGGTCTGCCGCCTCGTCCTCGCCGCCCTGCGCGCCTCGGGCTGGGAGCTCACCCAGGGGGCCCTGCCCGCCCCGCGTCGTGCCGTGGACACCGCCGGGGCCGCGGCCTCGCGGGTGCGGACCGGCACGCACACCGTCACCAAGGCGGTCGAGCAGGCCAACGTCCTCGTCGGCGGCCGCTCGCTGTCCACCACGGACCCGGACCGCTTCGCCCTGGGCGTCATGCAGTCCGTCCTGGGCGGGGGCATGTCCTCGCGGCTGTTCCAGGAGATCCGCGAGCGCCGCGGCCTGGCCTACAACACCTACTCGTTCTCCGCCGGGTACTCCGACGCCGGCTACTGGGGCCTGTACGCGGGCTGCCAGCCGGACCGGGTGGACGAGGTGGCCGCGCTGATGGAGGCCGAGCTGGACCGGATGGCCGAGGCCGACGTCACCGGGGAGGAGCTCGCGCGCGCCCACGGGCAGATCTGCGGCGGCACCGTGCTGGGCATGGAGTCCACGGGCGCCCGCATGTCCCGGCTGGGACGGGCCGAGCTGGTCACGGGGGAGTACGTGGACCTGGCGGCCTCCCTCGCCCGGGTCCGCGAGGTCGACGCCGGCCAGGTCCGGGCCGTGGCCGCGCGCCTGGCCGCGGGGGACCGGGCGCGCGTCGTCGTCGCCCCGGCCTGACCTCGGCCACGGCCGCCGGGGCGGGCCGCGTAGGCTGGAGGCCATGACCGAGACCCGCACCCCCTCCGCCGTGTCCGCTCCCGACGACGTCCCGCGCGTCGCGATCCTGGGCGCCCGTGGCCGCATGGGCCGCCACGCGGTGCCCGCGGTGCGAGCGGCCGAGGGGCTGGAGCTCGTGGCCGAGCTCGGCTCGCAGGACCGCCTGGACGCGGTGCTCGACGCCGGCGCCACGCACGTCCTGGACCTCACGGTGCCGGACGCCTCGCCCGAGAACGTGGCCTTCGCCGTGGAGCATGGGCTGCACACGGTCGTCGGCACGTCGGGCTGGGTGCCCGAGCGCCGCGAGCGCCTCGAGGCGCAGCTGACTGAGCACCCGGGGGTGGGCGTGCTGATCGCCCCGAACTTCTCGGTCGGCTCGGTGCTGGCCTCGGCGTTCGCCGCGCAGGCGGCGCGGTACTTCGAGTCCGTCGAGCTCGTCGAGCTGCACCATCCGGACAAGGTGGACGCCCCGTCGGGCACGGCCGTGCGGACCGCCGAGCTCATCGGCGCGGCCCGGGACGCGGCCGGCGTGCCCGTCTCCCCGGACGCCACCGAGCACGACCCGGACGGCGCGCGCGGCGCCGTCGTCCACGGCGTGCACGTGCACGCGGTGCGCCTGCGTGGCCTGGAGGCGCACCAGGAGGTGCTGCTGGGCGGGCCGGGCGAGCAGCTCGTGGTCCGGCACGACGCATTCGACCGCGGCGCCTACATGCCCGGCGTCGTCCTCGGCCTGCGGACCGTGGCCTCCCGCCCGGGTCTGACCTACGGACTGGACGGATACCTGGACCTTGGCTGAGCCCTCCCGCACCCCCGACGACGGCGCCGTGGGCCCGACCGCGCACGCCGCCCGTGCCCGCCGCTCGACCGTGATGAGCAAGGTGTGGGTCGGCTTCGTCTGCCTGCTCGTGCTGCTGTTCGCCGGGTTCGCCCTCAACGCGTCCGTCGCGCTGGTGCGCGCCCCGCAGCCGCTGGCCAAGGCGATCGGCGTGGGCGTCATCCTCGTGGTGCTGGTGACCGTGGCCGTCCTGGCCCGCGAAGTGTGGTTCGGCCGCCAGACCGAACGCCTGGCCGACCAGCTCGAGGCCGAGGGCGGACTGCCGGAGGACGACCTGCCGCGCTCGCCGGGCGGCCGGATCGACCGGGAGGCCGCCGACGCCCAGTTCGAGCTGTACCGCGTGGAGGCCGAGGCCGCACCGCGCGACTGGCGCGCCCGCTACCGCCTCGCCCTGGCCTACGACGCCTCGGGCGACCGCCGCCGCGCCCGCGAGGCGGCCCGGGAGGCCGTCCGCCTGCACCGCGCCGGCTGACGCGGCCCACGCGTCGCTCAGCGCCCTCCGACGGCCCGTTCCCCACCCGCCCGGGAGAGCCGGGCCATCACGGCCTCGAGCGGACCCCGTCGGCCGCTGAGCTCGGCGGCCAGCCCGGCCGCGAGGCTCAGCACGACGAGGGCGGCGAGCAGCGCCCCGTCGGCCGGATCGAGTCCGGTCGCGTCCACGAGCGCGAGCACCACGAGGTGCCCCACGTAGAGCGTGAGCGGGATGCGCCCCGCACCCACGAGCGGGCGCAGCGCGGCGTGCCCGACCAGCGGCCGGGCCAGCAGGCAGGCGCCCAGCACGGCGCAGGCCCAGCCCGCCGCGAGCACGGCGGCCACCACGGACCCGGAGTGCGGGGTCGGCAGGGCGAGCCACAGCGGATCCGGGATCAGCAGCGCGAGCCGCGGCTCGCCCGTGCGCAGCGTGAGCGCCGTCTCGGCCGGGTCCGTGCCGATCGCCGCGGCGACGCGCCCGACCGTGCCCGGAGCCCGCAGCACCGCCGCACCGACGACGCCGGCCGCCGCCCACGCCGCGGCCCCGCCGCCGAGGATCCCGGCGGCCACGCGGGGCCGGTCCAGCGGCAGCCGCCCCAGGGCCAGCCCCAGCACGAGGAACGCGCCCCAGGACAGGACGGGGTAGTAGCCCGTGACCGTCAGATCGGCCAGCAGCAGCCCGGGACGCAGCAGGTCCGCGGGGCCGGGGGAGAGCCAGAGCCGCCCGCCCACGAAGAACTCCTGGCGCCCCACGGCGGCCTGCGCGGCCGCGACCACCGCGAACACCAGCACCGGCCCGAGCACGAGCCACGCCCCCGCGATCAGGCCCAGGGCGCGGGCGCGCAGGCCCAGCAGGGGCAGCGCGAGCAGGAAGAGCAGGGCGTAGTGGCACAGGATGACGGCCACGGGGACGCCGAGCGTCCCGCACGCGAGCCCGAGCACGAACAGCAGGCCCGCGCGTCGGGTGATCCGGCGGCGCAACGCCGCGCGCCGGACCCCCGTGGCCGGCGTCGCGCCCCCCGTGGACAGGGCCAGCCCGACGCCGGCCAGCAGGACGAACAGCACCGAGGCGCGTCCGGCGAACCACAGGAACGCCGGGTGCGGCGCCCCGTCCGCCGTCGCCGGGTCGACGACGTGGACGGTGATCATGCCGAGCAGGGCGATCCCGCGGGCCGCGTCGACGCCGGGCAGCCGGCGACGCGCGGGCCGGTCCGGGCGGACGGCGGCGGGGGGCGGGGCGGGACGCAGGGCGGGCTCCTCTCGAGTCGCCGCGCGTCGCGGAGGGGCCACGGACGGCGCGGGCCCCCAGTCTCGCAGGTAGGGTGGGGCCCATGAGTGCCGTCCGTTCCGCCGTCATCCCCTCCGAGCTGCTCTTCGGCACGGTCGTGCCCGCCATGGTCACCCCCATGACGGACGAGGGCGCCGTGGACCTCGAGGCGGCCGCCGCGCTGGCAGAGCACCTGGTGGACCGCGGGGCCGACGGCCTCGTGGTCACCGGCACCACCGGCGAGACCTCCACGCTCACGGACGACGAGAACGTGGCGATGTTCCGCACCGTCGTCGAGGCCGTGGGGGACCGCGCCAGGGTCGTGGCCGGCACCGGCACCAACGACACGGCGCACACCCTCGAGCTGTCCCGCCGCGCGGCCGAGACGGGCGTGGACGGGCTGCTGCTCGTCACCCCGTACTACAACAAGCCCAACCAGGCCGGCATCCGCGCGCACTTCGAGGCCGTGGCCGACGGCGTGGACCTGCCGATCATGCTCTACGACATCCCGGGCCGCTCCGTGATGCCGATCGAGCCCGAGACGATCATCGCGCTCGCGCAGCACCCCAACATCCGTGCACTCAAGGACGCCAAGGGGGACCTGCAGTCCACCACCACCGTCCTGGCGCACACGGACCTCGACCTCTACTCCGGCGACGACGGCGCGACCCTGCCGCTCATGGCGCTCGGCGCCGTCGGGGTCGTCTCGGTGGCCGCGCACGCGGCCCCCGAGCTGTACCGCCAGCTCGTGGACGCCGTCCACGCCGGCGACCTGGCCGGTGCCCGTGACCACCACTTCGCGCTGGACCCCGTCCAGCGCGGCATCATGACCCACGTCCAGGGCGCGGTGGCCGCGAAGGCCGTCCTCGCCGCCCAGGGCGTCATCCCGTCCGCAGCCGTGCGGCTGCCCCTCGTCCAGGCCACGCCGGACGAGCTCTCCGTCATCCGAGCCGACCTCGCGGAGGCCGGCATCACCTTCTAGAAGGGACCCGTTCCATGACCGCAGGCACCCGCCTGTCCACCCCGCCCAAGCTCAAGCGGGGCACCTGCCGCATCGTCCAGCTGGGCGGCCTCGAGGAGGTCGGCCGCAACATGGTCACCTTCGAGATCGACGGCAAGATCCTCATCGTCGACTGCGGCGTCCTCTTCCCCGAGGAGCACCAGCCCGGCGTCGACCTGATCCTGCCGGACTTCGACTACATCCGGGACCGCGTGGACGACGTCGTCGGCATCGTCCTGACCCACGGCCACGAGGACCACATCGGTGCCGTGCCGTACCTGCTGCGCCTGCGCGACGACATCCCCGTGATCGGCTCCAAGCTGACCCTCGCCCTGATCGAGGCCAAGCTCGAGGAGCACCGGATCAAGCCGCGCACCCGCGTGGTCAAGGAAGACGACATAGTCGAGTTCGGCCCGTTCGAGTGCGAGTTCGTGGCCGTGAACCACTCGATCCCGGACGCGCTCGCCGTCGCCATCCACACGGACGCCGGCACCATCCTGCACACCGGCGACTTCAAGATGGACCAGCTGCCGCTCGACGGCCGCATCACGGACCTGCGCGCCTTCGCCCGTCTCGGCGAGGAGGGCGTGGACCTGTTCATGACCGACTCCACGAACGCCGAGGTCCCGGGGTTCACCACCACGGAGGCGGAGATCGGCCCCACCCTCGAGCGCTACTTCGCCACGGCGAAGCGCCGCATCGTGGTGGCCTCGTTCTCCTCCCACGTGCACCGCGTGCAGCAGGTCCTCGACGCCGCCCACAAGCACGGTCGCAAGGTGGCCTTCGGCGGGCGCTCCATGATCCGCAACATGACCATCGCGGCGAAGCTCGGCTACCTCGACGTGCCGAACGGGATCCTCGTGGACATCCGCAAGGTGGACAAGTACCGAGACGACGAGATCGTGCTCATGGTCACCGGCTCCCAGGGCGAGCCGATGGCGGCCCTGTCCCGCATGGCCAACGGGGACCACCAGGTGCAGCTGGAGGAGGGCGACCTCGTCGTGCTGGCCTCCTCCCTGATCCCGGGCAACGAGAACTCCGTGTTCCGCGTGATCAACGGGCTCATGAAGCTCGGCGCGACCGTGGTGCACAAGGGCATGGCCAAGGTGCACGTCTCCGGCCACGCCTCCGAGGGCGAGCTGCTGTACTGCTACAACATCGTCGAGCCCGAGTTCGTGATGCCGGTGCACGGCGAGACCCGCCACCTGATCGCCAACGGCCGGATCGCGGAGAAGACCGGCGTGCCGGCCGAGAACGTCATCCTGGCCGGCAACGGCACCGTGGTGGACATGACCGACGGCCTCGTGAAGGTCGTCGGCGAGGTGGAGTGCGGCTACGTGTACGTGGACGGCTCCTCCGTGGGTGAGATCTCCGACTCGGACCTCAAGGACCGCCGTGTCCTGGGCGAGGAGGGCTTCATCTCGATCATCACCGTGGTCAACCGGCAGACGGGCACGATCGTGTCCGGTCCGGACGTCCACGCCCGCGGCGTCGCCGAGGACGAGAAGGTGTTCGAGGAGATCAAGCCGAAGATCGTCCGGGCGCTCGAGGAGGCCGTGCAGTCCAGCAAGGACCACACCGCCCACCAGCTCCAGCAGGTGGTCCGCCGGACCGTCGGCACGTGGGTCAACCGCAAGCTGCGCCGGCGCCCGATGATCATCCCGGTGGTCCTGGAGGCCTGACCCCTCCGGGTCGCCATGCCTGCCGTGTCCGCGGTTCGCGGTAGTTTGGTGGGCATGGCGACCCGTACTTCCCCCACGCGTTCGTCGTCCTCCTCCTCCGCCACGTCCCGCTCCGGCTCCGCCGGACGCCGAGGCTCCGGACGGAAGGGGTCGACCGCGACCGTCCCCGAGGCCGACCGGCCCGCCGCGCCCCTGCGCGCCCTGCACACCCTGTGGATGGGGTTGGCCACACCGGTCGGCGCGGGCTTCCGCAAGCTCGGCCCGGACGTGCGCATCGACCGCGAGGAACGCCGTGACGGCACCGGCCTGGTCCTGCTGCTGCTCGCCGCGCTGATCGCGGCCGTGGAGTGGTGGGGCCTGCGCGGCACCGCCGTCGGCCGCGTGGTGCACGGGGTGGTGGGCGGCACCGTCGGGTGGTTCGCCCTCCTGGTGCCGATCGCCCTGCTCGTCGTGGCCGTGCGCTGCTTCCGCCACGCCACGGACCATCGCGCCAACGGACGCATCATCATCGGCCTGCTCATGGCCACCGTCGCGGGCTCCGGCATCGCCCACCTCGTGGGCGGCGTGCCCTCGGCCGCCGACGCCTTCGAGGACATGCTCGGCGCCGGGGGCATGGTCGGCTACCTCGCGACGGCGCCGTTGGCCTCCCTGCTGACACCCGTGCCCGTCTGGGTCCTCATGATCCTGCTGGCCTTCTTCTCGGTGCTCGTGCTCACCGCGACGCCCGTCGGCTCGATCCCGCAGCGGATCGCGGGCGGCTACGACTGGCTCACGGGCCAGGACCCCGAGGGTGCCTCCGAGCAGCGGGCCGCCCGCCGTGCCGAGCGGCGCCGGGCCCGGGAGGAGCGCCGCGAGGCCGAGGACCTCGCCACCCCGCTCTCCGTGGATGCGGAGACCGGGCGCACCCACCCGGACCACGACCAGTCCTACCTGGACGGCCCGGCCGCCGGCGCCCACGCCGCCGGGGCCTCCCGCCCCGGCCTGTTCGCGCGCCTGTTCGGCGGGCGCCGGGCACGCGAGGAGCAGGCCGCCGACGCCGCCCCGGAGCACACCGCCAGCACCGCCTACGACTCCCCGGTGATCCACGAGGCCGAGGCCGGCTCCCACGCCGCCCCCGAGGCGGAGACCACCCAGGTCCTGCCCCGGCCCGCCCCCCGGCGAGCCGCTCGCGGGGAGCAGGGCGTGTTCGACGCCGAGCAGGCCGCCGCGGACGCGCGGGACGCGGGCCGGGACGCCTCGGACGACTTCGACCCGTGGGTGGACGAGGACGACGCGCCCGAGGACGCGGACGCCGAGCCGCAGCCGCCCGCCGGAGTGCGCCGGCCCACGGCCGCGGACCGTGCCCTCGAGCAGGTCCGCGAGCATGCCCGCGCCCAGCGCGAGTCCGCCGCCCCGGCCGCCGCGCGCCAGGAGGGGGACGCGGGGGAGGACACCCCGTTCGCCCTGGACGACGCCCCGGGTCAGGGCTCCGGGGCCGCCGCGCCGTCGTCGTCCTCCGCCGTGCCCGCCAGCACCCCCGCGCCGGTGCCGCCGGTGACCGCCGAGCCGGCCCGCGGCACCCAGTCCGAGCTGGGCGGGGACGTGTCCTACACGCTGCCGCAGTCGGCCCTGCTCCCGGCCGGGCCCCAGCCGAAGGAGCGCTCCGAGGCCAACGACCGGGTCGTCGCCGCGCTGACCACCACGTTCACCGAGTTCAAGGTGGACGCCCAGGTCACCGGGTTCTCCCGCGGGCCGACGGTGACGCGCTACGAGGTCGAGGTCGCCCCCGGCACCAAGGTGGAGAAGGTGACGGCGCTGGAGAAGAACATCGCGTACGCGGTGGCCTCCTCGGACGTGCGGATCCTCAGCCCCATCCCGGGCAAGCGCGCGATCGGCATCGAGATCCCCAACACGGACAAGGAGGTCGTGGCCCTCGGCGACGTCCTGCGCTCGCAGGCCGCCCAGCGCACCGACCACCCGATGGTGATGGGCGTCGGCAAGGACGTGGAGGGCGGCTACGTGGTGGCCAACCTCGCGAAGATGCCCCACATGCTTGTGGCGGGCGCCACCGGCGCCGGCAAGTCCTCGTTCGTGAATTCGATGATCACCTCGATCCTCATGCGCTCCACCCCGGACGAGGTGCGCATGGTGATGGTGGACCCCAAGCGCGTCGAGCTCACCGCGTACGAGGGCGTGCCCCACCTGGTCACCCCGATCATCACGAGCCCGAAGAAGGCGGCCGAGGCGCTGCAGTGGGTCGTCAAGGAGATGGACACCCGCTACGACGACCTCGCGGCGTTCGGCTACAAGCACGTGGACGACTTCAACAAGGCCGTCCGGGCCGGCCAGGTGAAGCTGCCACCGGACTCCAAGCGCGTGCTGCGCCCGTACCCGTACCTGCTGGTCATCGTGGATGAGCTCGCGGACCTGATGATGGTCGCCCCGCGCGACGTCGAGGACGCGATCGTGCGCATCACCCAGCTGGCCCGTGCGGCCGGCATCCACCTCGTGCTCGCCACGCAGCGGCCGTCCGTGGACGTGGTCACGGGCCTGATCAAGGCCAACGTGCCCTCGCGCATGGCGTTCGCGACGTCGTCGGTCACGGACTCGCGCGTGGTCCTGGACCAGCCCGGCGCGGAGAAGCTGCTCGGCCAGGGCGACGCCCTGTTCCTGCCGATGGGCAAGTCCAAGCCCATGCGCGTGCAGGGGGCGTGGGTCAACGAGTCCGAGATCCACGCCGTCGTGGAGCACGTGAAGTCGCAGATGCAGGTCCAGTACCGCGAGGACGTGATCCCCGAGAAGACCGAGAAGGTCATCGACGAGGACATCGGCGACGATCTGGACCTGCTCCTGCAGGCCGTCGAACTCGTGGTCACCACGCAGTTCGGCTCCACGTCCATGCTGCAGCGCAAGCTGCGGGTGGGCTTCGCGAAGGCCGGCCGCCTCATGGACCTCATGGAGTCCCGCGGCGTCGTGGGCCCCTCCGAGGGCTCCAAGGCCCGCGACGTGCTGGTCAAGCCCGACGACCTCGCGGACGTGCTCGCCACCATCTCCGGAGACACCCCGCCCTCGACCGGAACCGGTGACGACGCCGCCTCGGCGTCCGCCGGTCCGCGCGACCTGGTGCAGGAGGACCTGGACTCGCGCCCGGCCGCCGTGGACTGGAACGATGAGGACGACGACGAGGGATCGGAGGACGCGTGGCAGCTGACGGGCAGATGAGCACGGCGGGTGGGGCGCAGCACGTGTCCGCCTGGAACCTGCCGAACATCCTGACCTCGGTGCGCATCCTGATGGTGCCCTTCTTCGCCTGGGCGCTGTGGGCCGGCGGGCCGTGGGGCGGCGACTCGCTCGTCGCCCGCTGGGTCGCGCTGGCGCTGTTCGCGGCGGCCATGTACACCGACAAGCTCGACGGGGACATCGCCCGCGCCCGCGGGTTGATCACCGACTTCGGCAAGATCGCGGACCCCATCGCGGACAAGCTGCTCACGGGCACGGCCCTCGTGCTGTTCTCCCTGCTGGGCGAGCTGTGGTGGTGGGTGACCATCGTGATCCTGGTGCGTGAATGGGGCATCACCCTGATGCGCTTCGTGGTGATCCGTTACGGCGTGATGCCGGCTGGCCGCGGCGGCAAGCTCAAGACCGTGCTGCAGACCGTGGGCATCGGCCTGCTGCTCCTGCCCCTGGCCCCGCTCGTGGGCGGCTGGTGGCCGTGGGCCGGATGGGTGGTCATCGGGGCCGCCACCGTGCTGACGGTGCTGACCGGTCTGGAGTACGTCAAGGACGCGTGGGTCCTGCGGCGGGACGCGCTCGCCGCCCAGCGGGGGGCCTGAGGCGATGACCATGGCGGCGGCCCGGGACGTGGTGCACGCGCTCGCGGACGCGGGCCTCACGGTGGCGACGGGGGAGTCCCTCACCGCCGGTCTGGTGGCCGCGCGCCTGGCCGACGTCCCCGGGGCGTCGGCCGTGCTGCACGGGGGCGTGGTGGCCTACCAGAACGCCGTGAAGACCGGCCTGCTGGGTGTGCCGGAGGACCTGCTCGCGCGGGTCGGGGCGGTGGACGCGGACGTGGCCCGGCGGATGGCCCTCGGCGCCCGGGCGGCCCTGGGCGCCGACGTCGGTGTGGCCACCACGGGCGTCGCCGGGCCCGAGCCGCACCAGGGCCAGCCGGTGGGCACCGTGTGGCTCGGCCTGGCCGTGCCCGACGCGGACGCGAGCGCGCTGGACGTGTTCGGCGGCGAGCGCGACGGCGCGGCCACCGCGATCCTCCTCCGGCTCGACGGCGACCGGGCCGCGATCCGGGAGGCCACCGTCGCCGCGGCGCTGCAGGCCCTGACGCGCCTGCTCGCCGGCCGCGGCCACTGAGGCTGCACGGGGGCGCCGACCGACCCGCCTCGGCGCCCCGTCCCTGGTGCCGGCCCGCCCCGCCGCGTAGGTTCGGCGCGATGGAGACCGCATCGCCTCCCACCCCGCCCGAGCATGCGCCGCAGGACGGCGACGACGCCCCGGGCCCCCGCGTCATCGGCCTCGTGGCCGACCCGGGCACCCCGTGGGCCCTCGTGCGCCGCATCGCCGGGGATGTCGAGGACCGGCTCGACGACCGCCTGTCGCAGCCCGGCGGCTGGCGGGTCGAGACCCGGCAGGAGTCGCTGCCGGTCGGTGCGACCGGGGGCATGGTCTTGGAGGAGCCGGTCCGCTCACTCGCGGACGGGCGGGGATGGGACACGGTGGTCGCCGTCGTCGACCTGCCCCGGTTCGACGACCGGCGCGGCGTGGTGGCGGACGTCGTGCCGCAGCTGCGGGTCGGCGTCGTGTGCGTCCCGGCGCTGGGGGTCATCACCCCGGCCCGCCGGCTGCGGGAGACGGTGCTGCGGATCGTCGAGCACATCGACACCGCCCCCCACGTGGACCCGCCGGACGGGGAGCTGGACGTGCAGTCCTCCGACGAGTCCGGCGAGGTGGAGGAGGACGACGACCGGTCCCCGACGGACGAGCCCCCTGAGCCCGACACGGACGCACTGCGGGGCATCGCCCCCCTGGTCGACGTCGACGCGGACGTGACCACGACCACCCGGATGGGCGGCGGGTCCCGGCGCACGTCCACGGTGTACGTGAAGGGCTGGACGGGCACGCTGCGTCTGCTGGCCGGGATGGTGATGGCCAACCGGCCGCTGCTCATGCCGCGGGACATGACGTTCACGATCGCCTCGGCCAGCGCGGCCGGTGCCTACGGCGTGTTCTTCGGCTCCATCTGGGTGCTCTCCAGCGTGATGTCCCCGGGGCGGCTCGCGGCGGTCAGCGTGCTGTCCGTCGTGCTGCTGGTGGCGTGGCTGGTCACCACGAACGGTCTGTGGACGCATGGTGCGGCCCACCGGCACAGCTCGCGGCTGGACGACCTCTCCACCGTGCTCACCGTGGGCCTGGCCTGCACCGTCGTCTACGTGCTGCTCTTCGTGACGCTGCTGCTGGTCGCGCTCATGATCATCCCCGTGGAGTATCTGGGGGAAGATCTCGACCAGCCCAGCGGCGTGGGCGACTACGTCCGGCTCGTGTGGCTCGCGGCGTCGATGGGCACGATGGCCGGGGCCGTCGGCTCGAGCCTGGACGACTCCGACCGCATCCGGAACGCCACGTACTCCCTGCGGGAACGGCATCGGCGCTCGGAGCGGCACGGGGGCGACGGGGCCGCGGAACGCCCGAGGGAGGGGGAGGCCGTGCCTCGGGAATGAACGCGACCCCGCCCGACGTTGAATGTAATGAGTCAAGAAGAGTGCCTCGCGGGATCAGGCCCGCGGCCCGGTGCCTTCAGGAAAAGTCCAGGAGCAGGCGATAGACATGATGCGACATCCCGTCCATTCCCACGGAATCACGCGCTGGGTCGATGACCAGCCCCGTCCCCGCGCGGCCGCCCCCGACATCAAGGAGCGCAGCATGCCCCTCCTCCGCCACGAGATCGGCGACGTCCTGCGCGACGTCCGGCAGCTCCAGGGCCGCACCCTGCGCGAGGTCTCGCACGATGCCCGTGTCTCGCTCGGCTACCTGTCGGAGGTGGAGCGCGGCCAGAAGGAGGCCTCCTCCGAGCTGCTGGCCTCGATCTGCCAGGCGCTGGACATCCCGCTGTCCTACCTGCTGCGGGAGGTCTCGGACCGGCTCGTGGAGCAGGAGGGCATGGTCGTCCCGGACACCCTGCCGGACGACCTCACGGACCCCAGCCTGGGCTCGCTGGCCGGCCGCTGACCCCGCCACACCCACGGCGCGGGCGCCCCGTCTCGGGGCGCCCGCGCCGTCTGCGTCCCCGTCCCTGACCCCGCGACCGACCACAGAGAGGACCGCCCGTGCGCGAGAGCGAGTTCCGCCGGCTGATGGACGAGGAGTTCGGCCCCGCCCGGGCCGGCCTCGTGGCCGACTCCCTGCACCTGCCCGGCCTGGACACCACCGCGACGGCGGCGCTCGCCGCCGGCGTGGACCCGCGGCGGGTCTGGCTGGCGGTCTGCGACCTGCATGAGATCCCGCAGGAGCGGCGTCTCGGTCGGGACGTGCCGCCGAAACGCTGACGCCGCGACGCGCTGGCGGGGCACTGCCCCTGTTCGAACACGTGTTCGAAGAATGCGGTAGAGTCCTGCACAGCAGTGCGACGGGGTGATCTCGTGCACAGGCGGGGCCGGCCACGCTTATCGTGTCCGCCGCCCCCCGTAGATTCACGGACATGACCGAGGCGGGCGCTCCAGCGTCCGCGGCAGCACCACCAGAGCTAGGGGTGAAGGATGAGCAAGGTGACGGATCGCGAGAAGGCCCTCGAGGCCGCTCTCGCCCAGATCGACAAGCAGTTCGGCAAGGGTTCCGTCATGCGGCTGGGGGACCAGACCCAGGCACCCGTCGAGGTCATCCCCACGGGCTCGGTGGCCATGGACGTGGCCCTGGGCATCGGCGGCCTGCCGCGCGGCCGCGTGGTGGAGATCTACGGCCCGGAGTCCTCGGGCAAGACCACCCTGGCCCTGCACGCGGTGGCCAACGCGCAGCGCAACGGCGGCATCGCGGCCTTCATCGACGCGGAGCACGCCCTGGACCCGGTCTACGCCCGCCAGCTCGGGGTGGACACGGACGCCCTGCTGGTCAGCCAGCCGGACACCGGCGAGCAGGCCCTGGAGATCATGGACATGCTCGTCTCCTCGGGCACCCTGGACATCGTCGTCATCGACTCCGTGGCCGCGCTGACCCCGCGCGCCGAGATCGAGGGCGAGATGGGCGACTCCCACGTCGGCCTGCAGGCCCGCCTCATGTCCCAGGCGCTGCGCAAGGTGACCGGCCGCCTGCACCAGACCAAGACCACGGCCATCTTCATCAACCAGCTGCGCGAGAAGATCGGCGTGTTCTTCGGCTCCCCGGAGACCACCACGGGCGGCAAGGCGCTCAAGTTCTATGCGTCCGTGCGCATCGACGTCCGCCGCATCGAGACCCTCAAGGAGGCCGGCAACCCCGTCGGCAACCGCACCCGCGTGAAGATCGTCAAGAACAAGATGGCCCCGCCCTTCAAGCAGGCCGAGTTCGACATCCTCTACGGGGTCGGCATCTCCCGCGAGGGCGGCCTGATCGACATGGGTGTCGAGGAGGGCATCGTCAAGAAGTCCGGCGCGTGGTTCACCTATGACGGGGACCAGCTCGGGCAGGGCAAGGAGAACGCCCGTCGCTTCCTCAAGGACAACCCGGACCTCGCCAACGAGATCGAGGAGCGCATCCTCACGAAGCTCGGCATCGGCGTGGCCCCGGAGGCCGAGGACGACGAGGCCCCGGCCCTGACCGCGGTTCCGGGGGACACCGCGGCCGGATGACCCGATCGCGCCGGAACGTCGGAGGCGGGGCCGCCCACCGGTCGGAGACGACCGGCCGGAGCGGCTCCGCTCCCGGTGCGTCCGCGTTCGACGACGCCCGGGACTCGGACGTGGGCCGGATGTGGCTCGATCTGGCCGGCGCACCGGAGCCGACGTCGTCCGACGCGGACGCCACGGAGGCCGCGCGGAACGCCGTGCCCGCGCACGATGCCGGGACCCCCGCGGGGGACGTCCCGGATCCCGCCCCCGGCGTGGCACCGGATCTCGGGGCCCTGCTGACTCGCGCGAGCGACCTGCCCAGCCCCGCGCCCGGCGCCGGGCCCCGGACGCTGCCCTGGTCCGGGCGCGAGGACACCCGGGCGGACATCGAGCGCCGGGGCCGGAAGCGGGCCACCACGCCCCCGCGGCGTGGCCGTCCTCGCGACGAGGGACGCCCGGCCGTGGATCCCCGCCCCGCCGTCGAGACCGACCGCCCCCGACGTCGCCCCGGCCCGGCGCCCCTGCCCACCGCACCGCGTGAGCGCGAGGAGGCCGCACGCGAGGTCGTCCTGCGCCAGCTCGCCCTGGGCCCCCGCTCCCGCGGCCAGCTCGAACGCAAGCTCGCCGAGCGCCAGGCCGAGCCCGAGCTGATCGAGCGCGTCCTCGACCGCTTCGAGGAGGTGCGCCTCGTGGACGACGCCGCCTTCGCCGAGGTCTGGGTCCGCAGCCGTCACCGAAGCAAGGGCCTGGCGCGCCGTGCCCTCGGGCACGAGCTCCAGCAGAAGGGCGTGGACCGGGAGATCGCCGCCGAGGCGCTCGAGGCCATCGACGGCGAGGACGAACGGGCCGCCGCCCTCGACCTCGTGCGCCGACGGCTGCGGGGCCGCACCGTCCCCGGCGGTGCCTCGCCGGAGGCCCGGGCCGAGCGGGACAAGGTGACCCGCCGCCTCGTCGGCATGCTGGGACGCAAGGGCTACGGCGGCGGCCTCGCGTTCGCCGTCGTGAAGGAGGTCCTCGCCGAGCACGAGGAGTGAGCGGACCCGGGCCGCGCCCGGAGTTCCTAGAATGGTGCGGTGACTCTGACGGACCCCACCCCCCGCACCACCCCGCTCGCGCAGGACGGCGCCGCCGCGCGCCCGCACGAGGGCCTGACCTATGAGGTCCGCACCTTCGGCTGCCAGATGAACGTGCACGACTCCGAGCGCATCTCCGGCCTGCTCGAGTCCACCGGCTACGCCCCGGTCGCCGAGGACGCCCAGGCCGACCTCGTGGTCTTCAACACGTGCGCGGTCCGCGAGAACGCGGACAACCGCCTGTACGGCAACCTCGGCAACCTGCGTGCGGTGAAGGACGCGCACCCGGGCATGCAGATCGCCGTCGGCGGGTGCCTCGCCCAGAAGGACCAGGCCGCCATCCAGCGCAGGGCCCCGTGGGTGGACGTCGTCTTCGGAACCCACAACATCGGCTCCCTGCCCGTGCTGCTGGAGCGCTCGCGCCACAACGCCGAGGCCGAGATCGAGATCCTCGAGTCGCTCGAGGTGTTCCCCTCCACCCTGCCCACCAAGCGCGACTCCACCCACTCCGGCTGGGTGTCCATCTCCGTGGGCTGCAACAACACGTGCACGTTCTGCATCGTCCCGTCGCTGCGCGGCAAGGAGAAGGACCGCCGCCCCGGGGAGATCCTCGCCGAGGTGCAGGCGCTCGTCGACGCCGGCGCCGTCGAGGTCACGCTGCTGGGCCAGAACGTGAACACCTACGGCGTCGAGTTCGGCGACCGCGGCGCGTTCGCCAAGCTGCTGCGCGCGTGCGGGGAGATCGAGGGCCTCGAACGCGTCCGCTTCACCAGCCCCCACCCGGCCGCGTTCACGGACGACGTCATCGACGCGATGGCCGAGACCCCCAACGTCATGCCGCAGCTGCACATGCCCCTGCAGTCGGGCTCGGACAAGGTGCTCAAGGACATGCGCCGCTCCTACCGGTCCGCGAAGTTCCTGCGGATCCTGGAGAAGGTGCGCGAGCGCATCCCGCACGCCGCCATCACCACGGACATCATCGTCGGCTTCCCCGGGGAGACCGAGGAGGACTTCGCCGAGACGATGCGGGTGGTCGAGGCCTCCCGCTTCTCTTCCGCGTTCACCTTCCAGTACTCCATCCGCCCGGGGACCCCGGCCGGGGAGATGGACCACCAGGTGCCCAAGGCCGTCGTCCAGGAGCGCTTCGAGCGCCTCGTGGCCCTGCAGGACCGGATCTCGGCCGAGGAGATGGCCACGCTCGTCGGCACCCGCCAGGAGCTGCTCGTCACCGCCGACTCCGGCTCCAAGGCCGCGGAGCGCGGCCGCCTGTCCGGGCGCGCACCCGACAACCGGCTCGTGCACTTCTCCGTGCCCGCCGGCGCCGAGACCCCCCGCCCCGGCGACTTCGTCACCGTGACGGTCACCGAGGCCCACCCGTTCTTCGCCGTCGCCGACCCGACCGCACAGGACTACGTCCTGCGCCGCTCCCGGGCCGGCGACGCGTGGGACCGCGCCCAGGCCGAGTCGTGCGGCGCGCCCGCCCCCGGCACGGCGGGCGGCTCCGGGGCCACGAGCCTCGGCATGCCGACCCTGCGCCCGCGGTCCTGATGTCCGCCGCCGCGGCCCGGCCGCCCGTCGTCGCCGTCGTCGGGGCGACGGCGACGGGCAAGTCCGCCCTCGCCGTCGCCCTGGCGCACGCGCTGGACGGCGAGGTGGTCAACGGGGACGCCCTGCAGTTCTACCGGGGGATGGACGTGGGCACGGCGAAGGTCACCCAGGCTGAACGCGAGGGCGTCCCGCACCATCAGCTGGACGTGCTCGACGTCGGCCAGGAGGCCTCGGTGGCGGCCTTCCAGTCCGCGGCCCGCGACCTGTTCGACCAGATCCGCGCGCGGGGTCGGACCCCGATCCTCGTGGGTGGCTCCGGGCTGTACGTGCGGGCGGCGCTGGACGTGCTCGAGTTCCCGCCCACGGACCCGGCGCTGCGGGCCGAGCTGGAGGCGCGCGCGCAGCGGGAGGGCCTGGCCGGGCTGAGGGCCGAGCTGGCCGCCCTGGACCCGGTCTCGGCGGAGCGGCTGCAGGACGCCCGCCGCATCGTGCGCGCGCTGGAGGTGTGCCGGCTGACGGGCCGCCCGTTCTCCGCGTTCATGCCGGAGCGCACGTACGCCCCGGAGGTCGCCCCCGTGGTGCAGCTCGGCCTGCGCCTGGACCGGGCCGAGCTGCACCGGCGGATCGCGGCCCGGGTGGAGCGCATGCTGGCCGAGGGCCTGCTGGACGAGGTCCGCCGCCTTGACGTCCCCGGGCCGGACGGGCTGCGGCAGGGACCGACCGCGTCCCGCGCGATCGGCTACGCCCAGATGCTCGCCGTCTTCGACGGCGAGCTCACCGAGGCGGAGGCGGCCGAGCAGACCGTCGTGGCCACGCGCCGGTTCGCCCGACGCCAGGAGACCTGGTTCCGGGCCGACCCGCGCGTCGTCTGGCTCGACGCGCAGGGCGAGGACGTCGTGGCGGAGGCGCTCGCCGTCGTCGCCGGGGGCGCCACCTAGACTGGGCCCATGACCGAGCAGCCCGCGGCGCCCGCCGCCCAGGACCCCCTCCACGCGAGCGCGCCGCGCGTGCCGTTCACGAAGGGCCATGGCACGGGCAACGACTTCGTGCTGATCGCCGACCCGGACGGCAACACGCAGCTCGACGCCCAGCGCGTCGCACGGCTGGCTGACCGGCACCGGGGGATCGGCGCCGACGGCGTCATCCGCGCCGTGCGGTCCGCGCGCCTGCCGGAGGGTGCGGCGCTGCTCGCCGAGCACCCCGAGGCCGAGTGGTTCATGGACTACCGCAACGGCGACGGCTCGATCGCCGAGATGTGCGGCAACGGGGTGCGCGTCTTCGTGCACTTCCTGGTCGAGAAGGGCCTCGTGGACCTGGCCCCCGGCCGGTCGATCACCATCGGCACGCGCGCCGGCGTGAAGGCCGTGACCCGGCTCGAGCACGGCTACGCGATCGACATGGGCCCCTGGTCGTACCTCAACCCCGAGCTGGCGGAGGAGGCGGCGTCGGACTCGATGGTCCTCGCCCACGGCCTCACCGATCCGCGTCCGGCGCTGAGCGTCTCGATGGGCAACCCCCACACCGTGGTCCCGCTGGCCTCCTTCGCCGACCTGCAGGGTCTGGACCTGGGCCGCGCCCCCGAGGTGGACCCGGCTCCGCCGCACGGCACGAACGTCGAGTTCGTGGCCGCGCACGAGCCGCTCGTGCGCGAGGGCGTCGGCCGCGTGCGGATGCGCGTGCACGAGCGCGGGGTGGGCGAGACCCAGTCCTGCGGGACGGGCGCGTGCGCGGCGGCTGTGGCGATGCGCGCGTGGTCGGGCGACCAGGGCTCGGACTCGTGGCTCGTCGAGGTGCCCGGTGGCGTGCTGGCCGTGGATGTCGTGCCGGGTCCGGAGGGGGCCGAGCACGTGGTCCTCTCGGGGCCGGCCGAGCTGGTCTTCGACGGCGAACTCACCGCCTGACCGCTTTCGTTCGGGAAACGGCGGGCCACGAACCGCTGTCGTTCGGGAAACGGCGCCTCAGCGCGCCCGCGCCACCCGCAGGATCCGGAAGCCCTTGACGCTGTCCGCCCGCTCCGCGGTGAACCGGCTGGGCGCGCGCTCCTCGAGCATCCGGCCGATCCACGGCAGCAGCGAGTCCGCGCCGAGGTTCTTCTGCACCACCAGCCAGGCTTCGCCGCCGGGGGCCAGTCGTGGCAGCCACCGCTCCAGCAGGGCGTGCAGCGCCGGCTTGCCGATCCGGATGGGCGGGTTGGACCAGATGAGGTCGAACTCCGCGCCCTCGGGGACGTCCTCCGGCCGCAGTGCCACGACATTGCCGAGGCCCAGCGCCGCGGCGTTGTCGCGGGTCAGCTGCAGGGAGCGGTCGTTGACCTCGACGGCGGTCACCTCCGCCTCGGGCGACCGCAGCGCCAGCGTGAGGGCGACCGGCCCCCAGCCCGCGCCGACGTCGAGGAACCGGCCCCTCGCCGGCGGCGCGGGCACGGCCGAGAACAGGGCCGCGGTGCCCTTGTCCAGACCGTCCGGGGAGAAGATCCCGTTGGCCGTCTGGACCTCGACGTCGCGGCCGGCCAGGCGGGTCCGCAGGGTGCGGCGCCGCTCGGGCGCGGAGGGGTCGGCGTCGAAGTAGTGGGATGCGGAGCTCACGGCGACCATGGTAGCCAGCAGGTCGTCGCGGCCCTCAGCCCGACGCCGGCCCGGCCAGGTCCGCGAGGATCGCGCGCGCTGCGTCGCGCCCGGCGCGGTTGGCCCCGACCGTGGACTGGGAGGGGCCGTAGCCGAGGAGGAACAGGCGCGGCTCGTCCAGGGCGCGCGCGCCCGCCACGCGGATGCCGCCGGCGGGCGTGCGCAGCCGCAGGGGAGCGAGGTGCCGGATCGCCGGCCGGAAGCCGGTGGCCCAGAGGATCACGTCCGCCGGTTCGAACGAGCCGTCGGGCATCCGCACCCCGTCCGGCTCGACGGCCGTGAACATGGGGTGGCGCACCAGCACGCCTCGTGTCTCGGCCTCGCGCACCCAGGACGAGCGGTGCATCCCGGTCGCCTCGACCACGGAGCCCGGCGGCAGGCCCGCACGGGTCCGTTCGTCCACCCCGCGCACCGACTCGGCCAGGGCGCCGGGCGCGGCCGAGTCCTGCCACTGCGGCTCGCGGCGGGTCACCCACAGGGTGTCCGCGACCGTGGAGGTCTCGGCCAGCAGCTGCGTCGCCGAGACGCCCATGCCCACGATCCCCACCCGCTGCCCGGCGAACTCGTCCTTGGACACGTAGTCATGGGTGTGCAGCTGCCGGCCGCGGAACGAGCGCATCCCGGGCACCGAGGGCCACCGCGGGGACGTCCAGGTGCCGGTCGCGTTGACCACGAAGTCCGCCCGCCACGTGCCCGGCGCCCCGTCCGTGCGGACGAAGAACCCGCGCGCACGTCCCGGCTCGCCGATCCGCTCGACGCGCCTCACGCGCACGGGCCGCCGGATCGGCAGGGCGAACCGTGCCTCGTAGTCCGCGAAGTAGGCCGGCAGCAGGGCGTTGGCGCGCGCGGCCGGGTCGGCCGGCGGCACCGGGTCGCCGGGCAGCTCGTGGATGTGGTTGACGGTGGCCATCGTGAGCGAGTCCCAGCGGTGCTGCCAGGCCCCGCCCGGGGCGGTCTCCGCGTCGAGCACCACGAACGTGCCGGGGGCGTCCTCGGGGACGCCGGCGGCGCCGTCGTCGTTCGGAGTCAGCCCCACGAAGCCGCGGCGGCGCAGGTGGTAGGCGGCGGACAGCCCCGCCTGGCCCGCGCCGATCACGACGACGGTCGCCCGGCCCGTCCGGCCGGGCTGCGGCGGGGCGGGGGAGGGGGACGCGGTCATGCCCGCAGGATACGTGCGCGTCGTCAGCGGACCGGGCGCCGGGGCCCCTGTCGCCCACACGCGCCGCCCGGTACACTCGACGCCCATGTGGATCTTCCTGCGCTGACGCCCCCGCGTCACTGCCCGCCCCCGCCCCCTCGCGCGCCCGCCTCGGATGAGGCCGTCGAGCGCGCCCCGGCACCTGATGGAGATCCCATCATGGACGATGTGGTCCGCCCCTGCACGCCCGCCGACGAGACTTCGTGGCTGCGGTGCCGCGTGCTCGCCTTCCTCCCGCGAACGGAGCCGCCGCGAGATCGTCGCAGCGCGGCGCCGACCCCTGCCCACACGGCCGTGCGCGTCACCCGTCACGTCCGCCCCCTGCGGACAGCCGCCTAACGCGTCCGCGCACCCCTTTACCCTGAGACCATCGGGCCACCCGACCGCGGCGGCCCAGAGGAGACCATGACTGAGAAGAACCAGCACACCCCCGGCCCCCAGGGCACCCACGGCTCCGAGGACGAGATCCAGGCCGTGATCGAGCGCATCCTGGCCGCCGATGACGCTCGCCGTGCCTCCGAGCGCGAGGCGACCGGGCGCGGCTCCGCGGTCAGCGTGGCCGCGGACGACGAGGGCGCCCCCGACGCCGGCACCCCGGACCGTTCCGGCGCGCTCGCGGGCCGCGCACTCGCCCTGAACGAGGGCGAGGACGGCCACACGGACGCCGACGGCGACCAGGACGAGCTCGCCGCGCGTCACTCGCTCAAGCGCGTGCAGGGCCTGTCCACCGAGCTCGAGGACATGACCGAGGTCGAGTACCGCCAGCTGCGCCTGGAGCGCGTGGTGCTGGCGGGCGTCTGGACCGAGGGCTCCGCGGAGGACGCGGAGAACTCCCTGAGGGAGCTCGCCGCGCTCGCCGAGACCGCGGGCTCGGAGGTGCTCGACGGCGTCATCCAGCGCCGTGCCACCCCGGACCCGGCCACGTTCCTCGGCAAGGGCAAGGCGCAGGAGCTCGCCGAGATCGTGGCGCTCTACGGCGCGGACACCGTGGTGGTGGACTCCGAGCTCGCCCCGTCCCAGCGCCGTGCGCTGGAGGACGTGGTGCGGGTGAAGGTGATCGACCGGACCGCGCTGATCCTGGACATCTTCGCCCAGCACGCGAGCTCGCGTGAGGGCCGCGCCCAGGTCGAGCTCGCGCAGCTCGAGTACCTGCTGCCGCGCCTGCGCGGCTGGGGCGATTCCATGTCCCGGCAGGCCGGCGGCCGTGCCGCCGCCGGCGAGGGCATCGGCTCCCGCGGCCCCGGCGAGACCAAGATCGAGCTGGACCGCCGCCGCATCCGCACCCGCATGGCGAAGCTGCGCCGGGACATCGCCGGGATGAAGCCGGCACGCGAGGCCAAGCGCGCCAACCGTCGTCGCAACCGGGTGCCGTCCGTGGCGATCGCCGGCTACACCAACGCCGGCAAGTCGTCCCTGCTCAACCGCCTCACCCACGCCGGGGTGCTCGTGGAGAACGCCCTGTTCGCCACCCTGGACCCCACCGTGCGCAAGGCCATGACGCCGGACGGCATCGGCTACACCCTCTCGGACACGGTCGGCTTCGTGCGGAACCTGCCCACGCAGCTGGTCGAGGCGTTCCGCTCCACCCTCGAGGAGGTCGCGGACGCGGACGTCATCCTGCACGTCGTGGACGGCTCGCACCCGGACCCCGAGGGCCAGATCGCCGCGGTGCGCTCCGTGTTCGCGGAGGTGGACGCGCACCGGATCCCCGAGATCATCGTGCTGAACAAGGCGGACGCGGCGGACCCGGCCGTCGTCGCCCGGATCCGGTCCAAGGAGCCCCACGCCGTGGTGGTCTCCGCGCGCACCGGCGAGGGCATCGACGAGCTCGAGCGCGCCATCGCGGCCACCATCCCGCGGCCTGACGTGCGGCTCGAACTGCTGATCCCGTTCACCCGGGGTGAGCTGGTCTCCCGCCTCCACTCGGCGGACGCGGAGATCCTGGCCGAGGGCTACGAGGAGGGCGGCACCCGCCTGTCCGTGCTGGTCCGTGAGGACATCGCGTTGGACTTCGCCGAGTTCGTCGTGGAGGCGGACGCGTTGTGAGCGGCGGGGCGGAGGAAGTCGGGGCGGGCGGCGCGCAGCCCCGCACGGAGCGCGAGCGCGAGGCGCTGCGCCTGCTGGACGCCGCGGTGCAGGCCACCGGCGGCCAGCATCGCGCGGGCCAGCGGGAGATGGTGCTGCAGGTGGCGCGCGCCCTCGAGTCGCGCCGCCACCTGCTCGTGCAGGCCGGCACCGGCACCGGCAAGTCCCTCGCCTACCTCATCCCCGCGATCCAGCACGCGATGACGCAGGAGGACCCCGTCGTCGTCGCCACGGCCACGCTCGCGCTGCAGGCCCAGATCATGAAGCGGGACGCCCCTCGGCTGGTCGAGGCGCTCAAGGACGAGCTGCCTCGCGAGCCCGTCGTCGCCCTGGTCAAGGGCCGCTCCAACTACCTGTGCCGGCACAAGGTGGACGGCGGCTACCCCGGGGACGAGGGCGAGGAGGCCCTCTTCACGGTCGCCGACGACGGCGGGGTGATCGGCTCCGCCACGGACGGCGCCGCCGGGCCCTCCTCCCTGTTGGGCAAGGAGGTGATGTACCTGCGGGCGTGGGCGGACCAGACCGAGACCGGGGACCGCGACGACCTCGAGGTCCCCGTCACCGACCGCGCGTGGCGGCAGGTCTCCGTCTCCGCGGTCGACTGCCTCGGCGCGTCCCGCTGC
The DNA here is from genome assembly GCF_052220525.1 of Micrococcus sp. TCR-5. Classification (NCBI taxonomy): domain Bacteria; kingdom Bacillati; phylum Actinomycetota; class Actinomycetes; order Micrococcales; family Micrococcaceae; genus Micrococcus; species Micrococcus sp. TCR-5. The sequence continues at coordinate 76,454 of NZ_JBQPDO010000001.1, forward strand.
CCCCAGGCCGAGGAGTGCTTCTCCGAGCGGGCCCGCGCGGACGCGGCGGACGCGGACGTCGTGGTCACCAACCACGCGATGCTCGCCATCAGCGCCTTCGAGGGGCTCGCGGTGCTGCCGGCGTACTCGGCCGTCGTCGTGGACGAGGCCCACGAGCTGCAGGACCGGGTGACCGGTGCGGTCACCGGGCAGCTGTCCGGGTCGATCGTGCACGGCGCCGCCACCTCGCTGCGCCGTCACACCACCGTGGCCGTGGAGGACCTGATCGAAGCCGGGGCGGCCCTGGACCGCGCGTTCACGGACACCCCGTCCGGCCTGATCGCCGCCGGCCCGGACGAGGTGCAGGAGCAGGCCCTCACCGGCGTCCTCACGGCCGCGCGCCAGTGCCTGTCCGACCTCGGCCAGGACAAGGACAAGGAGGCCGACGCCGACGGCGGACGGCAGATGGCGCGCTCGCGGATCCTCGAGGTCCTCGAGGTGGTGGAGCGCATGCTCGCCGCCAGGCCCGAGGCCGACTTCCCCGAGGTGCTGTGGGCCACCCGCCCCGGCCACTTCGAGCCCGGCGTGGGCTGGCAGCCGGGGGACGAGACCGACCCGCCCCAGCTCTACGTGGCCCCGCTCTCGGTGGCCGGCAAGCTGCGGGAGGGCCTGTTCGGCAAGGCGACGACGGTGCTCACCTCCGCCACGCTCACCGTGGGCTCGGGGGAGCGCCGGTTCGACTCGGTGGCCGGCGACGTGGGCCTGGCCGGTCCGGACGCCCCGAAGTTCGAGGCCCTCGACGTCGGCAGCCCCTTCGACTACCCGCGTCAGGGGGTGCTCTACGTGGCCCGGCACCTGCCCCGGCCCGGCAGGACGGCCTCGCCGGAGTCCCTGGATGAGCTCGAGGCGCTCCTGAGGGCGTCGCGGGGCGGGGCCCTCGGCCTGTTCTCCTCGCGCCGGGCGGCCGAGGACGCCGCCGCCGAGATGCGCCGTCGGCTCGGGCCGAAGACCACGATCCTGTGCCAGGGGGACGCGACCCTCTCCGCCCTCGTGCGCCAGTTCGCCGAGGAGCCGGACACGTCCCTGCTCGGCACCATGAGCCTGTGGCAGGGCGTGGACGTGCCGGGGAACTCGCTGCGGCTGGTGGTGATCGACCGCATCCCGTTCCCGCGGCCGGACGACCCGCTCTCCCAGGCCCGCACCCGGGACGTCGCCCGGCACGGCGGCAACGGGTTCATGCGGATCTCCGCCACGCACGCGGCCGTGCGCATGGCCCAGGGCGCCGGGCGCCTCGTGCGCTCCGTGACGGACCGCGGCGTGGTGGCCGTGCTGGACCCCCGCCTGGCCACCGAGCGGTACGGCGGCTACATCACGAGCGCCCTGCCGGACTTCTGGCGCACCACGGACGGCGACGTCGTCCGTGGGGTGCTGGCACGGCTCGCCTCGGGCGATTGAGCTCGCTCGGCCTCGGGCCGTCAGCCCGGCCCGGTCGGAGGGAGCGGGTCAGAGCGAACGCAGGACCGTGACGACCCGCCCCATCACGGTGGCGTGATCGCCGAGGATGGGCTCGTAGGCCGTGTTCTGGGGGAGGAGCCAGGTGTGCCCGTCGCGGCGGCGGAAGGTCTTCACGGTGGCCTCGTCGTCGAGCAGGGCCGCGACGATGTCGCCGTTCTCCGCCGTCTCCTGCCGGCGCACCACCACCCAGTCGCCGTCGCAGATCGCGGCGTCCACCATCGAGTCACCCGTGACACGCAGCATGAACAGCTCGCCCTCGCCCGTGAGGCGTCGCGGGATCGCCATGACGTCCTCGACCTGCTGCTCGGCCAGGACGGGGCCGCCCGCCGCGATGCGGCCGACCCAGGGGACCGGCACGCTGTCCGCCTCGTCCGTGCCGGTGTGCCACGCGGGGATCGTGGAGACCTGCGACGACGGCGCAGCGGCGGGGGAGGCGGCCTCGCCCAGCGGGGTGCCGTCCACGTCGAGCAGCACCTCGAGGGCACGCGGGCGTCCGGGGTCGCGCCGGATGTAGCCGTGCCGCTCGAGACGGCCCAGCTGGTGCGTGACGGAGGAGAGCGAGGCCAGGCCCGCGGCGTCGCCGATCTCGCGCATGGAGGGCGGGTAGCCGTGGTCGGCGATCGCGTCCCGGATGGTCTGCACGATCCGCCGCTGGCGGTCGGTGAGCGGCGCGCGCGCCGCCGGCTGATCGTCGGTGGTGCTCATGGCTGCCGTCCGTTCTCCCGGGGTGATGGTGGCCGGACTCGTGTTCCGGCGTCCGGCTGCCGTCCGGACGCTTACCGTGTCCGCCCCCGCTGGTTGCCTGTGTCCTGGCGATCCCCGGGGGCGTTCCGGGGCGTCCGTGCATCGCTTCGAGCCTAGAGGAGAGCCGCCTCTCCTTCAAAGATATGTTCGATCTCGTCGTGGCGTGTCTCGAACACCTGTGCTAGAAAGGGATTCGAACGGATTCGAACATATGTTCGATCGCCTGGAGGGCATCCGCCCCGGAGGAGGACACCATGACGCTCACCACCGCCCAGTTCGCCGGTTCGCCCGCGACGGCGCGGCCGCGTCCGGCCACCATCCGTCTGACCCGCCGCGGCCGCCTCGTGCTGCGGGGGATCCCCGTGATCGCCGCGGCCGTGGCCGCCACGCTGGCGGCCGCCTTCTTCCTGGGTGTGCTGCTGTCGCCCGCCGCGGTGTCCGCGGACACCGCGGGACCGGCCACCCAGTCCGTCACGGTCATGCCCGGGGACAGCCTGTGGACCATCGCCGCCACGGTGGCGCCGGAGGCGGACGTCTACGAGGTGATCGCCACGATCGACGAGCTCAACGGGCTCGAGGGCCGGGCCCCCGCGCCGGGCGAGGAGCTGTTCGTCCCGGCCATGCGGTGACGCACGGCGGGCCTCGCCCTCCACGGTTCCTAGACTGGCGGCCATGACCGACCTCAGCTCCCTGCCCCTGCGCGAGAACCTCCGCGGCCTGAGCCCCTACGGCGCCCCCCAGCTGGACGTGCCGTACATGCTCAACACCAACGAGAACACGCATCCGGTGCCGCAGGAGGTCGCCACCGCCATCGCCGAGCGGGTCGCGGCCGTCGCCGGGGGGCTGAACCGCTACCCGGACCGCGAGTTCACGGGGCTGCGACGTGCGCTCGCCGGCTACCTCGGCCACGGCCTCACGGCGGACCACGTGTGGGCCGGCAACGGCTCCAACGAGATCCTGCAGCAGATCCTCCAGGCCTTCGGCGGCCCCGGACGGACACTGCTGAGCTTCCTGCCCTCGTACTCCATGTACCCGCTGCTGGCCGGCGGCACGGACACCGTGTTCGTGGACGGCGGCCGCGCCGCGGACCACACCCTCAGCGCCGAGCACGCGGCGGCCATGGTGCGGGAGCACCGTCCGCACGTCGTCTTCCTGGCCTCCCCCAACAACCCGACGGGCACGGCCCTGGACCTGGCGACCATCGAGGCCGTGTACGCCGCGCAGGCGCAGAACGAGGCCGCCGGCGGGCCCGGCGCGATGGTCGTCGTGGACGAGGCCTACGCGGAGTTCGCCCTCGCCGGCACCCGCTCCGCCCTTACGCTCCTGCCCGGCCGCGAGCGGCTGATCGTCACGCGCACCATGTCCAAGGCGTTCGCCCTGGCCGGCGCGCGCCTGGGCTACCTGGCCGCGGACCCCGCCGTCGCCGACGCCCTGCGCCTGGTGCGCCTGCCGTACCACCTCTCCGCGGTCACGCAGGCCACGGCGGAGGCCGCCCTCGACCACGTGGACGCGCTGCTGCGCACCGTGGAGGACATCAAGGCCCAGCGCGACCGCATCGTCTCCACCCTGCGCGGCCTGGGACTGAGGCCCTCGGTGTCCGACTCGAACTTCGTCTTCTTCGGTCACCTCGAGGACGCGTCCGACGTGTGGCGCCGCCTGCTCGACCGCGGCGTCCTCGTGCGGGACGTCGGCATCCCGCACCACCTGCGCGTCACCGCCGGCACCGAGGCGGAGACGACGGCGTTCCTCACCGCTCTCGCGGAGGTCCTCGGCGAGACCGGGGACCGGTCCTGAGGCGTCACCGGAGTCTCGGCGTCCGCCCGGCTCCCTAGGATAGGGACAGCGCGCGCGGCGCCCCGGCCCGCCGGCACCGGCCGCGCGCACCCGCATCCCCCCGCACCCGTCCCGGACCGGTGCGGACCCAGCCCGAGGAGGACCCGTGGCAGCCGAGTTGATCTCCGGACGCCGTGCGCGCATGACGCGCACCACGAGCGAGTCGGACGTGTACGTCGAGATGGATCTGGACGGCACCGGCCGCGCTGAGATCTCCACCACCGTGCCGTTCTACGACCACATGCTCACCGCGCTGTCCCGGCACTCCCAGATCGACCTGACGGTCCGTGCCACCGGGGACACGCACATCGACGTGCACCACACGGTCGAGGACGTCGCCATCACCCTGGGCGAGGTGCTCAAGACGGCGCTCGGGGACAAGTCCGGCATCCGCCGCTTCGGCGAGGCGTCCGTGCCGCTGGACGAGGCGCTGGCGCGCGCCGTCGTCGACGTCTCCGGCCGGCCGTACCTCGTGCACGAGGGCGAGCCCGAGGGGCAGCAGTACCACCTCATCGGCGGGCACTTCACCGGTTCCATGACCCGCCATGTGTTCGAGTCGATCACGTACCACGCGGCGATCTGCCTCCACATGGACGTCGTGCGGGGCCGGGATCCGCACCACATCGTCGAGGCGCAGTTCAAGGCCTTCGCCCGCGCCCTGCGCGCCGCCGTCGAGGACGACCCCCGCATGACCGGCGTGCCCTCCACCAAGGGCGCCCTCTGATGGCCCGCCCCACCACCGTCCCCGGCGTGCGGCCGCGCGTCGCCGTCCTGGACTACGGCTCGGGCAACGTGCACTCGGCGCTGCGTGCCGTGGAGCGGGCCGGCGCGGAGGTCGAGCTCACGCGCGATCCGCAGGCCGTGCAGGAGGCCGACGGGCTGCTCGTGCCCGGTGTCGGGGCGTACGCGTCCGTGATGCGGGCACTGACCGAGGTCGGCGGCACCCGCTGGATCGGCCGCCGCGTGGCCGGGGGCCGACCCGTCCTCGGCATCTGCGTGGGCCACCAGATCCTCTTCGACGCCGGCGTCGAGCACGGCGAGCGCACCGCGGGCATGGGGGAGTGGCCGGGTGTCGTCGCCGAGCTGCCCGCCAAGGTCCTGCCGCACATGGGCTGGAACACCGTCCGGCCGCCCGAGGGCAGCGCCCTCTTCGCGGGCATCGAGGACGAGCGGTTCTACTTCGTCCACTCCTACGGCGTGCTCGACTGGGAGTTCGACCAGACGATCTCCGCCATGCGTCCGCCCCAGGTCACCTGGGCGCACCACGGCGTGGACTTCATCGCCGCCGTGGAGAACGGCCCCCTGTCCGCCACGCAGTTCCACCCCGAGAAGTCCGGGGATGCCGGGCTGCAGCTGCTGCGCAACTGGCTGGAGACCCTCTGATGCCCTACTGGTCCGTCCTGTACCTCGCCCTCGGCGGGCTGCTGCTCGGCGCCGCCTGGTCCATGCGCACGCAGAAGGCGCCGCTGTGGGCCATCGTGATCGTCCTCGTGCTGGCCGGCATGGCCATCGCCGCCTCCTTCCTGACCGTCGGCGCCTGATCGCGCCGGCCGCCCCACCCGAGAGGAACCCCATGACCCCGAACGCCCCCGCCCTCGAGCTGCTGCCCGCCGTCGACGTCCAGGACGGCCAGGCCGTCCGCCTCGTCCAGGGCGAGGCCGGCAGCGCCACCTCGTACGGCGACCCGGTGACCGCCGCCCTGGACTGGCAGCGCGCCGGCGCGGAGTGGATCCACCTCGTGGACCTGGACGCCGCCTTCGGCCGCGGTGACAACCGTGAGGTCATGCGCCGTGTGGTGGAGGAGATCGGCGTGAAGATCGAGCTGTCCGGCGGCATCCGCGACGACGCCTCACTCGAGAACGCCCTCGAGATGGGCGCGGCGCGCGTGAACCTGGGCACCGCCGCCCTCGAGGACCCGGACTGGACCGCGCGCGTCATCGAGCGCTTCGGCGACCGGGTCGCCGTGGGCCTCGACGTGCGCGGCACCACGCTCGCCGCCCGCGGCTGGACGAAGGAGGGCGGCGACCTCTGGGAGGTGCTCGCCCGCCTCGAGGACGCCGGCTGCGCCCGCTACGTGGTCACCGACGTCACGAAGGACGGCACGCTCAAGGGGCCGAACACGGAGCTGCTGGCCCAGGTCTGCGCGAAGACCGCGAAGCCGGTCGTCGCCTCGGGCGGCATCTCCTCCCTCGAGGACGTCGCCGCGCTCGCGGCCATGACCGGCCAGGGCGTCGAGGGCGCGATCATGGGCAAGGCGCTGTACGCCGGCCGCTTCAGCCTGGAGCAGGCGCTGGCCGTCGCCGGCGGCGCCACGGTGGAGCAGGCGCGCACCGAGCAGCCCGGCCCGGTCGCCCCGTGACGGGCTCGCACGACGACGGCGGCCTGGCCCGCGGCGACGGGCTCGGCCCGATCGACCAGACGGTCGCGGTGCCGCATCCGGCGGCCCGGGAGCTGCCGGGGCACATCCGGGCCGCACTCGACCGCATGCGGGAGAAGACCGCGGGCGAGAGCACCGCGGACACCGCGGGCGTCCCGTGGCAGGGCCGTGACCTCTCCGGCCCCGGCGTGGACGGCTCCGCGAACCCGTTGCACGTGTTCGACGAGGACGACGGCACCAGCCCGGCCGAGTGGACCGCCGTCATGGCGGCCCTGACGGACGGCTCCGCCGGTGAGCGGGAGGTGACGGAGGTGCTCGCGCGCATCCGCGTGTTCGCCGCCGTCGTGCCCACCCTTGCCGTGGACGAGGGCGACGTCCACGACCACGCCGACCACACCGGTCACGAGCACGACGTCGCGGCGCACGGGGACAAGGCCGCGGACGTGGCCCTCGTGACCATGCGCGCGCCGGACGGCCGGCAGGCGCTGCCGGTGTTCACGAACGTGCCCGCGCTGACGGCATGGAACCCGGTCGCCCGACCCGTGGCCGTGTGGCTGCCGCGTGCCTGCCTGTCCGCCGTGGACGAGGGCTGTGAGCTCGTCGTCATCGACGCCGGCGCCGAGCACACGTACGTGGTGCGACGCCCGGCCGTGTGGTCGCTCGCCCAGCAGAGGGAGTGGACCCCCGCCTATCGGGACCAGGAGATCGCGGACGAGATCGCCGAGGTCGCCGACCTGGTCCCGAACCTGTTGAACCTGGGCCTCGCACCCGGGTCGGGGGTGGCCACGCACACGGGCTCCGGCGCGGTGATGAACGGAGGCGGGGCTGGGCCCGAGCTGCAGATCGTCGCGATGCCCACCCGGGACGCCGACGCGGCCGGGGTGCGCCTGATGACGGCCACGCTCAAGACCCTCCTGGCAGACCTGCCGCTGCTGGCCGAGCGGGCCGACTCCGTGGAGATCACGGTCCGCCGACCCTGATCGGTCGCCCGGCCTGTCCGGTACCGTTAAGGGGGAGGGGAGGGCCCGTGGTGGCCCCACCCCGTCCTGGAGGCCGTGCGCCGCGCGCCGGCCCCATGCCTCCCATCCTCCGAGGAGTACCCATGAGAACCAGAACCTTGACCGGCGTCGCCACCGCGGCGCTGGGCGCGGTGGTGGTGGCCGGCGCCGGCCCCGCCCTCGCGCAGACCACGCTCACCCAGGGCTCGGCGATCACCGCGCCGGCCGGGGCGTGCAGTCTGACCATCGTCGACGACGCCACCGCCTACACCGCGGCCCACTGTGGTGCGGGCCAATGGCAGATCGGCTCGACCGTCCGCGACGTCGACGGCACCGCGATCGGCACCGTCTCGGCACTGCCCGGCGATTCGGGCGTGGACGCGGTCCGCGTGGCCCTGGCCGACGACGTCGACGTCGTGGGCGACTGGTCCACGCGGCCGGCCTCGTCCATCGGTGTGGGCGAGACCGTCTACACCCACGGCTCGTCCGTGCCGCTGGGCGCGCCGAACACCGTGTCCCACACGCAGACCTTCGAGGCCGCCACGGTCTGCGACGACGCGTACGCGGATCAGGTTGCCCTCGACACCGCCTCGACCTACGCCGGCGACTCGGGCGGGGCCGTCTATGACGCCCAGCAGCGGGTGGTCGGGGTCATCTCGGGCATCGCCCCGGTGACCTTCGACGCCGAGGGCAACGTGGTGGGCTGCGACGCCCAGGCGATGTCCTCGATCATGGTCCCGGTCGAGTCCCTCGACGCGCTGGACGCCTCCGCGGCGCCCGCCGCCGAGACCGCCGCGGCCGCGGAGACCGCCGCGGCCGCGGAGACCGCTCCGGCCGCCGAGACCGCCCCGGCGATCGCCGACGTCGCGGGCCCCGTGGCCGACGAGGACCTGCCCACCGGCGGCGAGCCCGCCGTGGACGAGTCCGAGCTGACGGAGTTCACGCCGGCCGAGGAGGAGGCCATCGCGGCCGAGCTCAAGGCCCGCGCCGAGGCCGCCGCGGAGGAGGAGGCCGCCGAGGCGGCCCCCGCTGCTGAGACCCCGGCCGCCGAGGCCGCCGCGCCGGGCGTGACCGACGTCGTGGCCGCGCCCGCCGAGGGTGTCGCCTACGGCACCCAGGTGGTCGCGCAGACCGAACAGGGCGGCTTCGCCTCCGTCACCGTCACGGCCTATGACGCGGACGGCACCGTCCTGGGCCAGGACGGCCTGGACCTCACCGGCGAGTACCGCGCCTGGCTGCCCGTGCCGGCCGAGGTGCCCGCGGGCGGCTCCGTGGTGGTGACCGTGGTCGACGCGGCCGGCGCCGCCACGGACGCCACCGTGACCCTGGGCGGTCAGCTGGTCGGCTGATCGATTCCGCCCCCAACGGCACGACGAGGCCCGGTGATCCCGCACGGATCACCGGGCCTCGTGACGTCCCGGGGCGGCCCCGGCCAGGTGGGGACGCGGTCAGCACAGCCCCTCGAGTCGCCGCCCCAGGCGGGAGAAGATCCGGGTGAGGGACTCCGCCTCGCCCGGCGCCAGGTCGCCGAGGAAGAGCTCGTCCACCTGCCGGGCGTGCTCGATCGCAGCGCGTCGGAAGGCGGACCGGCCCTCGTCGGTGAGGACGGCCTCGAAGCCCCGCCGGTCACAGGCCACCGGGCGGCGGTCGATCAGGCCGCGGGCCACGAGCGTCTTCACCTGGTAGGTGATGCGGGACGGCGAGAAGACCATCCGGGACGCCAGCTCTCCCAGCCGGAGCCGGCCCTCGGGGGACTCGTAGAGGAGCAGCAGCAGGTTGTAGTCGGCCAGCGACATGCCGCAGTCCTGTTTCAGGCGGCGCTCCAGGACCTCCGTGAGCATCTGGGTGGCCTCGAAGTACGCGCGCCAGGCGCGCTTGGGCGGGTCCACCGGGCGGTGCGCCTCCGAGGCGGAGCCGAACCAGCCGCCGTCGGGCTCCGCCGGCGCCGCGTCCTGCGTGGCGGGCTCAGGGGCCGGGGTTGAGGAGCTGCTCAAAGGGGGTCACCTCCAGGTCGAGGTCCGCGGGCGCGGCGGCGCGTGCCCGCGGGGGGCGGTTCAGGGTGATCTCGGCCAGGTCGCGTCCGGCGGCCCGGATGCGGGACTGCAGCGGGTCGGTCCGCATCGAGGCCTGCACGCCGGCCGCCTCGCCCCAGTCGTCCGAGGCCGCGAAGACCGCGGTCGGCACGATGCGGGCCTTGAGGTAGGCGAACAGCGGCCGCATGGCGGTGTCGATCATGAGCGAGTGGCGGGCGGTGCCGCCGGTGGCGCCGAGGAGCACGGGCACCCCGACGACGGACGTGGGCTCCGCGAGGTCCCAGAAGGACTTGAACAGGCCCGAGTAGGAGGCCTTGTACGTGGGCGAGACCGCGATGACGGCGTCGGCCTGGGCGACCTCGTCCAGGGCGGCGCGCAGGGCCGGGGAGATCGCGAAGGTCACCAGGGCCTGCGCGATGTCCGTGGCGAGCTCCCGCAGCGTGATCAGGTGGATCTGCGGGACCACGCCGTGCTCGGAGAGCGCGGCCGAGGCGGACTCGGCCATGCGTTCGGCGAGCATGCGGGTCTGGGACGGGTCCCCGGATCCGCCGGAGACCACGGCGAGGTGCCGGGCCTGCGGCGTGAACGGGGCGGAGGCATCGGGGGCGCCGGGGGTGGTCACTGCGCGGCACCGCCCTTCGCGGCATCGGCGGTGGCGCGCTGCTCGGCGGCCGCCGCGCGGTCGAGCTGGGCCTGCGATCCCTCCTTGCCGCCGGGCACGGGAGCCTCGCCGCGGCGGGCGCGTGCCACGAGGAACTCGTGGGTCGGGGCCGCCGGGACGTCGTCCGGCTTCAGAGCGTCGAACTCCTTGCGCAGCACGGGCAGGACCTCCTCGCCGAAGAGGTCGATCTGCCGCAGGACGGTGTCCGTGGGCAGGCCGGCGTGGTCGATGAGGAACATCTGACGCTGGTAGTCGCCCACCCAGTCGCGGAACGTGAGCGTGCGCTCGATGACCTGCTGCGGCGAGCCGACCGTCAGGGGCGTCATCCTCGAGAAGTCCTCGAGGGACGGGCCGTGGCCGTAGACCGGCGCGTTGTCGAAGTAGGGGCGGAACTCCGCCACGGCGTCCTGCGAGTTCTTCGCCATGTAGGCCTGGCCGCCCAGGGCCACGTACGCCTGATGGGCCTTGCCGTGGCCGTAGTACTCGTAGCGCTGGCGGTACAGGCGCACCATCTGGATGACGTGCTCCTTGTTCCAGAAGATGTTGTTGTGGAAGTAGCCGTCGCCGTAGTAGGCGGCCTGCTCGGCGATCTCGGGGGAGCGGATGGAGCCGTGCCACACGAAGGGGGCGACGCCGTCCAGGGGCTGCGGGGTGAGGGTGAAGTCCTGCAGCGGGGTGCGGTGGTTGCCGCTCCAGTCCACGGTCTCCTCATGCCACAGGCGGTAGAGGAGGTTGTAGTTCTCCACGGCGAGTTGGATGCCCTGGCGGATGTCCTTGCCGAACCACGGGTACACGGGGCCGGTGTTGCCGCGGCCCATCGTCAGGTCCACGCGACCGTCGGCGAGGTGCTGCAGGTACGCGTAGTCCTCGGCCAGACGCACCGGGTCCATGGTGGTGATCAGGGTCGTCGCCGTGGAGAGCTGGAGGGTCTCGGTCTGCGCGGCCAGGTAGGCCAGCAGCGTGGGCGGGTTGCCCGGGGCCACGAAGGGCGGGTTGTGGTGCTGGCCGGTCGCGAACACCTCGAAGCCCGCCTGCTCGGCGTGGCGGGCGATCTTGACGGTGTCCTTGATCCGCTGATGCTCGGTGGGGGCGGTCCCGTTCGTCGGATCGGCGGTGATGTCGCCGATCGTGAAGACGCCGAACTGCATGGTGTGCTCCTCAGTGTGCCCGGGGGCGGGTCTCACGGTGCCGGCCGCGCCGTCGCCGTGTTCTTCAAAAATGAACTATACCGCACAACGAGCCGCCCCGTCCTGAATATTCCGCAGGGCCCGACACGGCAGACTGGTCCCATGAGCCCCGCCTTCGACGCCGGTCGCCTCGCCCACACGGACGTCCTCATCCTGCAGCAGGTGACGAGCTTCCTGTCCAACGACATCCAGGTGACGGACCCGGACGGGCGCACCGTCGTCTCGGTGGTCACTACGGGCGGGGGCCTGGGCCGAATGCTGATGGGGAACCGCAGCTTCGACGTGGTCGACGGTGACGACGGCCGCGTGCTCTTCCGCCTCGCCGACCCGGCCACGTTCGGCCGCGACCGCTTCGCGATCCTGGACGCCGACGGGCTGCCCCTGGCCCACCTCGTCCGCCAGTTCGCGTTCCTGCGGACGTCCGTGAACGTCGAGGTCGTGGACGGCACGTGCTTCGCGGTGACCGGCGACCTGTGGGACCATGACTACGCCATGACCGTGGGCCAGCAGCCGATCGCCCGCGTGACCGCGCGGTTCGGAGGCGTCATGAACGCCCTGGCCGGGCGCTCGCGGTATGAGATGCGCCTGGACCCCGGCATGCCGCCCGTGGTGCGCTGCGCCGTGCTCGGCACGGCCATCGCCCTCGACCTGATCAGGGCCAAGGACCGGCGCAGCAACGGCTGAGTCCGCCGAGCGCGCGGCCGTCTCGGCGGCGCCTCCGGGGCGTGCCTTGACGCCTCCCATAGGATTCGACGGTGGACTTCGGAGCGTACGGACGGCTGTTGCAGGACCCTCGGATCCGCCATCTGCTGGCGGTGGGGTTCATCGCCCGCTTCCCGCACACCGCGGCCGGGGTGATCCTCACCCTCCACGTGGCCCTCACGCTGGGCCTGGGCTACGGCCAGGCCGGCCTGGCCGGGGCGGCGATGACGCTGGGCATCGCAGTGGGCTCGCCGTGGCGGGGCCGCGTGGTGGACGCGAAGGGGCTGCGCCGTGCACTGCTGCCCTCCGTGATCGCGGAGGCGGTGATCTGGCCGATCGTCCCGTGGCTGCCGTTCTGGCCGATGCTCCTGGCCGTGTTCCTGGGCGGCGTGTTCTCGCTGCCGATCTTCTCGGTCGTCCGGCAGGGACTCGGCGTGCTCACCCACGGCAAGGACCGGCAGACGGCCTTCGCCCTGGACTCCATCGTCACGGAGACGATCTTCATGATGGGCCCGGCGCTGGGCGCCGTCGTCGCGGCCACGTGGTCGAGTGCCCTCGGCCTGACCATCGTGGGCCTGTCCAGCGCGCTGGGCGGCATCCTGCTGATGTGGTTCAACCCGCCCACGCGCTCGAGTCAGCTGGCCGTCGTCGGGCCGGCGACCGAGGACCCGTACACCGAGGAGCAGGACCGTCAGGAGGCGATCGCCCAGGCGGTGACCGCCGCGCCCATGCACGTGGAGATGGCCGCCCCCAGCCTGGCCACCGGCGCGCTGCCGGCGATCACCGAGGCCATCCCGATCGTCACCGGGGCGCTGCCGGTGATCGCCACGGACGGCTCCGGGCCGACGACGGCGCCGCGTCGGGCCCGGGCCGAGCGGCTGCGGCAGTGGCGGCGGAGCCACTTCTCCTGGGTCGGGTCGGAGGTGCTCGGCGTGCTCGTGGTGTCGATGGCGGCCGGGATCGTCATGGTCGGCACCGAGGTCTCGATGGTGGCCGAGCTGGAGTCCCAGGGCGCCGCGGCGTCGGTGGGTCTGGTGTATGCGTTCTGGTGCGGCGCCTCCGCCGTGGGCGGGCTGTTCTACGGGGCGTGGGGCCGCCAGGTGCACCCGTACCTGCTGATGGCGCTGTTCGCCGTGGCGACGGTGCCGCTCGCGGTCGTGGACGGGGTGTGGGCGCTCGCGCTGGCCTCGATCCCCTCGGGTCTGCTCACGGCGCCGACCTTGGCCTCGGCCTCGTCGCGGCTCTCGCACCTCGTGGTGGAGGAGCGGCGTGGCGAGGCGATGGGCTTCTACGGCTCGGCCATGACCGCGGGCGCCGCCATGGGCGCCCCGTTGGCCGGCGTGTTCATCGACGGCATCGCCCCGTCCGCGGGCTACGTGTTCGCGGCGGCCGCGGGCTTCGTGCTCGTGCTGCTGGCCGCCCTGGCGACGGTGGCGCGCGGGCGGCGCTCCGCCTGAGTCGGGCCCGCTCCGCGGCTCAGGCCAGGAGCTCGTGGATGCGTCGGATCAGCACGGCGGTGAGGTCCGCGTCGAAGTCCGCGGTGGAGGAGTCCATGAACAGGTGCCGGTCCGTGTCGTACTCGAAGAGGTCGGCGGGGCGGTCCGGGTGCTCGGCGGTGGCCGCGTAGGAGCGGGCGGTCTCGAGGTCGCCCTCGAGGGCCCAGGGGTCGCGGGTGCCGAGGTGGATCTGCAGGGCGGTGTGGGGCTGCCAGAGCGGGGCGTAGGCGTCGAGGGCCTCGGCGCCGGCCATGGCGATGCACGCGCGGAAGCCGGGGACCACCTGGGCGGCACGCCAGGCGGGCATCACACCCATGCTGATGCCCGCGACGACGGAGGCCTCCTGGTGCTGGGCACACGCCCGCATGCCGCGCCGGCCGATCTCCTCGAAGCCGATCTGTTGGGCGTGGGCGACACCCTCGTCCACGGTGGCGAAGGTGCGGCCGTCGTAGAGGTCAGGGGTGTGGACCGTGTGACCGCCGGCGGCGATCTGGTCGGCGAGCGCGCGCACGCCGTCCGTGAGACCGAGGGCGTGGTGGAAGAGGATGATCTGCGCCATGGGTCAGAGCGTAGACCGCGGTGAGCGGCTGCCCCATCGTGGGGGTGTGTGAGCGGGGGCGAAGACGTGAGGTGGCTCGCGTCTGTCGCCACGGGTGAGTTGGCGCTCATTGCGTGGAGGGCAAGCGCAGTGCTTCCCCGACTGGTGCCCTGGGTTCTCGTCTCGGCGGCCCCAGGACAGCACCGTCTCAGTCTTCACGTCGCGCGGTCGGAGACTGCGCGAGCGAGCGGCGAGGAATCTTCTGCATGAGTGCCGAGGCACTCGTGCGATCGGTCACGGGGCTGCTCGAGGCAGGAGCGGCCAGCGGCCTCCTGGCCTCATCCGTCCTGCGACCTTCGGGACGTCTTCGCCGGACGATGCCGCGGCCGCTTCGGACGTACGGCGACGAAGGGGCGCCCTGTCCGACTGCTCCTGGCGACCTCGACCACGGCATCCACGTTCGACGGAGGACGGGAGAACGTCTCGCCGGGTGGACGTCGGAGCTGAGTCCACCGTTCCGCTGCGGTCACACGGGAATCGCCGTCAGTGCGGTCACGCCGGGGCGGGAGACGCGAGCTGGCAGGGCATGCCGGGTTCGGGGACGGCGGGACTGATGTGCACGGCCCGCCCCGGCAGGGGCTCGACCTCGGTCAGCCGGGGCCAGATGAGCCGGTGCTCGGCGTTCGTCCCGGCCGGCACGAAGAAGCGGTGGGGCAGGTGCAGCAGCAGCCGGCCCGTCGCCAGCTCTCGGCCGCCGAACACCGCCAACCGCAGGCCGGCGGCGGTCGGACGGCCGAGCCAGTCGTGCACGTCCTCCTCGACCGTGCGGTAGGTGTCCCCGACGCGCAGGCCGGACCACGCGTTCCAGCCCGTGATCACCGCCGTGCCGCCGGCGGCCGCGAGCTCGCGCAGGCGGGCCAGGGCGGCCTCCCCGGCCCCCTCGACGTCCGGGGTCAGCACCGGCGTCCCGGACCGCGCGGCCGCCGCGGCCTCCCCGGTGCCGTCCAGCACGGCCACCGGCCGGCCGCTGCGCAGCGCCACTTCGACGACGGCGGCCAGCGTCTCCGCGCGACCGCCCGCGGCCTCGACGATCCATGCGGTGCGTCCCTCCGCGCCGGTCGGCCACCGCCAGGGACGGTGCCGGCCGTGGGCCGCGTCGTCGAGCAGGGCCAGGGCCGTGGCCTCCGCCCGGCGAGCGCGGTCCGGCACCCAGCGCTCCGGCAGGGCGGGGGTGACCACGGGCGGGGGTGTCGGCCAGTCACCCGCCGCGTACTTCTCCACCAGGACCGAGACGACGGCCTCCCAGGGGGCGACGGCCGGGGCGGCCGCGGCCTCGCCCAGCCGTCGCCACACGGGCGTGCCGCCGTCGACCGTCCACTGGGACGCGCGGAACGCGACCGTCGGGCGCCCCGCCGTCGAGAGGATCGCGGAGCCGGGGCGACGCGGGTCGAGCCGGGCCGCGGCGGCCGTGCCCACCAGGTCCCACGACTCCTGCTCCGTCGCGGTGCGCAGGGCGATCGTGCT
The DNA here is from genome assembly GCF_052220525.1 of Micrococcus sp. TCR-5. Classification (NCBI taxonomy): domain Bacteria; kingdom Bacillati; phylum Actinomycetota; class Actinomycetes; order Micrococcales; family Micrococcaceae; genus Micrococcus; species Micrococcus sp. TCR-5. Next base: position 92,041 of record NZ_JBQPDO010000001.1, read on the forward strand.
GCCCAGGTTCGAGCGCAGGTCCGAGCCCACCGCGCCCGTGGCCCGCTGCGTGGCCAGGATGAGGTGGAAGCCGAGGGAACGGCCCGTGGCGGCCAGACGCTGCAGGACGGCGGCCGCGTCCGGGTGGTCGTCCACGAGCACGCGCAGTTCGTCGATCGCCACGACGAGCCGAGGCAGCGCCGCGTCCGGATGGCGGCGACGGAAACCGGGATAGTCGCTGACCCCGGCCTCTGCGAAGAGGGCCTCGCGGCGATGCAGCTCCGCCCGGATGGCGCTCAGCGCCCGCAACGAGGCCGTTCCCACGTGGTTGGTCTCCAGGCTCATCGTGTGGGGGAGCGCGCCCAGCGGACCGAACGACGCGCCGCCCTTGAAGTCCAGCAGCAGGAACGCGACCTCGGCCGGCGGGTGGTGCGCCGCAGCCCCCAGCAGGAGGGACAGCAGGAGATCCGACTTCCCGGATCCCGTGGTGCCCGCGATGAGCAGGTGCGGCCCGTCGGCGGCCAGGTCCATCTCGACGACGCCCGTCTCGTCGCCGCTACGGGCGAGGGTCACGGTGAGCCCGTCGACGGCATCGCGGGCGCCCACCTGCCCCGGTGGTGTGAGCGTGCCGTCGCCGTCGTCGGTGGGCAGCAGGCCGAGGTCCACGACGTCGTCGGCCAGCTCGGTCAGCCAGGCGACCAGGGTGCCGTCGGCGAGGCCGTCGGCGGTCACGTCCTCGAAGCGCTGTTGTTCGGCCGGGACCACGACGGTGCGCCCGCGCAGGTCGACGACGGCGTCCCCCGGCGCAGGCGACGGCCCGGTGAAGTCGTACCGCGTCCAGGGCAGATCCGCCCGGGCCGTGGGCGTCGTCCCCGCGTCGCCGCCGATGGCGGCCCGCCACGCTCGCCACGCCGGATCCAGTGCCGCGTCCTCAAGAGCCGACACCAGCAGCCGCGGGCCGGACCCGCCCGACCACCAGGTGCGGCGGACTCCACCGGCCTCCACCACGAACGCGCCGTCGGCGGCCACCGCGTGCCGCAGGAGCTGGAACACCGCCCACCGGCAGGCCCCGGCCACATCGCGCGGCGGCCCGAGCACGACGACGCGCGACTCCGGCGGTGACGTCGTCATCACGGTGCGCCGCGACGTGACGGCCTCCACCCATGCCTCGTCCGGGTCGTCCCGCGACAGGGACAGCGCCCCGACGCCGGAACCCCACGAGACCGCCACGGCCTCGTCGGCCCCCGACGTCAGCCCGAAGCGGTCCGTCGCGCCGGAGCGGACGGCGCGGGCCACCGCACCGGGGCTCAGTGCCGCCTGAGCCCGCCGGCGCACGACCGCGTCCGCGCGGGCGGCGAGCAGCCGCGCATGCCGCAGCCGGGTACGGCGCTGCATCGCCAGCATGACCAGCGCCACCGTCACGGACAGCACACCGAACAGCAGGAACACCGGGTTGCCCATCATCAGGACCAGGGCGACCCCGAGCACCAGCGGGCCCAGGGCCGCCACCAGCGGGATCACGACGGACTGCCGGGCCGGTGGGGATCCGAGGTCGACGGCGGGCGGCTCCGGCGTGACCGGCCGCGGCAGGGCGGCCCCGGGCCCGCGGACCAGGCCCAGGGCGGTCCGGCCCACAGGGAGCGGGCTGCGGCCGTCCCACAGGCGTCCGGTGTCCCGAGGACCGTCGTGGACGTGCAGCCCGGTGGGCGCGAGCCGCAGACGCATCGGCCGCGACGGGGCAGAGGGGTCGTCCAGCAGCAGCCGCGCCCCACCGCGTCCCGTGCTCAACCCGCCCTCCCCCAGAGGGACGAGGCGGCCGGCGTCGGGTCCGTGCTCGGTGACCACCGCGAGCTCCGGCCCCCGGGCCGGTGCACTCCCGACCCGTTCCGCGTACGTCACGCTGCGCGGCCCGGCAGCGCACCGGTGCAGCGACCGGGCGGGAAAACGTTCCCGCACCGCCCGGTCCTGCTCGTCCGCGTCGGCGGGGAAGTGCTCCACCCGCCATGTCTCGGGAGCGGCCCCGCCCAGGATCCGCACGCTCCAGGCCATCCCCGCCCCTCCCTCCTGAGACCGGCGACCGGCCCGTCCGGCCGCCTGGGGACGACCCTGCCACGGCCTGATGGCGGTTCGGGCGGCCTGTGGACAACTCCCCGTCGAACGGGACCGCCGCCACGTTGTCCACAGTCATGGTGTCCTGGACCACACGCATCGACGGAACGGGGTATCTTCCTGATCGAGACATGTGCGGCGCTGGGGATGGCGCCGAATCGGGCACAGGAGGGACACATGGATGCGGTGCGCATTCTCGAGGACGAGATCCGGGAGATCGTCCGGCGGCAGGGCATCGACCCGCAGCGTGAGCACGCCCGGGTCCTGACGCTCATCCAGGACGCGGCCGCGGACTACGAGTCCCGCGCGATGGTCAGCTCGCTGCCGGACCTGGAGGATCCCGTGGCGGCGCGGCAGGACCTGTTCGACCGCATCGCGGGCCTCGGGCCGCTCCAGCGGCTCATGGACGATCCCTCCGTGGAGGAGATCTGGCTGAACGCGCCGGACGCCGTCTACTGCGCGCGGTCCGGCCGCTCCGAGCTGACGGGCATCGTCCTGACCGAGGAGGAGGTGCAGGACCTCGTCGAAGTCATGTTGAAGTCCTCGGGCCGGCGGCTGGACCTGTCGATGCCGTTCGTCGACGCGGCCCTGCCAGACGGTTCGCGCCTGCACGTGGCCATCCCCGACATCACGCGGCGGCACTGGGCCGTGAACATCCGGAAGTTCATCGCCCGGGCGCGCCGGCTGGACGACCTCGTCCGGGGCGGTTCCCTCACTCCGACGGCGGCCCGCTTCCTGGACGCGGCCGTGGACGCGGGCATGAACATCCTCGTCAGCGGGGCCACCCAGGCGGGCAAGACCACCCTGCTCAACTGCCTGGCTTCGGCCATCGGCCCGCGGGAGCGGGTGATCACCGTGGAGGAGATCTTCGAGCTGCAGATCCCGGTGCGCGACGTCGTCGGGCTGCAGTGCCGCCAGCCGAACCTGGAGGGCCACGGCGAGATCCCGCTGCGTCGCCTCGTCAAGGAGGCGCTGCGGATGCGCCCGGACCGCCTGATCGTCGGCGAGGTGCGCGAGGCCGAGGCGCTGGACATGCTCGTCGCTCTGAACTCCGGCCTGGCCGGCATGTGCACGATCCACGCGAACTCGGCCGCGGACGCGCTCACGAAGCTCTGCACGCTGCCGCTGCTGGCCGGGGAGAACATCTCCCGGGACTTCGTCGTCCCGACGGTCGCCACGTGCATCGACGTCGTCGTGCACTGCGAGCGCGACCGTCAGGGCCGCCGGCGGGTGCGGGAGATCCTCACCGTCGGCTCACGGGTGGAGGGCGGGGTCATCGAGACGTCGGCGCTCTTCCAGCGTGACGCCGAGGGCGACCTGCGCCTCAACGAGGGTGCGAACCTGGAGTTCGAGGCGCTCGCCCGTCGCGGCGTGGACGTCCACGAGCTGGTGGGGCTGCGCTGATGGCCGCGCTGCTGGGGCTCGCGCTCGGCTGCGGCCTGTTCCTGCTGTGGTGGTCCCTCTGGTCCCCTCCCACGGAGAAACCCGGGGCCGCCCGCCCCGACTCGCGCCTGCGTGTGCTGATCGCCCAGTCCGGCATCCAGCGTCTCAGCCCGGCCGGCGTCGTGTCCGCCATGGCCGTCGGCGGTCTCGTGGTCGGGCTGCTCGTCCTGTCGCTGACCAGTACGTGGACCATCGCCGCGTGCTTCGCCGTCTTCGGCGCGGCCGTGCCCTGGCTGCTGTTGTCCTGGCAGGCCCGCCGGCGGTCCACGGCACTGCGCGAGCTGTGGCCGGACGCGATCGACCACGCCCGGTCGGCCATCCGCGCGGGCCTGACTCTCCCGGAGGCGCTCATCCAGCTCGGGGAGACCGGGCCGGAGGGGCTGCGCGAGCCGTTCCAGCAGTTCGCCCGGGACTACCGGGCCGGAGCCCGCTTCGTGGACGCACTGGACCGGCTCAAGGCCCGGATGGCCGACCCCGTCGCGGACCGCCTGGTGGTCTCGCTGCGCCTGACCCGCGAGGTCGGCGGCGCCGACATCGGCCGTCTGCTGCAGACCCTCTCCGAGTTCCTCCGGCAGGACGCCCGCATCCGCGCCGAGCTCGAGGCCCGGCAGTCGTGGACCGTGAACGCGGCCCGGTTGGCGGTGTGCGCCCCGTGGCTCGTGCTCCTGCTGCTGGGGACCCAGCCCGCCGCGGTCGCGGCCTACCGGTCCGCCGCCGGCGGGGCCGTGCTCCTCGCCGGCATGGTGGCCTCCGTCGTCTGCTACCGCGTCATGCTCCGCATCGGCGCGCTGCCCCGGGAGAAGCGGGTGTTCGCATGACGTCCGCGCTGATCTGGGCCGCGCTGATCTGGGCCGCGCTCCTGGGCCTCACCCTCGGGGCGGGACTGCTCCTCATCCTGGTCACCCAGCCGGTGGGCTGGCGCCCCAGCCTCGAGCAACGGGTCGAACCGCAGCTGCGCCACCACATCCCGGCCTCCCGCCTCCTCGAGGAGGAACGTGCGGGCGCCTCACCCTGGGGAGCGTGGGGACGCATCCTCGATCCCGTGGTGCAGGCCGGAGTCGGCTGGGTCCAGCGCATCTCCCCGGGCGGGGTGGCGCTCGACCGCAAGCTGGCCGCCGCGGGGCTCGCGGTCACGTCGACGGACTTCCGTGCCCAGCAGGTCCTGAGCGGAGCCGCGGGGGCCGCCGTGGCGGCCGTCCTCGCGCTCAGCCTCACCGTCACGGGCCGCGTGCCGGTGATCACGGGGGTCGCCCTCGTGATCGCCGGCGGCATGGCCGGGTTCCTGCTCCGGGAGCAGCTGCTCTCCCTGCGGGTGCGACGGCGGCGCGAGGCCATCCTCTCCGAGTTCCCGTCCGTGGCCGAGCTGTTCGCGCTCTCGGTGGGCGCGGGGGAGAGCGCCGCCGGAGCGCTCGAACGCATCGCGGGGACGGCGCGCGGGGAGCTGGCCGGCGAGTTCCGCACCACGCTCGCCGACATGCGTGCCGGGGCGTCGCTGTCCGCGGCGCTCAAGGCCATGGGACGGCGCGTGCAGCTGGCCCCCGTCGAACGGTTCATCGGGGGCGTGCTCATCGCGCTCGACCGCGGCACGCCCCTCGCCGACGTCCTGCGCGCGCAGGCCCAGGACGTGCGTGAGATGGGTCGCCGCGAGCTCATGGAGGCCGCCGGCCGGAAGGAGATACAGATGATGGTGCCCCTCGTGTTCGGCATCCTCCCGCTCACGGTGATCTTCGCCGTCTTCCCCGGCATCTCCCTGATGCGCCTGGGGTTCTGAAGACCCACAACTGAATAGTCCATCCATCCACCCACGATCACCATCCACTCCGGCCGCACGGGCGGCCGGCCACCCGAGGAGGGGACCATGCTCCACCACCACGCCATCACCGTCCTGGCCGCCCTGCGCGCCCTCATCCACGACGACGTCCGCGACGAGCGCGGCGACGTCCCCGGCTGGGTGATGATCACCCTCATGTCCGCCGTGCTCGTGGCCGGCCTGCTGGCCCTCGCCCTGCCGGCGCTCCAGGGACTGTTCAACCAGGCCATCTCCCAGGTGTCCCAGGGCGGCTGAGCATGCCCCGGGGTGCTGCCCACGGCGCGCAGGCGCCCCGTGGCGGCCACACGGGTGTCCGCTGGCGGGACGACCGGGGCGCCGCGGTGGCCGAGTCCACCATGGTGATGACCCTGGTCGTCCTGCTCTTCGCGGCGCTGCTCCAGGCCGGCGTCGTGATCCACACGCGCAACGTGATGATCGACGCCGCCTCCGCCGGCGCCCGGTACGGGGCGCTCGCGGACCGGAGCCCCGAGGACGGCGTCCAGCGGGCTCGGGAGCTGCTCTCGGCCGGCGTGCCCGGCCAGTCCGGGGCCGACGTCGCCGCGGAGCTCACCAGCCAGGACGGGGTCCCGGTCCTGCGCGTCACGGTCTCGAGCTCGCTGCCCGGCCTGGGGTTCCTGCCGGGCCCGATCCCCGTGGAGGTGAGCGGTCATGCGTTCCGTCAATGACGTCCGCGACGAGCGGGGAGCGGCCACGGTCGAATTCCTGGGCCTCACCCTCGTCCTGTTGATCCCCGTGGTGTACCTGATGATCTACGTCTCCCAGGTCCAGGCCGCGGCGTTCGCCTCGGTCGCCGCCGCTGACCAGGCCGTCAAGGCCGTGGTCGCCGAGGCTGATCACCCCAGCGCAGGCGCCGCCCACGCCACCGTCGAGCTCACGCTGGCCGACTACGGCGTGGGCGCCGGCCAGTACGACCTGACCGTCGGCTGCGATCAGGGCGGCTGTGGCACGCTCGAACCGGGCGAGGTCGTCGCCGTGCGGGTGGACGTGGGGGTGCCCGTCCCTCTCACGCCGGCAGCGTGGTCGCTGACCCCCGTGACGGTGGGTTCCGACGCCCGGCAGACTGTGCCGAGGTTCTGATGCGCCGCCGCCTCACCGCTCGCCTGGGTCACGACGACGGGCAGACCACCGTCCTCACCGTCGGCCTGTGCGCCGTGCTCGTGGCCCTCATGCTGGTCATGCTCGCGGTCACCACCGTGCAGTTGCAGCACCGCCGCCTGCAGTCGCTCGCGGACTCGGCCGCCATCGCCGGGGCAGAGGAGCTCGGCTTCCGGCTGGGGGAGGACCCGGGCGTCGTGCTCTCCGACGACGACGTCGCCGCCTCCGCCAGCGCACACCTCGCGGCCGTCGGTGCCCAGGAGGCCGTGCCCGGGCTCGGCGGGATGAACGCCCGCGTGGCCGACGACGGCACCACCGTCGTCGTCACCCTCGACGCCCGGGCCGATCTGTTCGCCATGACCGGCCCGTTCGCGGGGACACTGCCCCTGTCGGTCCCCCTCGAGGCGACGGGCAGCAGTCGCACTAGCCTGGCCCGGTGATCCGCTTCCTCCACGGCATCGGTGGCCGGCCCGCCCACTTCGAGCCCCTTGCTGACGCCCTCGGCGCCGTGGCCGACCTCGCCGCCTCGCCCGCCCTGCCCGGCCACCCGGGCACGGACGCCGGCGGTCAGGGCCGCCCCCGGGCCGCACGGCCGGCGACCGATGCGGACCCCGTCCTCGACGCCGCCCGCACCTGGGCGGCGCAGGCCGGCCCCGTGCCGGGGCTGCTGATCGGCCACAGCACGGGCGGGGTCATCGCGCTGCGCGCCGTCGCCGACGGGCTGGTGCGGCCCCGCGCCCTCGTGGTCATCGACTCGAACGTCCCGGTGACGGACACCGCCCTGGCCGCCCGGGCGGCCAAGGCCCGCCTCGCCGCCCGCCCGGACTGGCGGAGCGTGCTCCGCGCCTCGCTCGCGCGGGACCTCCTCGTCCCGGAGCCGTGGCGCGAGCGGATCCTGACCGACCTGGACGCCACGCCGGACCATCCGATGCGCGAGCTCTGGGCCGCCGTCCTCGCCGCGGACACCCGTGCCCTCTGGGCCGGCATCACCGTCCCGACGCTATACGTGCGCAGCACCCGGGACGTCCACCAACGGGACCTGGACGCGGTCACGCAGCACGCCACCGTCGTCGATGTCAGCACGGGCCACTGGCCGCACGTCACGGAGCCCGAGGCCGTCGCGGCGGCGATCCGCCGCTGGCACACGACCGGCGTCCACCCCACGCGGTAGGCTGGCCGAATCATGGCTGACACTGACTTCTCCGCGGAGATCGACTCCCTGCGCCACACCCTGGCCTCCATCGAGCAGGTCTCGGACCTCGACCGCATCAAGGCGGACATCGCCGAACTGGAGCAGCAGGCCTCCGCACCGGACCTCTGGGACGACCCGGAGGAGGCCCAGAAGGTCACCTCCAAGCTCTCCCACCGTCAGACGGACCTCAAGCGCATCACCTCCCTGGAGAGCCGCATCGAGGACCTGGAGACCATGGTCGAGCTCGCCGCGGAGGAGGACGAGCCCTCCCTCCTCGACGACGCGAACCAGGAGCTGACCTCCATCCGCAAGGCCCTGGAGGAACTCGAGGTCGTCACGCTGCTCAGCGGCGAGTACGACCAGCGCGACGCCGTCGTGACCATCCGCGCGGGCGCCGGCGGCGTGGACGCGGCCGACTTCGCCGAGACCCTCATGCGCATGTACCTGCGCTGGGCTGAGCAGCGCGGCTGGTCCACCAAGGTCATGGACACCTCCTACGCGGAGGAGGCCGGCCTGAAGTCCGTCACCTTCGAGGTCAACGCGCCCTTCGCGTTCGGCACCCTCTCCGTGGAGGCCGGCACGCACCGCCTCGTGCGCATCAGCCCCTTCGACAACCAGGGCCGCCGCCAGACGTCCTTCGCGGCGGTCGAGGTGGTGCCGCTGATCGAGTCGGACGACTCCATCGAGATCCCCGAGTCCGAGATCAAGGTGGACGTGTTCCGCTCCTCGGGCCCCGGCGGCCAGTCCGTGAACACCACGGACTCCGCCGTCCGCATGACGCACCTGCCCACCGGCATCGTCGTGTCCATGCAGAACGAGAAGTCGCAGATCCAGAACCGTGCCGCCGCCCTGCGCGTGCTCCAGTCTCGCCTGCTGCTGCTGCGCAAGGCCGAGGAGGACGCGAAGAAGAAGGAGATGGCCGGCGACGTCAAGGCGTCCTGGGGCGACCAGATGCGCTCCTACGTGCTGAACCCGTACCAGATGGTCAAGGACCTGCGCACGGGCCACGAGGAGGGCAACCCCTCCTCCGTGTTCGACGGCCACATCGACGATTTCGTGGACGCCGGGATCCGCTGGCGCGCCGAGCAGGTCAAGGCCGCCCAGGAGGACTGAGCCCCGCGGCACGGCCCCGTCGCCCGGGCCACCACGACGCCGGCCCGCACCTCCGCAGTGAGGCGCCGGCCGGCGTCGCCGTTCAAGCCCCCGCAGGGGCCTCGGGCCTGGCCCGGGAGACCGGCCCGGTGGGATGCTCGAAGCACCGGGCAGGCGCCCCCGCGCGCCGGTCCGGCACCAGACTCCATTCCCACCCAGGAGGTCGACCAGCATGACCATGCGCGCCGCCCGTTGGCACGGCAAGAAGGACATCCGCATCGAGGAGATCGACTCGCCCACGGCCGGCCCGGGGCAGGTCCTCGTGGACGTCGCGTGGTGCGGCATCTGCGGCACGGACCTGCACGAGTACCTCGAGGGCCCGATCTTCATCCCGCCGGCCGGGCACCCGCACCCGATCTCCGGCGACGCCGCCCCCGTCACGCTCGGCCACGAGATGTCCGGCACCGTCGCCGCCCTGGGCGAGGGCGTCACGGACCTCGAGGTCGGCCAGAAGGTCGTCGTGGAGCCGTACATCGTGCGCGAGGAGGACCGGGACCGACCGGACTACAACCTCGCGCCGGACATGAACTTCATCGGCCTGGGCGGCGACGGCGGCGGACTGGCCGAGCAGATCGCGGTGCAGCGCCGCTGGGTCCACCCGGTGGCCGACTCCGTGCCTCTCGACCAGGCCGCGCTCATCGAGCCGCTCTCCGTGGCCCACCACGCGTGGGTGCGGGCCGGCTCTCCGACGTCGGGCGTGGCAGTGATCGGTGGCGCCGGCCCCATCGGCGCGCTCACGGCGGCCGTGCTCAAGGGCAAGGGCCTGACGGTGTACGTCTCCGAGCTCTCGGAGCTGCGCCGCCAGAAGGTGCTCGAGGCCGGCGTGGTAGACGAGGCATTCGACCCCCGCGAGGTGGACGTGCCCGCGAAGATCCGCGAGCTGCACGACGGCCAGGGCGCGGACGTGGGCTTCGAGTGCACCTCGGTGGACGTGGTGCTGGACATGCTGCTGGACGCGGTGCGTCCCGGCGGGGTGATCGTCAACGAGTCCATCTGGGGCCACGAGCCCGCCGTGGCCCTGCACAAGCTGGTGATGAAGGAGATCGACCTGCGCGGCACCATCGCGTACGCGAACGACCACGCGGACACCATCCGCATGGTCGAGGACGGCGCCGTGGACCTCGCGCCGTTCATCACCGGCAAGATCGGCCTCGACGACCTGGTCGACCAGGGCTTCGAGACCCTCATCCACCACAACGAGACGGCCGTGAAGATCCTCGTCTCGCCCACCGGCCAGGGCCTCTGAGGCTCCGGCCCGATCCCCGGACGTCCCGACGACGGCCCGCACCCGCGCGCTGCGGGTGCGGGCCGTCGTGGTCCCTGTGCCGCGGCGCGCCGTCACAGACGCGTCGCTCCCTGGCGCGCCTGTGACCGGGGTCATAGACTGCATTTGAGTGAATCGTGATGAACCGAGTTGAACGTCCCAGGAGGACCGCATGACCGCCGAGCTGCCCCAGCCTCAGCCCACCGATGCCGTGATCGTGGGCGGTGCCCGCACGCCCTTCACCCGGCTGCTCTCGCAGCAGGCCGACCTGCGCGCCGTGGACCTGGGCGCCCACGCGATCACGCACGCGCTCGAGCGCGCCGGCGTGGCCCCCGAGGACGTGGACATGGTCTACATGGGCCAGGTCGTGCAGGCCGGCGCGGGCCAGAACCCGGCCCGCCAGTCCGCGCTCGCCGCGGGCATCCCGTTGAACGTCCCGGCCATGACGATCAACAAGGTGTGCCTGTCCGGCCTCACCGCCGTGATCGACGCCGCCCGTCTCATCCGCCTCGGCGAGGCGGACGTGGTGGTGGCCGGCGGTCAGGAGTCCATGACCAACGCCCCGCACCTGCTGCCCGGCGCGCGCAAGGGCTTCAAGTACGGCCCGGCCACCATGCTCGACGCCGTCGCGTGGGACGGCCTCACCGACTCCCTGAGCCACGAGGCCATGGGCGAGCTGACCGAGTCCGGCAACGGCGAGCGGAACATCGCCCGCGCCGAGCAGGACGAGGTCGCCGCGGCCTCGCACCAGCGGGCCGCCCGGGCCCAGTCCGAGGGCGTCTTCGAGGGCGAGATCGCCCCGGTGGAGATCCCGCAGCGCAAGGGCGACCCGCTGGTCGTCTCCCAGGACGAAGGGGTCCGCCCGGACACGACCGCCGAGTCGCTGGGCGCCCTGCGCCCGGCGTTCGCGAAGGACGGCACCATCACGGCCGGCAACTCCTCGCCCCTGTCCGACGGCGCCGCCGCCCTCGTGGTGACCTCGCGGGCCTTCGCCGAGGAGAAGGGCCTGACGATCCTCGCCACGGTGGGCGCACCCGGCCAGACCGCCGGCCCGGACAGCTCGCAGCTGCACTCGCAGCCTTCGGACGCGATCGCCGCGGCGGTGCGGAAGCAGGGCTGGGACGTGGCCGACCTTGACTTCATCGAGATCAACGAGGCGTTCGGCGCGGTGGCCGTGCAGTCCCTGCGCGACCTCGGCTACCCGCACGAGAAGACCAACATCCACGGCGGCGCCATCGCCCTGGGCCACCCGATCGGCGCCTCCGGCGCCCGGCTGGCCCTGCACGCCGCCCTCGAGCTCGACCGGCGCGACGGCGGCCGCGCGGCCGTCTCGCTCTGCGGCGGCGGCGGCCAGGGCGAGGCCCTGATCCTCTTCCGCTGACAGACCGCCCCTGACAGAAAGGACCCCGGACATGGCTCTCGACAAGACCGTGGCCACGCCCGCCGAGGCGGTGGCGGACGTGCCGGACGGCGCGTCCCTGGCCGTCGGCGGCTTCGGGCTCTCCGGCAACCCCGTGCAGCTCATCGAGGCCCTGCTCGAGCAGGGCGCCACGGACCTGTCCGTCGTCTCCAACAACTGCGGCGTGGACGGCTGGGGCCTGGGCATCCTGCTCGGCGCGCGCCGGCTGCGGAAGATGACCTCCTCCTATGTGGGGGAGAACAAGGAGTTCGCCCGCCAGTACCTCAAGGGCGAGCTCGAGGTGGAGCTCGTCCCGCAGGGCACCCTCGCGGAGAAGCTCCGCGCCGGCGGCGCCGGCATCCCGGCGTTCTACACCCGCTCCGGCGTCGGCACCCAGGTGGCCGAAGGCGGCCTGCCCATGCGCTACGACGCGGACGGCACCGTGGTGAAGTCCTCGCAGGCCAAGCCCACGGACACGTTCGTGCTCGGCGAGGGCTACCTCAGCCAGACCCCGGACGAGCCCGAGACCTATGTGCTCGAACGCTCCATCGTCACCGACTTCTCCCTCGTGCACGCGTGGAAGGGCGACCGCCACGGCAACCTCGTGTTCCGCAAGGCCACCCGCCAGTTCGGCCCGCCCGCGGCCATGGCCGGCCGCGTGTGCATCGCGCAGGTGGAGGAGCTCGTCGAGCCCGGCGAGATCGACCCGGATGACGTGCACCTGCCCGGTGTCTTCGTGCACCGGATCGTGGAGGTCGGCACGGACATCGAGAAGCGGATCGAGAAGCGCACCGTGCGCGCGTCGGGGGAGGGGCGGGCATGAGCGAGCAGACCACCGGGCGCCCCCGGGGCCTGAGCCGCGACCAGATGGCGGCCCGCGCCGCGCAGGAGCTGCCGGACGGCGCCTACGTCAACCTCGGCATCGGCATGCCCACGCTGATCCCCAACCACATCCCCGCCGGGCGGTCCGTGGTGCTGCAGTCCGAGAACGGCATCCTCGGCACGGGCCCGTACCCCACGGAGGACGCCGTGGACCCGGACCTGATCAACGCGGGCAAGGAGACCGTCACCGTGAACCCGGGGGCGTCCTTCTTCGACTCCGCGCTGAGCTTCGGCATGATCCGCGGCGGCAAGATCGACGTCGCCGTCCTGGGCGGCATGGAGGTCTCCGCCGCGGGCGACCTGGCCAACTGGATGGTGCCCGGCAAGATGGTCAAGGGCATGGGCGGTGCGATGGACCTCGTCCACGGCGCCGGCCGCGTGATCGTCATGATGGACCACGTGTCCAAGGACGGCACCCCCAAGATCGTCGACCAGTGCACCCTGCCGCTGACCGGCCGCGCCGTCGTCGACCGCATCATCACGGACCTGGCCGTGATCGACGTCGTCGGCACCCCGGAACAGCCCCGCCTGGCGCTCGTGGAGACCGCGCCCGGCATCACCGAGGAGCAGGTCCGCGCGCTCACCGGCGCGCCGCTGGACTGAGCCGACGACGCCGCCCCGCGGCCCCGGCGCACCGCCTCGGCGGGCATCGGGCCGGCACGGGATAGACTGGACGGCCGCGCCCTGATCGGGGCGCGGCCGTCGCCGTGGACGCTGGAAGGACGTGAGGCCATGGGCAAGAACAGCAAGGGCAAGGCCGCCAAGCAGCCGGCCCCCGGCGAACGCCAGGTGATCGCCAACAACAAGAAGGCGCGCCACGACTACACCATCCTCGACACGTACGAGGCCGGCATGGTGCTCACCGGCACCGAGGTGAAGTCGCTGCGCGAGGGCAAGGCCTCGCTCGTGGACGGCTTCGCGGTCTTCTACCGGGACGAGCTGTGGCTCGAGCAGGTCTACATCCCGGAGTACCTCAACGGCTCGTGGACCAACCACGCCGCCCGCCGCCGCCGCAAGCTGCTGCTGCACCGCGCCGAGCTGACGAAGATCTCCCGCCAGATCCAGGATCCGGGCCTGACCATCGTGCCGCTGTCCCTGTACTTCCTGAACGGGCGCGTGAAGGTGGAGATCGGCGTCGCGCGCGGCAACCGCGAATACGACAAGCGGCACAAGCTGCGCGAGCAGCAGGACAACCGCGAGGCCCAGCGGGCCATGCGGATGCGCAACCGGCGCGCCGGCGTGGCCTGAGCGCGGTGGACCCCTTGGGAATGCCTCGGGGGCGTGCTACGTTGTATCTCTCGCAGGGCCGGTTTCAGGACCGGCGGGCCTCGCGCCCTCCGCCTGCAGTGGTGATTGACAACCTCATAGAGGAGTCGCCCCCATGGGGCCGATCGGTTTCGACGGTGTGTGTCGCGTCGGGAGAAGCGGGCCGAGGATGCAGAGTCATCTCGTCAAACGCTCTCTGCAAACCAATAAGTGCCGAATCCAAGCGCACTGACTTCGCTCTCGCTGCCTGATCAGTGATCGAGTCCGTCACCCCGAGGTCGCTGTCGCCTCGGATCGTGGCGTCAGCTAGATAGCCACTGGGCGTCACCCTCGCCGGGGGTCGTGACGCCGACATCAATCCGGCTGGGTCCGGGTTGGCCGCCCGTCTGCGGGACGGCCAGGACCGAGCAACACCCACAGCAGACTGCGCCCGGAGAAGACCTGGCAACACCTCATCGGACGCGGGTTCAATTCCCGCCGGCTCCACTCACCACCACGGGAAGGCCCCGGAATCGTCACGATTCCGGGGCCTTCGTCGTGTCCGCGCCCGGTGTGCGGCGGCCCGTCCCTCAGCCGGCCAGGACGGTGTGCAGCCCCAGGCCGGCGCCCCAGCCGACGACGACGGCCACCAGCCCCAGCCCCAGATGCGCGGCCCACAGGCGGGCGGCCGCGCCCCATCGACGGGCGAGCACGGCGTCGGCGGCCTCAGCGGCCACGGTGGACCACGTCCCCAGGGCGAGGCAGAACCCGGACACCACGGCGGACACCGCCGCGACGAGCATGAGCGCCTGCCCGTCGCCCCAGCCCCCGGACGCGTACACCAGCTCCGGCACGGCCAGGCCGACGGTGACGCCGAGGAGCAGGGCCGCCGTCGTGTTGGCGGTGAGCAGACCCCGGGGGCCGAGCCGGTCGGTCAGGCGCCCGCGCGCCAGGGCGCCGAGCGCCCCGCCCGCCGCGAGGCAGGCCAGGAGGGCCCCCTGGAAGAGAGCGAAGACCTCGTATCCCGCGCCGCTCATGCGTCCTCCTCCGAACGATCCGTCCCGACCACGCGCGACCCCGGGGCGCCCCCGGCGTGCAGGCCGAGCACGGCCGCCGCCGTCGAGAGTGCAGCCATCAGCGCGAGCACCAGCAGCACCGAGGCCGCCGCGGCGAGGACGACACCCGCCCCGGACGCCGCGGCGCCCAGCCGCACCGGCCACAGCGCCAGGGCGACGGCGCTGGAGATGGTGGTGAACGCACCGAGGAAGCCGGTTCCCAGCCCCGCCACCAGGCGTGGACGCCAGTCCGGCCCGCGGCGTCGCGAGGCCGCCCACAGCAGGCCGAGCAGGAACGAGCCGAGCACGTTCACCACGAACAGCGGCAGGGCCTGGACGAGGACGTCGACCACCCCGAACGCGCCGCCGAACGCGCCGCGGAAGTTCGGCGCCCCGGCCAGCGCGGTCACCGCGTTCATCACCCCCACACCGCACAGCACGCCCGCGGCACCGCCGAGGGCCACCGCACCCGCAGTGCGGGGCCGGCGATCTGTCCCGCGCCCGCCCCTCCGGTCGGCCGCCGGCTCCCCCCGCGCGGCCATCAGGCGCCGTCCTCGGTTTCGTCACCCGTGCGCAGGCGGGCGAGGACGTCGTCGTGGAGCAGGCCGTTCGTGGCCAGCGCGTGCCCGCCGAACGGGCCGTCCTCGCCGTCCAGCGAGGTGAAGCGGCCGCCGGCCTCGCGCACGATCGGCACCAGAGCGGCCATGTCATGCAGCTCGAGCTCGGGCTCGGCCGCGATGTCCACGGCGCCCTCGGCGACGAGCATGTAGGACCAGAAGTCGCCGAAGCCGCGCACGCGCCACACGTCCGAGGTGAGCTGCAGGAACGCGCGGATCGAGCCGCGTTCGCGCCAGCCCTCGATCGAGGAGAAGGACAGCGACGCGTCCTCGACCCGGTCCACGCCGGACACGGTGATCCGCTGAGCACGCGTGAGCGAGGTGCCCGCGAAGGCGCCCTGGCCGGCCGCGGCCCACCAGCGACGGTGCAGGGCGGGGGCGGAGACGACGCCGACGACGGGCTCGCCGTCGATCAGCAGCGCGATGAGGGTGGCCCACACGGGCACGCCGCGCACGAAGTTCTTGGTGCCGTCGATGGGGTCGACCACCCACTGCCGGCCGGAGCGGCTCAGAGATCCGCCGAACTCCTCACCCACGATGCCGTCGCGCGCCCGGGCACGGGACAGGGTCGAGCGGATGGACTCCTCGGCGGCGCGGTCCGCATCCGTGACAGGGGTGAGATCCGGCTTGGTGCTGACCTCGAGGTCCTGGGCCTTGAACCGGGACATCGTGATCGAGTCCACGTTGTCCGCCAGCATGTGGGCCAGCCGCAGGTCCTCCGTGAGGTCGCGGCCGCGGGTCGCAGGGTTCTCAGGTCGCTCCATGCCGCCCACGCTATACCGCGCGGGCCGCCTCAGTCCTCGGACGACGCCGCGTCCTCCGCCCCCGAGGGGGCCAGCCGGTTGCCGAGCAGACGCCGCAGCGAGGCCAGGCGTGCCGCTCCCGAGGGGCCGGCGTGGCCCGCGGCCACCCATGCGTCCAGGCCGCAGCCGGGGGAGTCGGCGGTGTGGGTGCAGCCGCGCGGGCAGTCCGCCAGCCCGCCGGCGAGGTCGTCGAACGCCTCCACCACGCGGTCCGGCTCGACCCAGCCCAGCCCGAAGGACCGGATGCCGGGGGTGTCCACCACCCAGGTGTCCGGCAGGGGGGCGCCGTCGTCGCCCGTCAGCGGCAGTGCGAGCGCGGACGAGGAGGTGTGCCGGCCCCGGCCGGTGACGGCGTTGACGTGGCCGGTGGCCCGTTCCGCGCCGGTGAGCGCGTTCAGCAGCGTGGACTTGCCGACGCCGGAGGGCCCCACGAACGCGCTCGTGTGCCCGATCAGCCGCTCGGCCACCCGGGCCACGAGCGAGGCGTCCAGGGCGGTGTCCCCGGTCTCGGCCTCGAAGGTCGCCGCACCGGAGGTCATCACCTCCAGGTCCAGGGCCTCGTAGTGCGCCACCAGCGCGGCCGGATCACGCAGGTCGGTCTTCGTGATGAGCAGCACCGGGTGGATGCCGGCGTCGTAGCAGGCGACCAGGGCGCGGTCGATGAAGCCGGTCCGGGGCTCCGGATTGGCCGCGGCCACCATGATCACCAGCAGGTCGGCGTTGGCCACCACCACCCGCTCGACCTCGTCCGAGTCGTCCGCCGACCGGCGCAGGACCGTGCTGCGCTCCTCGACACGGACGATGCGTGCGAGCGTGCCCTCGTCCCCGGAGAGGTCCCCGACGACGGCCACCCGGTCGCCCGTGGCGATCGGCGTGCGGCGCAGCTCGCGGGCGCGCATCGCCGTGATCCGCTCGTCCAGGCGATCCGGCAGCACCACGGCGTACCGGCCGCGGTCCACCGTGGTGACCATGCCGACCTGCGCATCCTCGTGCTTGGGCCGCTCCTTGGTGCGCGGGCGGGTGCCGCGTTTGGACGGGCGCACCCGGACATCGGACTCGTCCCACGCCGAGGGATCGAGGCGCCGGGCCATCAGCGGGCCTCCTCGGCCGCGTCGCCGGGTGCCACGAGCGCGGTCCACAGTGCGGGGAAGTCCGGCATCGTCTTCGCGGTGGTCGCCACGTCCACGATGCCGGTCCCCGGCACGCGCAGGCCGACGACGGCGGCGAAGGTCGCCATCCGGTGGTCGTGGTAGGTCTCGAGGGCGGCCGGCGACAGCGGCCCCGACGCGTCCGTGCCCGGGAAGCCGAGCGTCGTCTCTCCCTCGTCCACGGTGACCCCCAGGCGGGCGGCCTCGGCGGTGAGCGCGGCGAGCCGGTCCGTCTCATGGCCCCGCAGATGGCCGATCCCCGTCAGGCGGGTGGGCCCGGAGGCCAGCAGGGCGAGCGCGGCCGCGGTGGGGGCGAGCTCGGCCGTGTCCGCGATCTCACCGGCGCCGGTGATGCGGGGCGTGCCGTCGTCCTGGACCACCCCGGTCACCGTGAGGCGGCCGCGGGAGCGGTCCGTGCGGTCGACCGTGAGCGCCACGCTCGCCCCGAACTGCGGCAGGATCCGCCGCCAGCGGTCGCCGATCTGCGTCGTGCGGGTCGGCCAGTCCGGCACCGTCACGGAGCCGCCCGTGGCCACGGCGGCGGCCAGGAAGGGGCCCGCGTTGGACAGGTCCGGCTCGACGGTCGCCTCGTGCCCCGGGATGCGCCCCGGGGCCACGGTCCACGCCCCGGGGCCCGTCTCGGCGACGTCCACCTCGAGCGCGCGCAGCACCCCGACGGTCATCGCGACGTGCTCCGGGCTCGGCACGGTCTCCCCGGTGTGCCGCAGCCGAAGACCGCGCGGCATCCCCGCGGCCGCCAGCAGCGCGGCGGACAGGAACTGGGAGGAGCCGGAGGCGTCGACCGCGACCTCCGGCACGTCGCCGTCGGGGGCCACCGTGGCCGCGTCCGCGCGGGTCGTCGTCGTGAAGGGCAGGCGACCGGGCTCACCCTCCTCGACGACGGCCACCCCGAGCTGGCGCAGCGCGTCCAGGACCGGGGCCATCGGGCGCAGGCGCGCGCCGGTGTCGCCGTCGAAGCGGACCCGGCCGGGCCGCAGCGCGGCGACGAACGGGACGAAGCGCATGACCGTCCCCGCCAGTCCGCAGTCCACGGCGACATCCCCGGCCAGCGGCGCGCCGACCGGCATCGGATGCACCCGCAGTCCGCCGTCGGACAGGGGCTCGAACCGGGCCCCGAGCGCTGTGAGCGCCGTGCGCATCAATGCCGTGTCCCGCGACTCGAGGACGCCGTGCAGGACGCACGGACCGTCGGCGAGCGCGGCGAGCACGAGATGCCGGTTCGTCAGCGACTTCGATCCCGGCAGCCGCACCTCTCCGCGCACCGGGCCGCGCGCCACGGGCGCGGGCCAGGTCTCGGCGGCGTCGGGACGGGGGGCGGGGGAGTGCGCGGCGGCACGCGTGGGGCGGGTCACCGGACCAGCCTATCCGGCGGCTGTCGGCCGGGGTCGGCCTGTCGCGGGGGAATACCTGGAACGCTCCTGGCGCTCCACTGGACGACCCCGTACCCGTGTCGGCGCACCGGTCCCGCTCGCCGCGGACCGCAGCCGGAGAGGAGCCCCGCATGAGCGCCGCCCTGCTGACGCATCCCTCCCGGACCGTAGACTGGCCCGCGATGAGCACTGACAACAGCCGGCCGGAATTCGCCCGGCCCGAGGACGCCCCCGAGCACGACCGCGCCGACATCGACGTCGCCGCCGAGTCCGAACAGCAGCGCCGTGCCCGGTTCGAGCGTGACGCCCTCGAGTTCGTGGACCAGTTGTACTCCGCTGCGCTGCGCATGACGCGCAACCCGCAGGACGCCGAGGACCTGGTCCAGGAGGCGTACACGAAGGCCTACTCCTCGTTCCACCAGTACCGGCCCGGCACCAACCTCAAGGCCTGGCTCTACCGGATCCTCACGAACACGTACATCAACCTCTACCGCAAGCGGCAGCGCCAGCCCCTCGAGGCGGACAACCCTGAGGTGGAGGACTGGCAGATGGCCCGGGCCGCCGAGCACACCTCCGGTGGCCTGCGCTCGGCCGAGACGGAGGCCCTCGACCGGCTGCCCGACTCCCAGGTGAAGGACGCCCTGCAGGCGATCCCGGAGGAGTTCCGGCTCGCCGTCTACTTCGCGGACGTGGAGGGCTTCGCCTACAAGGAGATCGCCGAGATCCTCGACGTGCCGATCGGCACCGTCATGTCGCGGCTGCACCGCGGCCGCAAGCAGCTGCGCGAGCGCCTCGCGGACTACGCGGCCGCGCGCGGCATCAAGGCCCAGCCGAAGAAGAAGACCGGGCGCGGCGGCACGAAGCAGACCGAGACGAGCACGAAGGAGGCCACGCGATGACCGCGGACCAGCACGGCCATGAGTGCCGCGACGCCCAGGACGCCTCCCTGGAGCGGCTGTACCAGTACCTGGACGGCGCCCTGACGCCCGAGGACATCGAGCAGGTGCGCGCCCACGTGGCGGAGTGTCCGGACTGCCGGCACCAGAAGGAGCTCGAGGAGCTCATCCGCTCGGCGGTGCGTCGGTGCTGCCAGGAGAAGGCGCCCGCGCAGCTGCGGGCCACCATCATGACCCGCATCACCCAGATCTCGACGACGACCGTCACCTGGGGCTGACACCGCGACATGCGGACCCGTGGGCACCCGATCGGGCGCCCCGACGATGACGAAGGGCCGTCCCCTGAGGGGACGGCCCTTCGTGGTCTGCGGTCGCCGGGTGGCACCCGGCCGGTCCGCGACGCCGATCAGCGGATCAGGCGTTGGGACGCTTGCCGTGGTTGGCGCCGTTCCTGCGGCGGTCGCGACGCTTGCGTGCACGCTTGCTCATGACGTCTCCCTTCAACGAGTCGGTCGGTGGTCCATTCTGTCACATCAGGCCGTGGGCTCAGGCAGACCGAGCCACTGGTACCAGCCCCGGTGCAGCACGAGCCACGCGATGAGCCCGTGGCCCGCCTGGCCCGGCCGGCCCTGGCCGGAGGCGAGGTCCGCGCGCCACTGCTCGTGTCCCACCAGCGGGGTGAACGTGTCCACGTACACGTGGTTGCGCCGGTCGGCCACATCCAGGTAGGCGGCGTTGAGCTCGGCGAGCCGGGCGTTGCGCTGCTCGTCCAGGGTGGGCGTGGGGCCCACCACGAGCACCGGGATGTTCCGCTGCGAGGCGGTGTCCAGGACGTTGGCCAGGTTCAGCCGCGAGCGGGCGGTCGAGGTGGCCTCCAGGTCCAGGTCCGCGTCGGACAGGGCCACGACGAGGCGGTTCTCCGTCTCCTCGGAGAAGCGCCGCGAGGCCTCGCCCCACCAGCGCTCGTTGAGGTCCTCGGTGGTCTCGTGCGGCACGGCCAGCACGTAGTTCTCCAGCTCCACGTCGGGGGCCTGGGTGCGGGCGAGCACGCGGCCCCACCAGCCGATGGCGCGGGCGTCGCCCGCACCGGCCAGCAGCTGGTCGCCGACGGCGGCGATCCGGATCCGGCGGTTGTGCACAGTGTGTCCTTTCGTCGGCCGATCCGGCGCCGCCGCCGCACCGGAGGGTGCGGCGGCGGCGCAGGGTCGGTCCGGGTCAGCGGCCGAAGGCGGCGTCCAGCAGCGTGCTGAGCTCCTGGTCGTGGCGGCCCTTGGTGCCCGCGGAGGTCGCGGCCGAGGCCGGGCGGGACACGAGGGTCACGGGGCCGTCGAGCTGCGGCACGAGGTTCAGTGCCATGAACGGCCACGGGCCCTGGTTCGCGGGCTCGTCCTGCACCCAGGTGACGTCGGCGACCGGGTAGGCGCGGAGCGCCTTGCGGATCTCGTCGAGCGGCAGCGGGTAGAGCTGCTCCACCCGCACGATCGCGGTGGACGTGTCACCGGACTTCTCGCGGCGGGCGAGCAGGTCGTAGTACAGCCGGCCGGAGACCAGCACCACGCGCGTGACGTCCTTGGCGTCCACCCCGGCGTCCGGGATGACCGGCTGGAAGCCGCCCTCGGTGAAGTCCTCCACCGAGTTCGCGGCGGCCTTGAGGCGCAGCAGCTGCTTCGGGGTGAACACGATGAGGGGCCGACGCGGGCGGGCGTAGGCGTGCTCGCGCAGCAGGTGGAAGTGGTTCGCGCCCGTGGAGGGGTTGACCACGCGCATGTTGTCCTCGGCGCACATCTGCAGGAAGCGCTCGATGCGGGCGGAGGAGTGGTCCGGCCCCTGTCCCTCGTAGCCGTGGGGGAGGAGCAGGACCACGGACGAGGTCTGCGACCACTTCTGATCGGCCGAGGAGATGAACTCGTCGATGATCGTCTGCGCGCCGTTCACGAAGTCGCCGAACTGGGCCTCCCACAGCACGAGGGCGTCGGAGCGCTCCACGGAGTAGCCGTACTCGAAGCCGAGGGCGGCGTACTCGGACAGCAGCGAGTTGTAGACCCAGAACTTCGCCTGGTCCTCGGAGAGGTGCCTCAGCGGCGCCCACGTGTCGCCGGTGATCCGGTCGTGGAACACCGAGTGGCGCTGCGTGAAGGTGCCGCGCTGGGAGTCCTGGCCCGCCAGGCGGACCGGCACGCCCTCCATGAGCAGCGAGCCGAAGGCCGCCAGCTCGGCGAAGCCCCAGTCGATGCCGCCGTCGACGGCCATCTTGGCGCGGCGCTCGAGCAGGGCCGCGAGCTTGGGGTGGACCGTAAAGCCCTCGGGCACGTCGATGTGCGCCTGCCCGATGGCCCGCAGCGTCTCGGCCGAGATGGCCGTGGACGCCGGCGCCTCCGGGGCCGCGTCCCGGTCCTCGGCCGGGCGGAGGCCCTCGTCGCCGGAGGTGGGCGCGTCCTCGTGGGTCTCCGCGAAGACCCGCTCCAGCTGCTGCTGGTAGTCCTTCAGGGCGCTGTCCGCCTCCTCCTGCGTGATGTCGCCGCGGCCCACGAGGGACTCGACGTACAGCTTGCGGGTGGAGCGCTTCTGCTCGATGAGGTTGTACATGCGCGGCTGCGTCATCGACGGGTCGTCGCCCTCGTTGTGGCCGCGGCGGCGGTAGCAGACGAGGTCGATGACGACGTCCTTGTTGAACCGCTGGCGGTACTCGAAGGCGAGCTGGGCCACGTGCACCACGGACTCCGGCTCGTCGCCGTTGACGTGGAAGATCGGGGCCTGGATGGTCTTGGCCACGTCGGTGGAGTACACCGCGGAGCGCGCCTGGGTCGGCGGCGTGGTGAAGCCCACCTGGTTGTTCACGATCACGTGGATCGTGCCGCCGGTGCGGTAGCCGGGCAGCTGCGAGAGCTGCAGGACCTCGGTCACGACGCCCTGGCCCGCGAAGGCCGCGTCGCCGTGCACGAGGATCGGCAGCACGGAGAAGGAGTCCGGGCGCTGGCCACCCAGATCGAGGCGGTCCTGCTTGGCGCGCACGACGCCCTCGAGGACCGGGTCCACAGCCTCCAGATGCGAGGGGTTCGCGGCGAGATACACGCGGGTGCTGTTGCCGGCGTCGGACACGAAGGTGCCCTCGGTGCCCATGTGGTACTTCACGTCGCCCGAGCCCGAGGCGCCGCCCGGGGTGGCCCCCTCGAACTCGCGGAAGACCTGGCTGTAGGTCTTGCCGGCGATGTTGGTGAGCACGTTCAGGCGACCGCGGTGCGCCATGCCGATGGCGACCTCGTCCAGTCCGGCGTCGGCGGCGTCGCCGAGGATGCCGTCCAGCAGCGGGATGAGGGACTCGCCGCCCTCCAGGGAGAAGCGCTTCTGGCCGATGTACTTGGTCTGCAGGAACGTCTCGAACGCCTCCGCGGCGTTGAGGCGGCCCAGGATGCGCAGCTGCTCCTCGCGGGTGGGCTTGGCGTACGGCTGCTCGAGCTTCTCCTGCAACCAGGCGCGCTCGGCCGGGTCCTGGATGTGCATGTACTCGACGCCGATGGCGCGGCAGTACGCGTCACGCAGCACGCCGAGGATCTTGCGCAGGGTCAGGCTGCTCGCCCCGCCGAAGCCGCCGGTGGGCCACTCGCGGTCCAGGTCCCACAGGGTGAGCCCGTGCTCGCGGATGTCGAGGTCCGGGTGGTAGGCCATCGAGTACTCGAGCGGGTCCACGTTGGCCAGCAGGTGGCCGCGGTCCCGGTATGCGTGGATGAGCTGCTGGATGCGGGCGACCTTGCCGACCTGCTCCTCCGGGTTCACCTGCACGTCCTGGGCCCAGCGGACGGGCTCGTAGGGGATGCGCAGGGAGTGGAAGACCTCGTCGTAGAAGCCGTCCTCGCCCAGCAGGAGGCCGTGCACGATCTTCAGGAACTCGCCCGAGCCGGCGCCCTGGATCACGCGGTGGTCGTACGTGGAGGTGAGGGTGATCGTCTTGGAGATCGCCAGGTCGTGCAGCGTGGACTCGGCGGCGCCCTGGAAGGCGGCCGGATAGGTCAGCGCGCCGACGCCGATGATGGCGGCCTGGCCCTGGGACAGGCGGGGCACCGAGTGCACGGTGCCGATGCCGCCCGGGTTGGTCAGGGAGACCGTGGTGCCGGCGTAGTCGTCCATCGTCAGCTTGTTCTTGCGGGCGCGCTGGACGAGGTCGTCGTACGCCTTCCAGAAGCCGCGGAAGTCGAGGGTCTCGGCGGCCTTCACGTTCGGGACCACGAGCGCGCGGGTGCCGTCCGGGCGGGGCAGGTCGATGGCCAGGCCGAAGTTCACGTGGGCCGGCTCCACCATGGTGGGCTTGCCGTCGCGCTCCTCGTAGGTCACGTTCATCGAGGGCATGGCCGCGAGCGCGCGGACCACGGCGTAGCCGATGAGGTGGGTGAAGGAGACCTTGCCGCCGCGGGTGCGGGCCAGGTGGCTGTTGATGACCACGCGGTTGTCGATCAGCACCTTGGCCGGCAGGTCGCGCACGGTGGTGGCGGTGGGCATGGATAGGGAGGCGTCCATGTTCGTGGCCACGGCCTTGGCCATGCCCTTGAGGACGGTGGCCTTCTCCTGCTTCTCGTCCGCGGTGGTGGCGGTGTCGGCGGGCTCGGAGGGCACGGCCTGGGCCGCCGGGGTCTTCTTGGGCTTGGGGCCGGTGCTGACCGAGGTCTCCTTGGGCTGCGCACCCCGGGCCGGGGCGGTCGCCGCCTTCGGCTCGGTCACCTTGGCGGTGGCCTTCGGCTCGGCCTTGGCGGCGGTCTTCGGCTCGGTCTTGGCGGCGGCCTTCGGCTCGGCCTCGGCGGCGGGGGCGCTGGCCTCGAGACGGGCGAAGATCTGTGCCCACTGCCGGTCCACGGAACCGGAGTCCTCGCGGTACTTCCGGTAGATCTCGGCCACCAGCCGTTCGTTCCCCGGGAACTCCTGTGCGAGCCGGTCCGACGTGAGTTCTGGCACTGTGTAACGCCTCTTCCTGAGCCTTGGGATGCGATGTGCTGCGCCGGGCCACCCGCGCGGCGCGCGTGGGGCCGGGAACGCCTCGAGACATCATAGTTCTTCGACGCCCCCGGTCGGAATGCCGCGGCCTCGGCTCGACTCCGCTCCCGGCGGACGCGCGGGGGCCTCACGGCGTCCGCCTCGTCTGGGAGACTGACGCCATGCGCTTCCTCACCGACCCGGCCGTCGACCTGACGTACAACGACGTCTTCCTCGTGCCCTCACACTCGGACGTCGCCAGTCGCATGGACGTGGACATCGCCCCGGATGACGGCACGGGCGCCACCATCCCCCTGGTCTCCGCCAACATGACCGCCGTCACCGGGCGCCGGATGGTCGAGACCATGGCCCGGCGCGGCGGTCTCGGGATCCTGCCGCAGGACATCCCGGCGGACGTGATCCGGGACGTCGTGCGTCGGGTGAAGGCGGCCCACCCCGTGGCGGACACCGCCCTGACCGTCGGCCCGCAGGACACGGTGCTGGACCTGCTCCACCTCGTGGACCGCCGCAACCACGGGGCCGTCTGCGTGGTGGACGCGCACGGCGGGCTGCTCGGCGTGGTCCGCCCCCAGGACTGCGAGGACGTGGACCGCTTCACCTCGGCCGCCTCCGTCATGCACCCTCCGGTGGTGACCCTCACGCTCGCCGAGCTCGGCGGCACGGACGGCGCCCCGGACAAGGACGCGCTGCGGGCGGCCTTCGAGCGCCTGCACGCCGCGCACCAGGAGATGGCCCCCGTCGTGGACCCGGCGGTGGGCACCGCCGCCCCCGTGCTGCGCGGGGTCGTCACCGCGGCGGGCCTGCTGCGCTCGTCCTTGTTCACGCCCGGTCTCGACGACGGCGGACGGCTCCGGGTCGGCGCCGCCGTCGGCATCAACGGGGCGGTGGGGGAGAAGGCCGCCGCCCTGGTCGAGGCCGGCGTCGACGTGCTCGTCGTGGACACCGCGCACGGTCATCAGCAGACCATGCTGGATGCGCTCGCCGCCGTGCGGGCCCTCGACCCCGGTGTGCCCGTGGTGGCCGGCAACGTCGTCTCCGGCGACGGCGTCCGGGACCTGGTCGCGGCGGGCGCGGACATCGTCAAGGTGGGCGTGGGCCCGGGCGCGATGTGCACCACGCGCATGCAGACCGCGGTGGGCCGACCGCAGTTCTCGGCGGTCCTGGAGTGCGCCGCCGCGGCCCGCGAGCTCGGGGCACGCGTGTGGGCGGACGGCGGGGTGAAGCACCCGCGGGACGTGGCGCTCGCGCTGGCCGCCGGAGCCAGCTCGGTGATGATCGGCTCGTGGTTCGCGGGGACGCTCGAGTCTCCGGGCGACCTCGTGCACGGTCCGGACGGTCGGCGGTACAAGGAGAGCTTCGGCATGGCCTCGGCCCGCGCGGTCCAGCACCGCACCCGCCACGAGGACGCCTTCACCAAGGCCCGCAAGGCGATGTTCGAGGAGGGCATCTCCTCCTCGCGCATGTACGTGGACCCGCGCCGCCCCTCGGTGGAGGACCTGCTGGACACCATCACGTCCGGTGTGCGCTCGTCGCTGACCTACGCCGGCGCCCACGACCTGGCGGAGTTCCGTGAGCGCGCCGTCGTCGGCCTGCAGTCCGCGGCGGGCTACGAGGAGGGCCGGCCGGTCGCCTCGTCGTGGTGAGGCGGCCGCATGCCCCTGCTCGTTCCGCCGGGGCCTGACGCCCCTATACTGGGCGGACTATGGATCACCCTGACACCTGTGTGCCAGACCGCTCGTCCGCCCACGCGGACGCGGCCGGATCGGAGCCTTCCAGTCCCGGTGCCCCGCACCGCCGCCCGGCCCGCCGTCGAGGGGGTGAGGTCGGGTGGAGTGGCTCCTGCTGATCCTCGGCCTGGCCCTGATCGTGGGCACCGGGTTCTTCGTGGCCGTCGAGTTCGCCATGATCGCGATCGACGTGCCCACCGTGCAGCGCATGGTGGACGCGGGTGACCGCGGCGCCGAGCCCCTGCTGCGCTGTCTCAAGTCACTCTCGACCCAGCTCTCCGCGTGCCAGCTGGGCATCACCCTGACCACACTGCTCACCGGCTACGTGATGGACCCGGCGATCAGCCGGCTCATCGACCCGCTGCTGCTCCAGGTGGGGCTGCCGGCCGGCGTGGTGGGCACCGTCTCGCTCGTCGTCGCGATGGTCGTGGCGACCCTGCTCTCGATGCTCCTCGGCGAGCTGATCCCCAAGAACATGTCCATCGCCGAGCCCATGGCGATCGGCCGCGCACTCGCCCGGCCCCAGCTCGTGTTCAGCACCGTGTTCAAGCCGGCGATCCTGGTCCTGAACGGGTTCTCCAACGGCGTGCTGGCCCGCGTGGGCATCGAGGCCAAGGAGGAGATCTCCGGCGCCCGCAGCCCCGAGGAGCTCTCCTCGCTGGTCCGCCGCTCGGCCCAGCTGGGCACGCTCGACGCGCAGACCGCCACGTTCCTGGACCGGACGCTGCGCTTCGCGGACCGCACCGCCGCGGACGTGATGACCCCGCGCATCCGCGTGGAGACGGTGAGGGAGGACCAGGCTCTGCCCGAGGTCCTGGACCTGGCCCGCAGCACCGGCTACTCGCGGTTCCCCGTGATCGGCGACTCCTCGGACGACATCCGCGGCGTGGTGCACGTGAAGAAGGTCGTGGCCGTGCCGCGGGAGCGCCGCGCCGACCTCGAGGCCGGTGCACTGATGACGGAGGTCATCCGCGTGCCGGAGACCGTGCACCTGGACCAGCTGCTGGCCGAGCTGCGCGACGCGAACCTGCAGATGGCCGTCGTCGTGGACGAGTACGGGGGCACCGCAGGGGTGGTCACGCTCGAGGACGTGGTGGAGGAGATCGTCGGCGAGGTCGCGGACGAGCACGACCGCGTCACCCCGGGGGTCCTCCAGACGGCCTCCGGCCGCTGGTACTTCCCGGCGGAGCTGCGGCCCGACGAGGTGCGGACCCAGATCCCGGCCCTCGTGGTGCCGGAGGACGGGGCCTACGAGACCGTCGGCGGGTACATCCTGGCCCGACTGGGGCGCCTGGCGGAGGTCGGGGACGTGGTGGACGTGGACGGCGGCACCCTGACGGTCGAGCGGATGGACGGCCGCCGCATCGAGCGCGTGCGCTTCGACCCGGCCGCTGAGGACGAGGAGACGCGCGCATGAACGGGGACGTCGTCGGACTGCTGTGGCTGGTGGTCCTGTTGGCCGCCAACGCCTTCTTCGTGGCGGGCGAGTTCGCCGTCATGGGCGCCCGCCGGGCGCAGATCGAGCCGCGGGCCGAGGCCGGCTCCCGCCAGGCCCAGGTGGCGCTCTACGCGATGGAGCACGTCTCCCAGATGCTGGCCGTCTGCCAGCTCGGCATCACGGTGTGCTCCCTGCTCATCCTCAACGTGTCCGAGCCGGCGCTGCACCACCTGCTCGTCGTCCCGATGGCCGCCCTCGGGGTCCCGTCCGCGGCGGCGGACGTGACCGCCTTCGTGCTCGCGCTGCTGGTGGTCACCTTCCTGCACGTGACCCTGGGCGAGATGGTGCCCAAGAACGCCGCCGTCTCGTTCGCGGACCGCGCCGTGATGCTGCTGGCCCAGCCGCTCGTGTGGCTCTCGAAGCTGCTGCATCCCGTCGTGGCCGCGCTGAACTGGACGGCCAACCTCGTGCTGCACGCCCTGCGCATCGAGCCGAAGGACGAGGTGGCCTCCTCCTACACGCTCGAGGAGGTGCAGTCGATCGTGGCCGAGTCCACCCGCTCGGGCACCCTGGAGGACGAGTCCGGCGTGCTGCACTCGGCCCTCGAGTTCTCGGACCACCGGGCCGGGGACGTGATGGTGCCGCTCGAGCGGGTCGTCACCGTCCCCGAGGGGATCACGCCGCACGACTTCGAGTGGACCGTGGGCCGCGTGGGCTTCTCCCGGTTCGTGGTCGAGGACCCCGACGGCGGCTACACCGGCTACCTGCACCTGAAGGACGTCCTCACCGTGGGCCCGTCGGGACACGACGAGCCGATCCCGCTCACGCGCGTGCGCTCGCTGGCCAACGTGCGGCTCGAGGACGAGGTCGAGGACGCACTCGCGCTCATGCAGCGCACGGGCTCCCACCTCGCCCGGGTCATCACGCCCGAGGGCGAGACCGCGGGCATCCTCTTCCTCGAGGACGTGCTCGAGGAGCTCGTCGGGGAGATCAACGACGTGACGCAGTCGCCACGTCGGTTCCGGCCCGCGTGAGCGTCGCGCGGGCGGCGCGGTGCTACTGTTGAGAACCGATTTCACACATCCTCCCGACACGAACGAGGTCGCCCCATGCTCCGCCGCCGTCGTCTGCCCGCCCTGACCGGGGCCCTCACCGCGCTCACCCTGAGCCTCGCCGCGTGCGGCGGGACCAGCGGCGACTCCGCGGGCGAGCAGGCCGCGGGCGCCTCTGCTGCCGCCGGGTCCGGCTCGGCCGCGGGCGCGCCCGTGGCCGTCGCCACGACGACGCAGCTCGGCTCCGTGCTCGACCGCGTGGTCGCGTGCGCCGACGCCCGCAGCGTCACGGTGATGGGCCCGGGGGATGATCCGCACGACTTCTCCGCCTCGTCCGCGCAGGTGAAGGACATGGTCTCCTCCGGCCTCGTGTTCTCCAACGGCCTCGGCCTCGAGGGCGGCATGGAGTCCGCCCTCGCCAACGCCGAGGCGGACGGCGCGACCGTCGTCGAGGTGGCGCCCCAGCTGGATCCGCTGCCCTTCGGCGGCCATGACCACGCCGAGGAGGGGGCGGGCCACGAGGGCCATGACCACGGGTCCGAGGACCCGCACGTCTGGATGGACGTCGCCCGCATGGCGAGGGCCGCCGAGCTGATGGGCGACACGCTCGCCCAGGAGCGGGGTGACGAGAGGTTCGCCGAGTGCGGCGCGACCGTGCGCGGGGAGCTCGAGCAGACGGACACGCAGGTCCGGGAGATCCTCGCCGGGGTCCCGGAGGACCGCCGCACGCTGGTCACGGACCACGACGCCTACGGCTACTTCAGCGAGGCCTACGACTTCACCGTGTCCGGCGTCGTCGTCCCGGGCGGCTCCACCGACGGCGAGCCCTCCTCCCAGGAGATCGCCGAGCTCGCCCGGTCCATCCGCGACGGCGGCGCAGACGCCGTGATCACGTCCGTGGGCGCGCGCAACAGCCTCGTGGACACCGTGGCCGAGGAGGCCGGCGACCTGCCGGTCATCGAGGTCTACGAGGGCGGCGTCGGCCCGAAGGACACCCCGGAGGCGGACTACGCCGAGGCCATGCTCCTCAACGCCCGCACCCTCGCCGACGCGCTGGAGGGCTGAGGATGGACTGGCTGCTCGAGCCCTTCCAGATGGGATTCCAGCAGCGCGCCCTCGTCGGCGGACTCATCGCCGTGGTGATGTGCTCGGTCGTGGGCACGTGGCTGGTGCTGCGCGGGATGAGCTTCTTCGGGGACGCGTTCGTGCACGGTGTCCTGCCGGGCATCGCCCTGGCGGTCGTCACCGGTGGCAGCCCCCACCTCGGTGCGGCGGTGGCCGCCGTCGTCATGATGGCGGGCATCTCGCTGGTGCACCGGGCCACCACCCTCAAGGAGGACACCGCCATCGGCCTGCTCTTCGTGGGGATGATGGCCCTGGGCGTGGTGATCATCTCCAAGTCGGACTCCTACACGGGATCGCTCACGTCGATCCTGTTCGGCGATGTGCTGGGGGTCAGCGTGGACGGCATCGTGACCCAGGCGGTCATCGCCGTCGTGGTGATCGCCCTGGCCCTGCTGCTCTACCGGCCCCTGCTGGCACTGAGCTTCTCCGAGGTCAAGGCGCGCTCGCTGGGCATGCGACCGGGGCTGACGCACACGCTGCTGCTGGTGATGATCGGCGCGGCCGTGATCGGTTCGTTCCAGGCGGTGGGCACGGTGCTCGTGTTCGGCCTCCTCGTGGGACCGCCCGCGACGGCGGCGCTGCTGACGCGCAGCGTGCCCCAGATGATGCTCGTCTCCGTCGTGATCGGCGCGGCGTGCGTCGTCACCGGGCTCACCCTCAGCTACCGGCTGGGCACGGCGGGTTCGGCCACCATGGCGCTCATGCCGATCCTGCTGTTCTTCGTGGTGCTCGCCGTCCGCGCCGCCGTGCTGGCGCTCCTGGGCCGGCACGTGCGCTCGCGCGCGCAGCGTGAGCAGGAGGCGCCGGTCGTGGCCCTGCCCGGAGCGGAGGCCCCCCGATGAACGCGTCCTTCCCCGCGGGCGCCGCGGCGACCCCGCCTCCCCTCGCGGTCGCCCGGGCGCTCGAACTGCGCCACGGCTCGCACGTGGCCGTCCGACCCTCCGACTTCACCCTGCCGGCCCGGCGGCTGATCGCGGTGATCGGGCCCAACGGCTCCGGCAAGTCCACGCTGCTGACCGCCCTGGCGGGCCTGAGCGACCCGGCCTCCGGTGCGCTGGAGGTGCTCGGCGAGAACCCGCGGCGGCGCTCGCAGCGCACCTCCTTCGTGATGCAGTCCATCGGCGTGCCCCAGGGAGTGCCGGTGACGGTGCGCGACGTCGTCGGGATGGGCCGGTACCCCACGCTCGGGTGGTTCCGCCCGTTCCGGAAGCAGGACCGGGACATCGTGCGGGCCGCCATGGAGCGCATGCAGGTCGCGGACCTGGCACGGCGGCACCTCGACCAGCTCTCCGGCGGCCAGCGCCAGCGCGCCTACGTGGCCCAGGGCCTCGCCCAGGACCACGACGTGCTGCTGCTCGACGAGCCGATGACGGGCCTCGACATCGTCTCCGCCCGCACGATCGACGACCTCCTCCACGAGGAGCCGACGCGCGGGGTGTCCGTGGTCTACACGACCCACGATCTCGACGAGGCCGCGGAGGCGGACCATGTGGTCCTGATGGGCGGGCGTGTCGTGGCCTCCGGCCCGCCGCGGAACGTGCTCACGGTCGAGAACCTGGACATCGCCTACGGCCGGGGCGCCCTGCACGGGCCCTCCACGGCGGTCGAGGACCCGGCGGACTTCCTGGACGACCCCGCGGGCGGCATCCGCCACTGACCGGGGCCCGGCCCGGGGTCAGGCCGCGCGGGTGCGCCCCTCGGCCCGGCAGCGGGCACACACACCGGTGATCTCCACCGTGTGGTCCGCGTCCGTGAAGCCGTGCTCCGCGGCGACGGCGGTGGCCCATGCCTCGACGTGGGGGGCGGTGACCTCGACGGTGGTCCAGCAGATCCGGCACACCAGGTGGTGATGGTGGCCCTCGTCCTCGCACCGGCGGTACACGGACTCGCCGTCGTCGCGGCGGAGCATGTCCACGAGCCCGTCGTCGAGCTGCTGCTGCAGGGTCCGGTACACGGTGGCCAGCGAGACGCGTTCGCCCTGGTCCTGGAGGCGGGCATGGAGCTCCTGCGCGCTCACGAAGTCCGGGATGCGGTCCAGGGCTCGGTCGACGGCGGCCTTCTGCCGGGTCGCCCGGGGACGGGCGGCACGGGGGCTGGGCTCGGGGGCGCTCACGGTGCTCACGACTCCTTCTGCGGCGGCTGCCGCCTCCTCCGCGCGGTCCGGAACAGGTCCGCGCGGGCCATCCTCCAGGTTATCAGCGACGCCGAAGGGGGCGTGGAGTAGGGTGTCCGGGTGCACAGCGAGACCCCGGACCCATCCCCTGTCCCGGACCGCGACGGCGCCGCCCCCGATCGACCCGACCCGCTGATCGTCGTCGACGAGGGGCAGGGCCGCGTCGTCCCGGCGCCCACGGCGGCCCCGTCCTCGCCCCATGACGCCGGCGGCGACCCCGACGCGGACGCCGACGGCGTCGATCCCGAGGCTGCCGTGCCGCCCACCCTGGTGACGGTGGACGTGCTGGCCGGCTGGCTCGGCCTGGCCCCCGTCGAGGACCTGCCGCCGGTGCCCGAGGGCCCGGCCTACGCCCAGCCGGGACGATGCCGCCCGAACCGGGTGATCCTGCTCGACGTCCGGTTCCGGGCCACGGCGGGCGGGCCCGACCACGCCGCCTATCTCCAGGGCCATCTGCCGGGCGCCGTCTACGTCTCCCTGCCCAGCCAGCTCGCCGGCCACGCCGGCCCGGCGGCGGGGCGTCACCCCCTGCCGGACGCGCGCCAGTTCGCGGAGACCGTGCGGATGTGGGGGATCGACGAGGGCGACACCATCGTGGTCTACGACGACGACCACGGCCTGTCCGCCGCGCGCGCCTGGTGGCTGCTGCGCCACGCGGGGCTGCGGGACTCCATGCTCCTGGACGGCGGCCTCGAGGCGTGGCGCGCCGCGGGCCTGCCCCTGCAGCCCGGCGAGGTCATCCCGGTGCCCGGCACCGCCCGGCCGTCGTGGGGCCGCATGCCCGTCGTGGACACGGCCGGCGCGGAGGCGATGGCCTCCGGCGGTCTGCTCCTCGACGCGCGGGCGGCCGAGCGGTACCGCGGGGAGGTCGAGCCCTTCGACCCCGTGGCCGGTCACATCCCCGGGGCGCGGAACGTGTCCACGGCGGAGAGCATCGCCGAGGACGGCCGCCTGCGGCCCGCCGCGGAGCTGGCGGAGCGGTTCGACGCCGTCGGCGTGGACGACGCCACTCCCGTGGCCGTGTACTGCGGCTCGGGCATCACCGCGGCGCACGCCGTGCTCACCCTGGCCGTCGCGGGGCGACCCGGAGTGGCGCTCTACCCGGGTTCGTGGTCAGCATGGGTCCAGGACCCGTCCAACGCCGTCGCGGTCGGCCCCGAGCCCGACGGCGCGTCCGGCCGGGACTGACGAGCCCCGGGGCCCCGCCCCGCCGACCCCCAGGAGGACCCTCCATGGCCACCGTCTTCAGCAGGATCATCGCCGGCGAGCTGCCCGCCCGCTTCGTGTGGCAGGACCAGACGTGCGTCGCGTTCCTGTCCGCCGCGCCGCTCCAGCCGGGGCACGCGCTCGTGGTGCCCCGTGCGGAGGTGGACGAATGGGTGGAGGTCGACCCGGCGCTGGTCACGCACCTGACGACGGTCGCCCAGCAGATCGGCAAGGCGCAGGTGGCGGCGTTCTCCGCCCGCCGGGCCGGGCTCATGATCGCCGGCTATGAGATCCCGCACCTGCACGTGCACGTGTGGCCCTCCACCTCGCTGGCCGACTTCGACCTGGCCCGCGTGGACAACGCCCCCGATCCGGCGGACCTGGACGCCGCCGCCGCCCGCCTCCGCGCGGCCCTGCGGGACCTGGGCCACGGCGAGGTCGTCCCGCAGGACTGACGGCCCGCGCCGCCCGGGCCCGACTCAGGCGCGCGTGGCCCGGGCGAGCGCCTGACGCACCCGCTTCTCGGAGACCGAGACCGCCGTGCCCAGCTCCTGGGCGAAGAACGAGACGCGCAGCTCCTCGATGAGCCAGCGCACCCGCTCCAGCTCCGCGGGCACGGGCGTGCCCGCGAACCGGGCGCGATGGGCCGCGACGGCGGCGTCGAACTCGTCCTCGAGCCCCTGCACCACCGCCATGTGCTGCCCGTCGCGCTGCAGGTGGCCGCCGGCGTCCAGCCGGTCCAGGCGCGTCAGCATGCCCTGCAGGTAGCGCGGCAGGTGCTGCAGCCGCTCCCAGCCCGTGGCGGCCACGAAGCCGGGGAACACGAGCTGCTCGAGGTGTGCCTTCACGTCCGACAGCGCCGGTGCGAGGGCGAGCGAGACCGAGCCCTTGAGCCGGCGTCGCACCTGCGCGGCCCGGGAGAGCACCTGCTCCACCAGGGACGTGACGGCGAAGACCGTGTCGATCAGGTCGGCCCGCACCCGGTCGAACAGGGCGCGGAACGCGGCCTCGTCGAACGGCAGCTCGTCCCCGACGAGACGGTCCACGGCGGCCTGGGTGCAGTCCGCGACGAGGGAGTCCACCGAGCCGTGCGGGTTCTGGGTGAAGGTGAGCTTCTCCCTGTTGTCCAGGTGGTCCAGCACGTAGCGCTGGGGGCTGGGCAGGGTGGCCAGCAGCAGCCGGATCACCCCGGCCCGGTGCCAGGCCGCCTGGTCCTCCGCGGACCGGGCCACGGTCAGGCCGGCCGCGGGGCCGCCGTCGGGCGTGGTCTCGGGCACCAGGCTCGGGTAGCCCGTGATGGCGGGGCCGCGCGCCCCGGCCGCGGTGGAGACGGTCTTCGGCACCGTGCCGATGCTCCACGAGGTCAGCCCGTGCCGCTCCTCGAAGGCCGGCGTCGCGCCGGACCGCCCGGGGCCCTCCGGGCGACGGCGTCCCTCGGCCCCGGCCCGCGCGTCGGCCTGGGCACGGCCGCCGCGGCCCTTGCCGCGCGGCCCCGGCCGGGCCGAGGCGGGGTCGTCGGTGCCGGCGAGCCGGGCGGCGATCGCGGAGCGGTTGGCCTGCGCGAGCCGGGCCTGCAGCGCGGGCAGGTCCTGGCCGGCGCCCATCACGGCGCCGCGGGCGTCCACGACGCGGTAGTCCATCCGCAGGTGCAGGGGCACCGCGTCCGGGGCCCACAGTCCGGGCTCCACCACCACGCCGCGCACCCGACGCACGGCCGCGGACAGCGCCTCCGGCAGCTCGTCCCGCAGCGGGTCGGCGTGGGCCTCGAGGTCCGCCACGAGCTGCTGGGCCACGTCCGGGGCGGGCACGAGGTTCTTGCGCACCGCCTTGGGCAACGCCTTGATGAGGGCGGTGACGAGCTCGACCCGCAGGCCGGGGACCAGCCATGCGAAGGGACCGGGGGAGACCTGGTTGAGCAGCAGGATCGGCACGGCCACGGTCACGCCGTCGGTGCCGGCCGCGCCGGTCGGGTCGAACGTGTACTCGAGGTCGAGCTCCACGTCGCCGCCGGGCATCGGATACGAGAACGTGGTGGGGAACGCGTCGGTGTCCAGGTCCTCGGCGTCGGCGGTGAGCAGGGCGGCGACGTCGAGGTCTAGCAGGTCCGGCTGCTCCTGGCGCGCCTTCTTCCACCACGCGTCGAAGTGCCGCTCGGAGACGACGTTCGCCGGGATCCGCGCGTCGTAGAAGGCGAACAGGTCCTCGTCCCCGATCCGCAGGTCGCGGCGGCGCAGGCGCGTCTCGAGGGCGTCGACCTCCTCGAGCGCGGCCCGGTTGCGGGCGAAGAACCGGTGGCGCGTGCGCCAGTCGCCCTCCACGAGGGCGTGCCGGATGAACAGCTCGCGGGAGAGCTCCGGGTCGATGCGGCCGTACCGGACCGAGCGGTCCGGGATCAGGGTGACGCCGAACAGCGTCACCTTCTCGCGCGCGACGACGGAGCCCGCCCGCCGCGACCAGTGCGGCTCGTTGTAGGCCCGCTTGACGAGGTGGCCGGCGACCTCCTCGGCCCACTCCGGCTCGATCCGGGCCACCGTGCGCGCCCACAGCCGTGAGGTCTCCACGAGCTCGGCGGCCATGACGAACGGGTGGCGCTTCTTGAACAGGGCGGAGCCGGGGAACACGGCGAAACGGGTGCCGCGGGCGCCCGCGTACTCGCGACGGCGCTCGTCGTAGGCGCCGATCTGCGCGAGCAGGCCGGTGAGCAGGGACTTGTGCACCGCCTCGTGCCGGCCCACCGGGTCCACGGGTCCGGCCTCGACGGTGAGGCCCACGTCCTTGGCGAGCTGGCGCAGCTGGCGCACCAGGTCCTGCCACTCCTGCACGCGCAGCCAGTTGATGTGCTCGCGGCGGCACAGCTTCCGGAACTGGGAGCCGGAGAGCTCCTGCTGCCGTTCGCGCAGGTAGGCCCACAGGTTCAGGATCGCGGAGAAGTCCGAGTTCTCGTCCGCGAACCGGCGGTGCAGCTCGTCCGCGGCCTCACGCTGCTCCGTGGGGCGCTCGCGGGGATCCTGGATGGTCAGGGCCGCGGCGATCACCATGACCTCCCGGACGCAGCCGCGCTCACCGGCCTCGAGGATCATGCGACCCAGCCGCGGGTCCACCGGCAGTCGGGCCAGGCGGCGTCCGACCCGGGTGATGGTGCCCGCGCGGGCGCCGCCGGCCTCGAGCGCGCCGAGCTCGGTGAGCGTGGTGGCGCCGTCGGTGACCTGGCGGCCGTCCGGCGGCTGGACGAAGGGGAACTCCTGGACGTCGCCCGGGGTGCGGGCCACGCCGAGGGAGAGCATCTGCAGGATCACCGAGGCCAGGGAGGTGCGCAGGATCTCCGGGTCCGTGAACTCGGGGCGGGAGAGGTAGTCCTCCTCCGAGTACAGGCGGATCGCGATGCCGTCCGAGGTGCGGCCGGACCGGCCCGAGCGCTGGTTCGCGCTGGCCTGGGAGACGCGCTCGATCGGCAGGCGCTGCACCTTGGTGCGGTTCGAGTACCGCGAGATGCGCGCGGTGCCCGTGTCGATCACGTACTTGATGCCCGGCACGGTCAGGGACGTCTCGGCGACGTTCGTGGCCAGCACGATCCGCCGGCGCACCCCGGCCCCGGCGCGGCCGAACACGCGGTGCTGCTCCGCCATGGACAGGCGGCCGAACAGCGGCAGGATCTCCGTGCCGGCCAGGCGCGTGGTGCCGGCGACGACGCCGGTCAGGTGGTCCGCGGCCTCGCGGATCTCCCGCTCGCCCGGCAGGAACACGAGGATGTCGCCCGGCGGCTCGGCGGCCAGCTCGAGGACGGCGTCGCCGATCGCGTCGAGGGGGTCGCGGGTCTCGGCGGCGTCGTCCGCGTCGTCCTCGGGGTCGTCCGGGGAGGGCTCGTCGGTCAGCGGCCGGTAGCGGATCTCGACGGGGTAGGTACGCCCCGAGACCTCGATGATCGGCGCCGGGACCACGTGTCCGCCGTCGTCGGCCTCCACCGCGTCCGCATGGTCCTCGCCCTCGGCCAGCGGCCGGCCGAAGTGGCGGGCGAAGCGCTCCGGGTCGATGGTGGCCGAGGTGATGATCACCTTCAGGTCCGGGCGCTGGGGCAGCAGGTTGCGCAGGTAGCCCAGGAGGAAGTCGATGTTGAGGCTGCGCTCGTGGGCCTCGTCCACGATGATCACGGAGTAGCGGCGCAGCTGCGGGTCATGGGGGATCTCGGCCAGCAGGATGCCGTCCGTCATGACCTTGACCCGGGTGGCCTTCGAGGTCTGGGCCGTGAAGCGGACCTGGTAGCCGACCGTCTGCCCGATCTCCTCGCCCAGCTCCTGCGCGATGCGCTCGGCCACGGAGCGGGCGGCGATGCGCCGGGGCTGGGTGTGGCCGATCGAGCCGACCTCCCCGAGCCCGAGGGCCAGGCACATCTTCGGCAGCTGCGTCGTCTTGCCCGAGCCGGTCTCACCCGCGACGATCACCACCTGGTGGTCGCGGATCGCGGCCATGATCTCCTCGCGACGCTCCGCCACCGGCAGGTGTTCGGGGAACGTGATCGCGGCGGCGTCGTGGGGTGTCGCCGACGGCTGCGCGGCGGGCGTGGAGGGCGGGGGAGTCTGCGTCATGACGGCCTCCATCCTAGGCGCGCGGGGGCCCGGGCCGACCCGGACGGGGACGAATCGGGGCGGATCTGGGACTGGGGCTGAGAGTTCGAATGTGATTCTCTGGAGCCCATGGACACGAACACCGTCTCCCTGTTAGCGGCGATCGGCCTCTATTTCCTCGCGATGATCGCGATCGGCCTGTACGCCTCCCGCAAGAACACCGACCTCGACGACTACATGCTCGCCGGACGCGACATGAAGCCGTCCGTCGCGGCGCTCTCCGCGGGTGCGTCCGACATGTCCGGCTGGCTCCTGATGGGCCTGCCCGGCGCGATCTACGCCGCGGGCCTGGTCGAGGGCTGGATGGCGGTCGGCCTGACCGTGGGCGCGTGGGTGAACTGGCGCGTGGTCGCCCCCCGCCTGCGCTCCTACACCGAGGTGGCCGGGAACTCGATCACGATCCCGTCCTTCCTCGAGAACCGGTTCAAGGACCGCACGCACATCCTGCGGATCGTGGCCGGCCTGATCATCCTCGTGTTCTTCACCTTCTACGTCTCCTCGGGCATGGTGGCCGGCGGCAAGTTCGTCGAGTCGACCTTCGGCCCCGAGTCCTTCTACGCCCAGGGCATCAGCATCAACTACCTCACCGGCATGCTCGTGGTCGCGGGCATCACGGTGCTCTACACCCTGTTCGGCGGCTTCCTCGGCGCCTCGCTGACGGACGTGGCCCAGGGCGTCCTCATGTTCCTCTCGCTGCTGGCCGTCCCCATCGTCGTGATCCTGACCATGGGAGGCTGGGACGCCGTCGTCGAGGGCATCCGCGCCGCCGACGCCGCCGGCGGCGGAGTGAACCACTTCTCGATGTTCGAGAACGCCACGCTGATCGGCGTCCTGTCCTCCCTCGCCTGGGGCCTGGGCTACTTCGGCCAGCCGCACATCATCGTCCGCTTCATGGCCCTGCGCACCCCGCACGACGCGGCCGTCGCCCGGCGCGTCGGCATCGGCTGGATGGCGCTGTCCGTGTTCGGCGCCGTGATGGTCGCCCTCGTCGGCATCGCCTACTTCCAGGCCAACCCCGGCACCACGCTCGAGGACCCGGAGACCGTGTTCCTGGTGCTGGCCTCGATCATGTTCCACCCGTTCGTGGCCGGCCTGGTGCTGGCCGCCGTCCTCGCCGCGATCATGTCCACGCTCTCCTCGCAGCTGATCGTGTGCTCCTCCGCCCTGGTGGAGGACCTCTACATGCTGCGCGGGCGCACCGGTTCCCCGACGTTCACCCTGTGGCTCGGCCGCATCGGCGTGCTGGTGGTGGCGCTCGTGGCGGGGCTGCTCGCCCTCAACCCGGACTCCTCCGTGCTCGAGCTCGTCTCCTTCGCGTGGGCCGGCTTCGGCGCCGCCTTCGGCCCTGTGATCCTGCTCGCCCTGTACTGGCCGCGGTTCACCTCGTGGGGGGCGATGGCCGCCATGGTCACCGGCGCCGCCGTCGCCTGGGTGTGGTCCGAGGCCAGTGCCGAGACGTGGGAGTGGTTCGGCCTGTACGAGCTGCTGCCGGGCTTCGTCGCCGCCTTCGTGGTGGGTGTGGTGGTGTCCCTCGTGACCCAGCGCTCGCGCCGGGTGCAGCGGCGGATCGACGCCGAGTTCACCGGCGCGATCGACATCGTGGCCGGCCGCGAGCCGGACCCGGACGTGGCCCCGGCCGCCATGACGCGCGACGCCGCCGGGGGCTCGACCGCAGCCGCCGCGGATCCGCGCGCGCAGGCGTGAGGCTCTTCCTCGCGATCCGTCCGCCGAGGGCCGCGCTCGACCACCTCGAGCCGGCCCTCGACGGCGTCCGGGACCGGGCCGGACGCGCGCTGTGCTGGACCGAGCCGGAGCAGCGGCACCTGACGCTGGCGTTCCACCCGGAGGTGCCCGCCGGCGCCGTGGACGACGTCGTCGCCGTCGCCGGCCGCATCGCGGCGGGACATGGCCCGCTGGACCTGCACCTGGCCGGAGCGGGGGAGTTCTCGCACCGCACGCTCTGGGTGGGGGTGGGTGGGCAGGTCCGGGAGCTCGGCGCGCTCCTGGCGGAGCCCTGGCTCGCCGACGACGACGGCCGGGACCGCCGGCGCGCCCACCTCACCGTGGCGCCGGTCTCGGGGGCCGCGCTCCGACCTCGGGGTCGGAGGCGGGGCGAGCCCCGTCCGCCGGCGCCGGCCACCGTCCTGCTGGCCGAGGCCGTGCGCGCGCTCGCCGTGTACCGCGGGCCGGAGTGGACCGCCGACGAGGTCGAGGTCGTGGCGTCCCGGCTCGGCGAGGGCCGGTCCGGCGGGCCGCTGCACGAGGTGCTGGCGACCGTCCCGCTGCGCGGCTGAGGGGCCGACGGGCCGGCCGGAGCGGGAGACCCGCCGGGCCGACCCGGCCCCGGGTCAGCCCTCCAGCGGGCCCTGCACCGCGTACAGGCGCTTGTTGGCGAACTCGTCCACGGCCATGGGGCCGAGCTCGCGGCCGAAGCCCGAGCGCTTCACGCCGCCGAAGGGCAGGTTCGCGCCGGCGGCGGAGGCGAGGTTCACGTTCGCCATGCCCACCTCGAGCTGGTCGGCCACGCGCTTGGCCTCGTCCAGGTCCGTGGAGAAGACGGCGCCGCCGAGACCGTACTGGGAGTCGTTGGCCAGGGCCACGGCCTCCTCGGCCGAGGACACCTTGTACACCACGGCGGCCATGCCGAACAGCTCCTGCGTGTAGGCGGGGTTCTCCTGGTCCACGTCCGTGATCACGGCCGGGGAGACGTAGAAGCCCTCGCCCTCGGGGCCGGAGACGCGCTCGCCGCCCACGTGGACGGTGGCGCCGGCCTCCTTGGCCGCGGCGATCTGCTCGGCGAGCCCGTCGGCCGCGGACTCGGAGGACAGCGGGCCGTAGACGTCGGCGTCACGCGAGGTCGGGTCACCGGGCTTCATCGCCGAGGAGCGCTGGACCAGCTCGTCCACGAAGTCGTCGTAGAGGTCCTCCATGACGATCATGCGCTTGTTCGAGTTGCAGGCCTGGCCCCAGTTGCCCATCCGGGTGGCCAGTGCGTCGCGGGCGGCGGCGCGGGCGTCCGGCGCGGAGAGCACGATGTACGGATCGGAGCCGCCGAGCTCGAGGACGACCTTCTTGAGGTGCCGGCCGGCCTGCTCGGCGACGGCGGCGCCGGCCCGCTCCGAACCGGTGAGGGACACGCCCTGCACGCGCGGATCGGCGATGATCGTGGAGATCTGGTCGTGGGTGGCGAACACGTTCTGGTACACGCCCTCCGGCAGTCCGGCCTCGGTGAAGAGCTCTTCCAGCAGCTGCGCCACCTGGGGGTTGATCTCGGCGTGCTTGAGCAGGATGGTGTTGCCGAGCATGAGGTTCGGCGCCACGAAACGGGCCACCTGGTACACCGGGAAGTTCCACGGCATGATCCCCAGCAGCGGGCCGATCGGCAGCCGCTGGACGAACGCCTCCTGCCCGGAGAACTGCTTGATCGGCTGGTCCGCGAGCAGCTCCTCGGCCTCGTCCGCGTAGTACCCGAAGATCTGGGCGCTGTAGCGCACCTCGCCGACCGCCGCGCCGAGGGACTTGCCCATCTCCGTGGTGATCACCGCGGCAATGTCCTTGGACCGCTCGGCCAGCAGCTCGGAGATCCGCTTCACGACGGCGGCGCGCTCGGCCACCGACTTCCGGGACCACTGCTCGTAGGCGGCCTGCGAGGCGTCGAGGGCGTCGGCGATCTGCTGATCCGTGGCGTTGTCGAAGGACTTCAGCAGCTCCCCGGTGGCCGGGTTGATTGTGCGGTAGCCCTGAGAGGCGGAGGTGGTGGTCATCAGTCGTCACCCTTTCGTGTGGACGTCCTGCGTTGAGTTCCCCATCCTGCCGGAGGCCCCCGCTCACTCCCAGATCCCGGACGCCCCTCTTCGCCACGAGCCGAGAAGGTGGGTGTCCACGATCCCGGCGGCCTCCAGCAGGGCGAAGCAAGTGGTCGGCCCCACGAATCGGCAGCCATGCGCCTTCAGCGCCCTCGCGAGCGCGCGCGACTCGTCCGAGGTCGAGGGGACCTGCGCCACCGTCTCCGGCCGTGGGGTCGCGGCAGGCTGGTGAGCCCAGACCAGCCCCGGCAGGCCGGTGGCGGGACGGTCGCCGTCGCCGTGCCAGG
Organism: Micrococcus sp. TCR-5; assembly: GCF_052220525.1. NCBI lineage: Bacteria > Bacillati > Actinomycetota > Actinomycetes > Micrococcales > Micrococcaceae > Micrococcus > Micrococcus sp. TCR-5. Next base: position 133,961 of record NZ_JBQPDO010000001.1, read on the forward strand.
CGGGGCCCGCGCCGGGGGAGCCCGGGTGCAGCGGGGCGAACCGCTCGCCGCGCATCCCGACGACGGCTTGTGCGTTCGCGACCGCGGCCTCGATCTTGCGCCGGTTCCGGATGATGCCGGGGTCCGCCAGCAGTGCCTCGACCTCCGCGTCCCCGAACGCCGCGACGGCGTCCGGGTCGAAGCCCGCGAACACCTCCCGGAACCGCGGCCGCTTGGCCAGGACGGTCCGCCAGCTCAGGCCCGACTGGAACGCCTCGAGCACGAGGCGCTCGAACAGGCCCCGCTCGTCCGTGACGGGCAGGCCCCACTCCGTGTCGTAGTACTCCCGCAGCAGCGGATCCCGTGCCGCCCACGGCGGGCGGGCCCGCCCGTCCTCACCCACGACGACGCCACTCGGCGGCGCCTGTCGCCCGTCGGCCGGTGGATCCTCGGCGAGGGTGGAGACGGGGGCGGGGAGGCCGTCGTCGGCGTGGTGCGCGCTCATGCACCCGAGCCTAAGAGCGGCCCCGGACATCCGGAGCCGGAACGCGACGCCCGGGGACGCAACGCCGTCTGCGGACACCTGTGCAGGAGGCGCGGCCGGACCTCGTCACTCGAGCCGCCCGGCCCGCAGCGGCACGTGCGGCGAGGGGGGGAGATGCTGGGGGCGACCGCGGTCGGGGCCACGCCAGCCGGGAGCGCGCCCAGGGCAGGCCGACCGGCGAGGGCAGGCTCGCGCCGCGCGCGGGGGAGGTGCTCAAGGCCGGCACCCTGGCCCCCGCGCCGCGGCACGGGCCGCTCAGTCCCTCGCGAGCACCGCGTCCCCCTCGGGCCGGCGCAGACTCGGCTCGGGCAGGTACACGGACCCGCCGGCGGCCCGGAACTCCGCGGACTTGGCGGCCATGCCGGCCTCGGCGATCCGCGCCTGCTCGGACGCGCCGCCGAATTCGCTGCGGATGTCCTGGCTGATGCGCATGGAGCAGAACTTCGGCCCGCACATCGAGCAGAAGTGGGCGGTCTTGGCGGGCTCGGCCGGCAGCGTCTCGTCGTGGTACTCCTCGGCGAGCTGCGGGTCCAGGCCGAGGCCGAACTGGTCGCGCCAGCGGAACTCGAAGCGCGCCTTGGACAGGGCGTCGTCGCGGTCGCGGGCGCCGGGGTGGCCCTTGGCGACGTCGGCGGCGTGCGCGGCGATCTTGTAGGTGATCACACCCGTCTTCACGTCGTCCCGGTTCGGCAGGCCCAGGTGCTCCTTGGGCGTGACGTAGCAGAGCATCGCGGTGCCGTAGCGGGCGATCTCGGTGGCGCCGATGGCCGAGGTGATGTGGTCGTACGCCGGGGCGATGTCCGTGACGAGGGGGCCGAGCGTGTAGAACGGGGCGCCCTTGCACAGCTCCTGCTGGCGCTCCACGTTCTCCCGCACCAGGTGCAACGGGATATGGCCGGGGCCCTCCACCATGACCTGGACGTCGTACGCCCACGCCCGCTCCGTCAGCTCGGCCAGCGTGTCGAGCTCGGCGAACTGGGCGGCGTCGTTGGCGTCGGCCACGGAGCCCGGCCGCAGGCCGTCGCCCAGGGAGAACGCGACGTCGTAGCGCGCGAAGATCTCGCAGAGCTCGTCGTAGTTCTCGTAGAGGAAGTTCTCCTTGTGGTGGCCCAGGCACCAGCCGGCCATGATCGAGCCGCCGCGGGAGACGATGCCGGTCACGCGGTCCGCGGACAGCGGCACGTGGCGCAGCAGCACGCCGGCGTGCACGGTCATGTAGTCCACGCCCTGCTCGCACTGCTCGATCACGGTGTCGCGGAAGATCTCCCAGGTCAGGGCCTGGTGGTCGCCGCCGACCTTCTCGAGGGCCTGGTAGATCGGCACGGTGCCGATCGGCACGGGGGAGTTGCGCAGGATCCACTCGCGGGTGGTGTGGATGTCGTCGCCCGTGGACAGGTCCATCACGGTGTCCGCGCCCCAGCGGGTGGCCCACTGCAGCTTCGAGACCTCCTCGGCGATCGACGACGTCACCGCCGAGTTGCCGATGTTCGCGTTGACCTTCACGGCGAACGCCTTGCCGATGATCATCGGCTCCGACTCGGGGTGGTTCACGTTCGCCGGGATGATGGCGCGGCCGGCCGCGACCTCGGAGCGCACCAGCTCCACGTCCACGCCCTCGCGCAGGGCGACGTAGCGCATCTCCGGGGTGATCTCGCCGCGCCGGGCGTAGTGCATCTGGGTGACGCGCGCGCCCTCCTTGGCGCGCAGCGGGGCGCGGCGCTCGCCGGCCCACTCCTGCGAGGCGGCGCCGCGGCGCACGGCCGAGCGGCCGTCGTCGAGCAGGTCGCGCTCGCGGCCCTCGTACTCCTCGACGTCGCCGCGGGCGCGGATCCACTCGGCGCGCTGGGCGGGCAGGCCGCGCTCGGGCACGGAGCCCGGGCCCATGGTGCGGTAGACGGTCAGGGGCGCGTTGGGCGTGCCGTCGGGGGAGTCGTCCTGGTGGACCTCGGTGACGGGCACGCGGATGCCGTGCTCGGCATCCTCGAGCCAGCCCAGACGGTGCGTGGGGTAGTTCTCCTCGGCGACGACCTCGGCCGTCGACTCGGCTGCGGGCAGGGGGGTGTGCTCGGAAACGGACATGGCCGCGGCTCCTTCTTCCTTCGCCGGAATGACCCGGACAGGTTCAGACGGTCTCCGGGCGGCGTCAGCCCGGTCTCAGCCCCGTGCCGTGGGGCTCCCGTGGGATGCGAGCGACCCTAGCACGTCCCCTGCGGGGCCTCACCGCCGTCGGCAGCGGCCATGCGGCGGGCCGCTCAGGCGCGCGCCGCGCGGGCCGCCCGCCGGCGCACCGTGGTGCGCTCGACGATCCACGTCACGATGAGCATCACGATGATGACGATGCCGGCGTACCCGAGGACGGGGTAGACGGTGCCCACGAGGTCGGAGAAGCCGACGCTCGAGAGCAGGGTGGCGGCCAGGGCAGTGACGACGGCGATGGCCCAGCCCGGCACGCGGCGCATCGAGGACAGCAGGGCGATCCGCTCCACACCGCCGTACAGGCACGAGACCGCCGTCGTGAACTGCGCCAGCAGCAGGACGACCGTGTACAGCAGGGCGGCCCAGCCGCCGATCATCGCGGCCAGCTCGACCATGGGCAGCTCGGCACGGCCGATGAGCTGGGCGTGGACGGTCAGCGCGGCCATCACCGCGCCGGCCATCACCACGAGGCCCAGTGCCCCGAGCCCGGCCCCGGCGACGAGGGAGCGGCCCGACGAGGAGCTCTCCTCGCCGATCGGGGCGAGCACCGCGTAGGCCAGCTGGATGTTGAAGGCCACGTACAGCACGCCCGAGAGCCACCACTGGTTGATCAGCGGGGACGAGGTCACGAGCGCGGCGACGTCGTCCACCGCGGCCCCCGGGTTCGCCAACCCCCACACCGCGACGCCGACGGCGACCACGATGATCAGGGGGACCACCACGGCCTGGACGCGCACGAGGCCCGTGATGCCGGCCAGCACCGAGACCACGCAGACGGCGGCCATCACCAGCGAGCCCACGAGCGAGGGCAGCCCGAACGCGGTGTGCACCGCCGCCCCGGCCCCGGCCAGCATGATCACCAGCGTCCCCAGCAGGGACGTGGTGATGCACAGGTCCGCGAACCAGGTGGGCACGCGCGACGTCGTGGGGTTCACGATCCGGTGGATGTCCGTGGTCCGCAGCTTCTGCGCCAGCCGCAGCACGATCACCGCGAGCAGGAAGAACAGCGCGCCGGCGATCACGAGCGCCCCCGTGCCGCCCCAGAGGCCGAAGCTCACGAAGTACTGCAGGATCTCGTTGCCCGAGGCGTACCCGGCGCCGATGGTGGTGCCGATGAACGTGGCGGCGATCCCGAGCGGGGAGGTCGGCCGCAGCGGCGCCGACTCCTCGGCTCGGCCGGGGTGCGCGGGGGAGCTCTCTGTGACGTGGGACATGCGACTACATTCTCATGGGCGGGATCGGCCCGGCCCGGGCGGCCGATCCGCCCCGACCCGAAGGAGCCCCCGCATGACCCCCGCCGTCCCCCGTGTGCTCAGCATCGCCGGCTCCGACTCCGGCGGCGGCGCCGGTGTCCAGGCCGACCTGAAGACCATCGCCGCGTGGGGCGGCTACGGGATGACCGCGATCACCGCGATCACCGCCCAGAACACGCAGGGCGTGCAGGCCGTCCACCCGCTGCCGGTGGACGTGGTGCGCGCCCAGCTCGACTCGGTCGCCGCCGACATCGCCGTGGACGCCGTGAAGATCGGCATGCTCGGCACGGTGGAGCTCATGCGGGCCGTCGCCGGCTGGCTCGAGGAGACCCGGCCCGCCGTCGTCGTGCTGGACCCGGTCATGGTGGCCTCGAGCGGGGACGCCCTCACCGCGGTCGGCGACGACGACGGGCGCGCCGCGTGGGCCCGGCTGCTGCGGGTGGCGCACCTGGTGACACCCAACCTGCCCGAGCTGGCCCGGCTGACCGGGCGGGACGCGACGGACTGGGACGCCGCCCTCGACGCGGCGCGGGGCCTGGCCGCCGAGCACGGGGTGACGGTGCTGCTCAAGGGCGGGCACCTGGACGAGACCGAGGCGCCCGAGGCCGCAGCGGCGGAGGTGCCGGACGCCGTCGTGCGCGTGGGCGGGGCCGTGCACGAGGTGCGCGGCCCGCGCGTGACGACCCGCGCCTCGCACGGCACCGGCTGCACCCTCTCCTCGGCCCTGGCCACGCTGGCCGGGGCGGGCCTGAGCTGGGACGACGCACTCGAGCGGGCCAAGCCGTGGCTGGCCGACGCGATGCGGGCGGGGGAGGCGCTCGCGGTCGGGGACGCCTCGCGGCCGACGTGGCACGGGCCCGTCGACCACGGTCATGCGCAGCGGGGCTGAGGGCGGGACCTCCGGGCTTCGACACGTTCGAGGCGGGAAATCCGGCGAATACGCACCTCGGGACGTCCCATGAGGTCGATTTCCCGCCTCGAATGCCGGTGACCCGGACCTCCCGCTCCGCTCGAGCGTCCGGGTCCGCAGAACCCAGAAGAGCCGGACCACCGTGTCGCCACGGGGGTCCGGCTCTGTTCGCTCGTGCCCCCGGCAGGATTCGAACCTGCGGCCTTCTGCTCCGGAGGCAGACGCTCTATCCCCTGAGCTACGGAGGCGGGGGTCGCGACGCGTCGAGCGCGTTGCGGACTCGTCGACTCTACACCATCAGGACGGCCCGTCCGTGACCTCCCCGCGGGGCGCGTCAGCCGGGCAGGCCCGCGCGCAGGGTCCGGGCCGCGGCCTCGGGGTCCTCGGCCTGCGTCACGGCGCGGACCACCACGATCCGTTCCGCCCCGGCCGCGCGGACCTCGGGCAGCCGGTCCGCGTCGACGCCGCCGATGGCGAACCACGGCCGCGCCCCCGCCGGGTCCTCCGCGTCCAGGCGTGCGGCGAGGGTCGGCAGTTCCAGTCCGACGGCGGCCCGGCCCGGCTTCGTGGGCGTCGCCCACACCGGCCCCGTGCAGAAGTAGTCCAGGCCGTCCTCCGCGCGGGCGCCGCGCACCTGCGCCTCGGTGTGGCACGAGCGGCCGAGCACCACGTCCGGGCCCAGCAGGGCGCGGCACTGCGCGGTGGTCAGGTCGGTCTGGCCCGTGTGGAACACGTCCACCCCGGCCAGGGCGGCGACGTCGGCGCGGTCGTTGGCGGCCGAGAGCGCCCCGTGCTCCCGGGCCAGCGGGACGAGCGTGGCGAACGCGGCCAGCTCGACCGCCACGTCCACGGCCTTGTCCCGCACCTGGATCACGTCTACTCCGCCGCGGAACGCCGCCGCGCAGAAGTCGGCGAACGCGGCCGTGTCGAGCGTGCCGTCCGGGCGCAGGAACCGCTGCAGGTCGGTGCAGACGTACAGCCGGGAGGCGGCGAGGCGGGCGCGGCGGCGCGCGCCGGGGCCGGTGCCGCCGTCGTCGCGGCCGGCCGCGGTCATCAGGAGCGGATCGGGGGAGTGCATGCGCCCACTGTGGCAGACTGGCCGCTGTTCCATGGGAGCCCGGGCCGCACACGCCGGGCTGAGAGGGCCGCAGGGGCGCACCGCGCCGGCGCGGCCGACCATCACCACTCGATGCGGGTCATGCCGCCGTGAGGAGGACCGGTCCGTGCACGTGGCCGTCGTCGGGGCCGGGATCATCGGCCTCACCGCCGCCGTGCGTCTGCGTGCCGCAGGCCACGCCGTCACCCTGATCGCCCCCGAGCTGGACGCCGCCGGGCGCCCGCACGCCGTGGCCGGGGCCACCCACGCCGCGGCGGGGATGCTCGCGCCGCTCGCCGAGACCCAGTTCAGCCAGGACGACCTCGCCCCGCTGCTGCAGGCCGGCTGGGAGGCCTACCCGGCCCTCGTGGACCTGCTCGCCGCCTTCACCGATGTGGAGACGGGCTTCCTCGCACAGGGCGCCTGGATCGTGGCCGCGGACCCCTCGGACGCCCGCGCCTGGGACCACGTGCTCGAGCACGCCTCGATCCTCGGTCGCCGGGTCGAGCCCGTCTCCGTCCGCGCGCTGCGCCGCGCCGAGCCCGCCCTGGCCCCGGGCCTGGCCGCCGGCTTCGACGCCCCGGACGACCATCAGGTGGACCCGCGACGGCTCGCCGCCGCCTGCGTCGCCGCCCTGCGCGCCGAGACCGGACCCGACGGCGGCCCGCTCCCGGTCGGCGCCGGACCCGCCGCCCGGTTCGTGGCCGGACGCGTCACCGCCGCCGGCCCGGAGGGCGAGGGGGTGCGCCTCACGCTGGCCGACGGGGGCGTCCTCACCGCCGACGGCGCGGTCCTCGCCGCGGGCCTGGGCCACCGCGGGATCGGCGGCGCGGCCACCGCCGTCGAGGTCCCGCTGCGCCCCGTCCACGGCGACGTGCTGCGTCTGCGGGTGCGCCCCGAGCAGCTGCTGCCGGGGGAGTCGCACCTGATCACCCGCACCGTCCGCGGCCTCGTCCACGGGCGCCAGGTCTACCTCGTGCCCCGCGCGGACGGCACCCTCGTGGTCGGCGCCTCGGCCCGCGAGGACGGCCTGGCCGGCACCTCCGCCGGGGCCGTGCTGGACCTGCTCGCCGACGCCGCCGCGATCCTGCCCGCCGTCCGCGAGTGCGAGCTGGTCGAGATCACCACCGCCGCCCGCCCCGGCACCCCCGACGACGCCCCGCGCGTGCTCGCCGTGCCCGAGGCTCCGGGCGCCGTCGTCGCCACCGGCTTCCACCGTCACGGGATCCTGCTCGCCCCCTGGGCGGCCGGGCGGATCCTCGAGCTGCTGCACGCCCGCCTGAAGGAGATCGCATGAGCACCCTCCCCCTGACCCTCAACGGAGAGCCCGCCGAGCTGGCCGTGGCCACCGTCCGCGACGTCGTCGCGCACGTCACCGGGCGCGCGATCGGCGAGGACGGCGCCGCCGCGGATGGGCGGCGGCTCGGCGTGGCCGTGGCGGTCGGCGGCGAGGTCGTGCCCCGGTCGGCCTGGGCCACCCGGGAGCTGGCCGCCGGGGACGAGGTCGACGTCGTCACCGCGGTGCAGGGGGGCTGAGCGATGGCCGAGCACCGCACCCCGCCCGCCGCCCCCGCGATCCCGCCGCTGCGGATCGGCGGCTACGACCTGGCCTCCCGGCTCATCATGGGCACGGGCGGCATCACCGACCTGACCGCCCTCGAGGGCGCCCTCGTCGCCTCCGGCACCACGCTCACCACCGTGGCGCTGCGCCGCTGGTCCGCGGACACCCGTGACGGCCTGGTCGCGCTGCTGGACCGCCTCGGCATCGACGTGCTGCCCAACACCGCCGGCTGCTACACCGCCCGGGACGCCGTGCTCACCGCCCGGCTCGGCCGGGAGGCGCTCGAGACCGACCTCGTGAAGGTCGAGGTCATCGCCGATGAGCGCACCCTGCTGCCCGACGTCGTCGAGACCCTCGAGGCCACCGAGCGGCTCGCCGCCGACGGCTTCACCGTCCTGGCCTACACCTCGGACGACCCCGCCATGGCGCTGCGCCTCGAGCAGGCCGGCGCCGCCGCCGTCATGCCGCTGGGCTCGCCGATCGGCTCGGGGCTGGGCATCCTCAACCGCGCACACCTGGAGCTGATCGTCTCCCGCGCCTCCGTGCCGATCGTGCTCGACGCCGGCGTGGGCACCGCCTCGGACGTCGCCCTGGCGATGGAGGCCGGCTGCGACGCCGTGCTCGCCGCCTCGGCGATCACGCGCGCCGCCGAGCCCGCCCGCATGGCCCACGCGTGCCGGCTCGCGCTCGAGGCGGGCTTCCACGCCCGCCGTGCCGGGCGCATCCCGCGCCGCGAGCACGCCCTGGCCTCCTCGCCGATGGCCGGGCGGGTCACGGCCGAGGAGGACGAGCGGTGACCGCCGCCCTGGACCCCGCCGCCCGCGAGCCCCGCGACCTCACCGCGCTGTCCGACACCCAGCTGGAGCGCTTCGCCCGCCACCTGAGCCTGGACGGCTTCGGCCCCGAGGCCCAGCTGGCGCTGCTGCGCTCCCGCGTCCTCGTGGTCGGCGCCGGCGGCCTCGGGGCGCCCGTGCTGACCTACCTCGCCGCCGCGGGCGTGGGGGAGGTCCACGTGATCGACGACGACATGGTGGACCGCTCCAACCTGCACCGCCAGGTGATCCACGCCGAGGCGGACCTCGGCCGCCCCAAGACCGCCTCCGCCGCCGCGACGATGCGCGGCCTGCACCCCGAGGTGCGCGTGGTCGAGCACCGCGAACGCCTGACCGCGGCCAACGCGCTCGAACGGGTCGGCGCCGTGGACCTCGTGCTCGACGGCACGGACAACTACGCGACCCGCTACCTCGTGGCCGACGCGTGCGAGATCGCGGGCGTGCCCGTGGTGTGGGGCGCGATCCTGCGGTTCGCGGGGCAGGTGAGCGTGTTCGCCCCGGGCGGGCCGCTGTACCGGGACGTGTTCCCGGAGCGGCCCGAACCCGGCGAGGTGCCCTCGTGCGCGCAGGCCGGAGTGCTCGGGGTGCTGCCCGGGATCATCGGCTCCCTCATGGCGGCCGAGGCGATCAAGCTGCTCTCCGGGGTGGGTGAGCCCCTGGTCGGGCGGCTGCTCTCCGTGGACGCCCTGACGATGCGCTTCCGTGAGCTGCGGCTCGTGCCCGACCCCGAGCGGACCCCCGTGACGGACCTGTCCGCCCACGCGGACCAGGCCCCCCGCCCGGACGACGCCGGCGCCCCCGGCTCGGCGGAGGCGTGCGGCGCCGCGGGCGGGGAGATCGCCCCCGCCGCGCTGGCCGCCCTGCTCGCCGACCCCGCCCGGGCCGCGTCCCTCACCCTGCTCGACGTCCGCGAGGACTGGGAGCGCCGCCTGCGCCGGGTTGAGGCCCCCGCGACGGTGGCCGATCGGCACGTCCCGCTCGAGGCCGTCCTCGCGGAGCCGGCGGCCCTCGCGCCCGGGCAGGACCGCGTCCTGGTGGTCTACTGCGCCGCCGGAGCCCGGTCGGCCCGGGCGCGGGACGCCGTCGTCGGGGCCGACCCGAGCGCCGGCGGGCGCGTCCTGTCCCTCGCCGGCGGCCTCGCCGCCTGGCCCGCCTGACCCCCACCCCGACGAACCCTGCGAGATGGCCCCCACCGCGGGCCGGAGGGGGCCATCTCGCAGGGTTCGTTCGCACGCGCACGGGCGCGGCGGCCCTTCCGTAGACTTGCGCGGGTGAAGCCCGAAGACCTCTCCGCCCTGCTGTCCGCTGTCCTCACCGACGCCGTCGATGCCGGTGACCTCCCCGCCGCGCTGCGGGAGGAGATCACCCCCGCGCGCGTGAAGGTGGAGCGACCCCGCAGCCGCGAGCACGGCGACTGGGCCACCAACGTCGCCCTCCAGCTGGGCAAGAAGGCCGGGATGGCCCCGCGCGACCTCGCCGGGCTCGTAGCCGAGCGCCTGACCGACAAGCCGGGCATCGCCGCCGTCGACGTCGCCGGCCCCGGCTTTCTCAACGTCACCCTGGACGCGGCCTCGGCCGGCGCCCTGGCCCGCGAGATCGTCGAGGCCGGCCCGGAGTACGGCCGCAACGACGCCCTGGCCGGGCACACCGTGAACATGGAGTTCGTCTCCGCCAACCCCACCGGCCCGCTGCACATCGGACACACCCGCTGGGCCGCGCTGGGCGACGCGATCGCCCGCCTCCTGCGCGCCTCCGGCGCGGACGTCACCGCCGAGTACTACGTCAACGACGCCGGCAACCAGATGAACGTGTTCGCCGACTCGGTCCTCGCCCGCCTGCACGGCCGCGACGTCCCCGCGGGCGGCTACCCGGGCGCGTACGTGCAGGAGCTGGCCGACGCCGTCGCCCTCGAGCACCCGGACGTGCGCGAGCTGACGGACGAGGCCGCCCGCCCGGTGGTCCGCGAGGCCGCGTACCGGCTCCAGATGCAGGACATCAAGGACACGCTCGCCGCCTTCGACGTGCACTTCGACGTGTTCACCTCGGAGCAGACGCTCCACGACTCCGGCGCGATCGACCAGGCCGTGCAGCGGCTGCGCGAGCAGGGCCACATCGAGGACCGCGAGGGCGCCGTGTGGCTCAAGACCACCGACTTCGGCGACGACAAGGACCGCGTGCTCATCCGCGCCAACGGGGAGCCCACCTACTTCGCCGCCGACGCCGCCTACTACCTCCACAAGCGCGACCGCGGCTTCGAGGAGAAGGTGTACCTGCTCGGCGCCGACCACCACGGCTACGTGAACCGCCTCAAGGCGATCGCCGCCGCCGCCGGCGACGACCCGGCGACGAACATCGAGATCCTCATCGGCCAGCTCATCTCGGTCAACGGCGCGAAGCTCTCCAAGCGCGCCGGCAACATCATCGAGCTCAAGGACCTCGTGGAGTGGCTCGGCCGCGACGCCCTGCGCTACGACCTGGCCCGCTACCCCGCGGACTCGCCCCTGACGATCGACCCCGAGCTGCTGCGCTCCGCCACGAACGACAACCCCGTCTACTACGTGCAGTACGCCCACGCCCGCGCCTCGGGCGCGGCGCGCACCGCGCAGGCCCACGGCGTGGACCGCTCCGAGTTCGACGCCGCCCTGCTCACCCACGCCACCGAGTCGGAGCTGCTGGCCCAGCTGGCGGAGTTCCCGGCCGTCGTCGGCGCGGCGGCGCGCCTGCGCGAGCCCCACCGCGTGGCCCGCCACCTCGAGGTGATCGCCGGGGCCTACCACTCGTGGTACGCCGCCTGCCGCATCGTGCCCATGCCCACCGACGACGGGACGCCGCGTCCCGTGGAGACCCTCAACCGCACCCGCCTGTGGCTCAACGACGCCACCGCCCAGGTGCTGGCCAACGGTCTCGGCCTGCTCGGCGTGACCGCCCCGGAGAAGATGTGAGCGCCCGGATGACGACGCCGCAGCCCGCCCCCGCCTCCCCGCTCGCCCCCGCCTGGCTCCCCGCGCCGGGGGACCCGGACGCGCTCGTGCCCGGCCTGTGGGCCGCCGGCGTGGACCGCGCCGCCGACGGCGAGCTCACCGTCCAGGGCCTGCGCGCGAGCGCGCTCGCCGCGGAGTTCGGCACGCCGCTGCTCGTGGTGGACGAGGACGACTTCCGCGCCCGCGCCCGCGCGTTCCGCGAGGGCTTCGACGCCGCGTTCGCCGACCTGTGCGGGGGAGCGGACGTCTACTACGCCGGCAAGTCCATGCTCACCCTCTCCACCGCCCGCTGGGCGGCCGAGGAGGGCCTGCGCGTGGACACCGCCTCCGGCGGCGAGCTGGCGATCGCGCTGGCCGCCGGCGTCGACCCGGCCCACATCGGCCTGCACGGCAACAACAAGTCGGACGCCGAGCTGCGCACCGCCCTCGAGGCGGGCGTGGGCCGGATCATCGTGGACTCGCTCGACGAGCTCACCCACCTGGCCGCGCTCGCGGCCGAGGTCGGCCGCCGCGCCCCCGTGATGCTCCGGCTGACCCCGGGCGTGCACGCGCACACCCACGACTTCATCGCCACCGCGCACGAGGACCAGAAGTTCGGCCTCTCCCTGGCCCCGGCCTCCACCGACCGGGACGGCAACGTGGCCGGCCGCTCGCCGGCCGCCGTCGCCGTGGCCGCGGCCCTGGCGGCCGAGTCGATCGACCTGCTGGGCGTGCACTGCCACATCGGGTCCCAGATCTTCGAGGCCGAGGGCTTCGGGCTGGCGGCCGGACGCGTGCTCGAGTTCCTCGCCGAGGTCAAGGCCGAGCACGGGGTGGAGCTGGCCGAGCTTGACCTCGGTGGCGGCCACGGCATCGCCTACACGGCCGTGGACGAGCCGCGCCCGGCCGCGGAGATCGCCGACGCCCTCGCCGACGACGTCCAGAAGACCGTCGAGCGCCTCGGCCTGAGGTGCCCGCGGGTCTCGCTCGAGCCGGGGCGGGCCATCTCAGGCCCCGCGGGCCTGACCCTCTACACGGTCGGGGTGACCAAGACCGTGGACGCGGACGCCCCCGACGGCGCAACCGCGGCCCGCCGCTACGTCGCCGTGGACGGCGGCATGTCCGACAACCCGCGTCCCGTGCTCTACGACGCCGACTACACCGCCGTCTCCGCGCGCCGCACCTCGGAGGCCGAGCCGGTGCTCTCCCGTGTGGTGGGCAAGCACTGTGAGTCCGGCGACATCCTGGTCCGCGACGTGTACCTGCGGGCCGACCTGGGCCGCGGCGACCTGCTGGCGGTGCCGGCCACGGGCGCGTACACGCACGTGATGTCCTCGAACTACAACGCGCTGGCCCGCCCGGCCGTCGTCGCGGTCTCCGGCGGGCAGGCGCGGGTGATCATCCGCCGCGAGACGCAGGAGGACCTGTTCGCCCGCGAGGCCGATCCGCGCCTCGCCCGCTGAGGACGCAGAAGCCCGGCCCGGCCGCCGGCCTCGCGGCCGGGCGTGGGCGTCCCGCTCTGCGGACACCGAGTGTCGCGCGGCGGGACGCGTCCGCCCGCCGCGCTAGATTCGAGGCCAGCCGAGCCGCGCGGTCGCGCGGCGTCGCCCCCACCCTGGACCACGGAGGACCATGGCCGAGCACACCGACGCCCCCACCGCACTCAAGGTCGCCCTGCTGGGCGGCGGGACCGTGGGGTCCCAGACCGCACGGATCCTCACCGAGGACGCCGACATCCTGCGGGACCGCGTGGGCGCCGACCTCGAGCTCACGGGCATCGCGGTGCGCCACACGGGCGCGACGCGCGACTGGCAGGCGGACCCGGCGCTCTACACGACCGACGCCGAGGCACTCGTGGACGGCGCCGACGTCGTCATCGAGCTGATGGGCGGCATCGAGCCGGCCCGCACCCTGATCCTGCGCGCCCTGGCCGCCGGCACGTCCGTGGTGACCGGCAACAAGGCGCTGCTCGCCCAGCACGGCGAGGAGCTCTATGCCGCGGCCGCCGCCACCGGCGCACAGCTCAGCTTCGAGGCCGCCGTCGCCGGCGCCATCCCGATCCTGCGCCCGCTGCGCGACTCCCTGGGCGGCGACCGCGTCACCCGTGTGATGGGCATCGCCAACGGCACCACCAACTTCATCCTGGACCGCATGGACACCGAGGGGGCGGACTTCGACGACGCCCTGGCCGAGGCCCAGCGGCTCGGCTACGCCGAGGCCGACCCGACCGCCGACGTCGAGGGCCACGACGCCGCCGCGAAGGCCGCGATCCTGGCGACCATCGCGTTCGGCGCGCCGTACACCCTGGACCAGGTGGCCGTCGCGGGCATCACCGCGATCACGGCCGAGGACAACGCCGCCGCCGCGGAGGCGGGCTACGTCATCAAGCTGCTGGCGATCGCCGAGCGCGGCCGCGCCGCCGACGGCGCCGAGGGTGCGGTCCTGCGCGTGCACCCTACCCTGCTGCCGCGGGAGCACCCGCTGGCCTCCGTGCGCGGGGCGTTCAACGCTGTCTTCGTGGAGGCCGAGAACGCCGGCGAGCTCATGTTCTACGGTCCCGGCGCCGGCGGCGCCCCCACCGCGTCCGCGGTGATGGGCGACGTCGTCTCGATCGCCCAGCGCATCGTGCGCGGCGGCCCGGCGCGCCTGCGCACCCCCGTCACCGCCCTGCCCGCCCTGGACCCGGCCGAGGCCCACACCTCCTTCATGGTCGTGCTGCGCGCGGCGGACCAGCCCGGCGTGCTGCGCCGCGTCGCCGGGGTGTTCGAGGAGCACGGCGTCTCCATTGAGACGCTGCGCCAGGTCCCGTCCGAGCGCGAGGACGCCCCCGGCGCGTCCCTGCGGCTGATCACCCACCGTGCGCGGCAGCGCGACCTCGACGCCACCGTCGAGGCGCTCGCCGCCCTGGACGTCGTCCACGAGGTCGCGTCCGTCCTCCGAGTCGAAGGGAACTGACCCATGGCCCACCAGTGGCGCGGCGTCGTCCGCGAGTACGCCGACCGCCTGCCCGTCACCGAGGACACGCGCGTGATCACCCTCGGCGAGGGCGGCACCCCGCTCATCCACGCCCCCCACCTCTCCGAGCTGGTGCAGGGCACCGTGCACGTGAAGTTCGAGGGCATGAACCCGACCGGTTCCTTCAAGGACCGCGGCATGACCATGGCGATCACCGCCGCCGTCGCGGACGGCGCGAAGGCCGTCGTCTGCGCGTCCACCGGCAACACGTCCGCCTCGGCGGCGGCCTACGCCGCGCAGGCCGGGATCACGTGCGCCGTGCTCGTGCCCGAGGGGAAGATCTCGATGGGCAAGATGTCCCAGGCCGTGGCCCACGGCGCGGAGATCCTCCAGGTGCAGGGCAACTTCGACGACTGCCTCGAGGTGGCCCGCAAGCTGGCCGAGAACTACCCCGTGTTCCTCGTGAACTCCGTCAACCCGGCCCGCATCGAGGGGCAGAAGACCGGCGCGTTCGAGGTCGTGGACACCCTCGGCGACGCCCCGGACTACCACCTGCTGCCCGTGGGCAACGCGGGCAACATCACCGCGTACTGGAAGGGCTACCGCGAGTACGCCGCCCCCTACGTGAACCCGCACGAGGGCGCCTCGGACGCCGAGCTGCCCGCGGTGGCCACGAAGACCCCCGTGATGTGGGGCTTCCAGGCCGCGGGCGCCGCCCCGATCGTCCAGGGCCACCCCGTGACCGACCCGGACACGATCGCCACCGCCATCCGGATCGGCAACCCGGCCTCGTGGGAGCAGGCCGAGGCCGCCCGCGACGAGTCCGGCGGGATGATCGACTCCGTCACGGACGAGGAGATCCTCGAGGCCCATCGCTGGCTCTCCGCGAAGGAGGGCGTGTTCGTCGAGCCCGCCTCCGCCGCCGGCGTCGCCGGGCTGCTCAAGCACCACGCCGCCGGGAACGTGCCGGCCGGCAAGAGCTGGGTCATCACCGTCACCGGCCACGGCCTCAAGGACCCGCAGTGGGCCCTGCGCGGCGCCGACGGCGCCGACGTGACCCCGCGCTCGGTGCCGTTCGACGTGGTCACCGTCGCCCAGGCCCTCGGCCTGAGCTGAGCCATGGCCGCACCGCAGCCGCTGGCGCCCGGGACCGCCGCGTCCGTCTCCGTCCCCGCCACCTCCGCCAACCTCGGCCCCGGCTTCGACTCGATGGGCCTGGCCCTGGAGCTGCGCGACGAGGTGACGCTCACGGTCGTGGCGGGCCCCGACGTCGCGGAGGTCGAGGGGGAGGGCGCGGCCACCCTGCCGCGGGACGGCGCGCACCTGATCCTGCGCCTGGCGCACGAGCACCTGCGGGACCGCGGGTTCACCGCGCCGGGGCTGCACCTGCGCGCCGTGAACCGGATCCCGCACGCCCGCGGACTCGGCTCGTCCGCGGCCGCCGTCGTCGCGGCCTACGCCGCGGCCGAGGCCCTGCTGCCGGCCGCGCTGCGCCGGGCGCCCGCGGACCTGCTCGAGGCGGCCACCCGCTTCGAGGGGCACCCGGACAACGTCGCCCCCGCGCTCGTGGGCGGGGCCACCGTCTCCTGGACCCGTGACGACGTCCCCGGCCCGGCCACGGCGCGGCTGCGGCTGCACGAGCGCGTGGTGCCGGTGGTCGCGATCCCGGACACCGAGCTGTCCACCCACGTCGCCCGGGGCGTGCTGCCCGCCGAGGTGCCCCACGCCGTGGCGGCGGCCCAGGCCGGCCGTGCCGCGCTGCTCGTCCACGCGCTGGCGGAGGACCCCGCGCTGCTGCCGGCCGCCACGCGCGACTGGCTGCACCAGGAGCCGCGCGCCGTGACCATGCCGGCCAGCGCCGCACTGGTCGCGGGGCTGCGCGAGCGCGGCCACGCCGCCGTCGTCTCCGGCGCGGGTCCCACGGTGCTCGCGCTGTGCGACGGCGTCCAGGCGGCCGAGCACGCCACGGAGGCGGCGCGTGCTCTGACGGCGGACGGGGCGGCCGCCTGGCGCGTGCTGGTGCCGTGCGTGGCCGTGGACGGTGTTAGGGTGGAATCACTCCACCACGGCTGACCCCACCGCCTCGCGCGGCCCGGGTCTCCGGTGCCCGGGCCTGTGACGGCCGGACGCACCGTGCGCCGTCGGCCGGAACCCCGCCGCGATCCATCCCGTGCTGCGCACGGCCGGCGTGCGGGATCCGCTCCGGCTCGGTCGAGTCCGGACGCCTCCGCCCCGTCACGCAGCGACTGCGCACGATCAGGGGAGGCGCCACTGCTGAGTTCACACCATGAAACCCGGTTTTCTGGGGCGCCGCTGCGCGGCCCGACCGGATGCACACCGCAGCCCGACGCGCCACGCGCCGCCGGGCCGCATTCGAGGGAGAAGGAACCTTCGTGACCGAATCCACGGAACAGACCACGCCGACGAACGGCGGTGGCCTGGCCTCGCTCAAGCTCGCCCAGCTCCAGGCCCTGGCCTCCCAGCTCGGCATCGCCGGCGGCTCGCGCATGCGCAAGGCCGACCTGGTGACCGCGATCTCCGACCACCAGCGCGGCGGCTCCGTGGCGGACCGCGACGCCGCCGAGCGCGCGGCCCAGGCCCCCGCGGCCCCCGCCGCCGAGACCGCCCCGGCGGCCGCGTCCTCAGAGGACGCCGCCCCGGCCGCCGAGCGCCCGGCCCGCCGCCGCTCGCGCCGCGCCGACGCCGACACCTCCGCTCCGGCCGCCGCCCAGGACGGGCAGCCCCAGGCCGAGGCCCGCGAGGCCCAGACCGAGCAGGCCCCCCGGGAGACCGCCTCGGACCAGGATCGGTCCGGGGGGTCCGAGACCCGCGACGAGGGCGAGGACCGCCCGCAGTCCGAGCGCCGTTCCCGCGGCCGCCGCCGCGCCGGCGACGACGACGCCCAGCAGGGTCAGGACCGTCGCTCCGACGGCGCCCAGGGCGAGGACGGCGCCGACGCGGACCGCCGCGGCGACCGGGAGGACCGTGACGACAACGGGCGCGAGAACGGCCGCGGCCGCAACGGCCGCAACGGGCGGGACCGCGACAACGGCCGCGACCGCGAGAACGGCCGCGAGAACAACCGGGACCGTGAGAACGGCCGCGACGGCTCGCGCGAGCAGCGCGGCGACAAGTCCGAGGACGGTGGCCGGGGCGACGGCGGACGCGGGGACCGCAGCCGCCGCGACGACCGCGACGACGAGGGCGGCCGCAACCGTCGCAACCGCCGCAACCGCAACGAGCGCGGCCGCAACCGCCGTGGCCGCGGCGGCCCCGAGGTCGACGAGACCGAGCTGACCGAGGACGACGTCCTGCAGCCCGTGGCCGGCATCCTCGACGTGCTGGACAACTACGCGTTCGTCCGCACCTCCGGCTACCTGCCGGGCCCGAACGACGTCTACGTCTCCCTGGCCATGGTGAAGAAGTACGGTCTGCGCAAGGGCGACGCCGTCGTCGGCGCGATCCGCGCCCCGCGCGACGGTGAGAAGCAGCAGCACCACGGCGGCGGCTCCAACCGTCAGAAGTTCAACGCCCTGGTGAAGATCTCCTCGGTCAACGGTCAGCCCGCCGTCGAGCACCCGCAGCGCGTGGAGTTCGGCAAGCTCGTGCCGCTGTACCCGCAGGAGCGCCTGCGCCTGGAGACCGATCCCAAGCTGATCGGCCCCCGCGTGATCGATCTGGTCAGCCCCATCGGCAAGGGCCAGCGCGGCCTCATCGTCTCCCCGCCCAAGGCCGGCAAGACGATGATCCTGCAGTCGATCGCCAACGCGATCAAGACGAACAATCCCGAGGTCCACCTCATGATGGTGCTCGTCGACGAGCGCCCCGAGGAGGTCACCGACATGCAGCGGTCGGTGGACGGCGAGGTCATCGCCTCCACGTTCGACCGCCCGGCGGACGACCACACCACCCTCGCCGAGCTGGCCATCGAGCGCGCCAAGCGCCTCGTGGAGATGGGCCGCGACGTCGTCGTGCTGCTCGACTCCATGACCCGCCTGGGCCGCGCCTACAACCTGGCCGCCCCGGCCTCGGGCCGCATCCTCTCCGGCGGTGTGGACTCCTCGGCGCTGTACCCGCCGAAGAAGTTCTTCGGCGCCGCCCGCAACATCGAGAACGGCGGCTCGCTGACCATCCTGGCCACCGCGCTGGTCGAGACCGGCTCGCGCATGGACGAGGTGATCTTCGAGGAGTTCAAGGGCACCGGCAACATGGAGCTGCGCCTGTCCCGTCACCTCGCGGAGCGCCGCATCTTTCCGGCGGTGGACGTCAACGCGTCCGGCACCCGCCGCGAGGAGGCCCTGCTCTCGCAGGAGGAGGTCAAGATCATGTGGAAGCTGCGCCGGGTGCTCTCTGGCCTCGAGCAGCAGCAGGCCCTCGACCTGCTCACCAACAAGATCAAGGACACCGCGTCCAACGCCGAGTTCCTCATGCTGGTCTCCAAGACCACGCTGGGGTCCAAGGGCGACGACTGACCGCCCCGTCGCACGGCCCCGTCCCGCCCGGGGGAGCTCGTCTCCGCCGGACGGGGCGGGGCCGTCCGCGTCGGACAGCCCGGCCCGCTGAGGCCGGAGGAGGAGAGGCACGCACGTGTTCGATTCGGAGCAGCGGCGCGAGGCCGTGGATCGGCTCCTGGCGGAGCATCGCGAGCTGACGGCGCGCCTGTCCGACCCGGCGGTGCACCAGGACCCGGCGCTCGCCCGGAGGCTGAACCGGCGGTTCGCCGAGCTCGGCGCCGTGGTGACGGCGCACCGCGCCTGGTCGGCGGCCGCGGAGGAGCTGGCCGACGCGCGGGAGCTGGCCGCGGCCGGCGACGACGACGCGGCGGCCTTCGCGGCCGAGGTGCCCGGTCTGGAGGCGGCCGAGGCCGAGGCCGCCGAACGGCTGCGCCGGCTGCTGATCCCGCGCGACCCCGACGACGCGCGTGACGTGATCCTCGAGATCAAGGGCGGCGAGGGCGGCGAGGAGGCGGCCCTGTTCGCCGGCGACCTGCTGCGCATGTACCTGCGCTACGCCGAGTCCCGGGGCTGGAAGACGGAGGTCCTCTCCGCCACGCACTCCGACCTGGGCGGCTACAAGGACGTCCACGTGGCGGTGCGGGGGAGCGCGGCCGACCCGGCCGACGGCGTCTACGCCCGGCTCAAGTTCGAGGGCGGCGTGCACCGAGTGCAGCGCGTGCCCGTCACCGAGTCCCAGGGCCGCATCCACACCTCCGCCGCCGGCGTGCTCGTGCTGCCCGAGGTGGACGCCCCGGACGAGGTCCACCTCGATCCGAACGACCTCAAAGTGGACGTCTTCCGCTCCTCCGGGCCGGGCGGCCAGTCCGTCAACACGACCGACTCCGCGGTGCGTCTGACGCATCTGCCCACGGGGATCGTCGTCTCCATGCAGAACGAGAAGTCCCAGATCCAGAACCGCGAGGCCGCGCTGCGCGTGCTGCGGTCGCGGCTGCTCGAGCGGCAGCGGGCGGAGCAGGACGCCGAGGACTCCGCGGCGCGCGCCGCGCAGGTGCGCACCATGGACCGCTCGGAACGCATCCGGACCTACAACTTCCCGGAGAACCGGATCGCGGACCACCGCACCGGCTACAAGGCGCACAACCTCGACGCGGTCCTCGACGGCGACCTCGAGGCCGTGATCGCCTCCTGCCTCGCCCTCGACGAGGAGCGGCGGCTCGCCGCGCTGGGCGGGGACGCGTGAGCGCACCGGCCTGGTCCGCGCTGCTGCGCGACGCCGCCGCCCGCCTGACCGCGGTGGGCATCGACTCGTCGCGTGTGGACGCCGAGCTGCTGCTGGCCCACGTGCTCGGCCTCGACCGCGGCGCGCTGCTGGCCCGGGTGTTCGCCGGGGCCGTGGCCGAGCCCGCGCAGGCGGCGGCCTTCGAGGCGCTCGTCGGGCGCCGCGCCGCCCGCGAGCCCGTCCAGCACCTGACCGGCGTCGCGCACTTCCACGGGCTCGACCTGGCGGTCGGCCCAGGCGTCTTCGTCCCGCGGCCGGAGACCGAGCTGCTCGTGGAGACCGTCGTGGCCGACTTGGCCGCGCGGCCCGCGGCGGGCGCCGTGGTGGACCTGTGCACCGGCTCCGGCGCGATCGCCGCGGCCGTCGCGGCGTGGGGCGAGGCGCGGGGCCGCCCGCTCGCCGTCACCGCCGTCGAGCTCGACCCGACGGCGGCCGACTGGGCCCGGCGGAACCTCGCCCCGCGCGGGGTCGACCTGCGACAAGCCGATGCCCTTGTCGCGTGCCCCAACCTCGAGGGCCGCGTGGACGTCGTCGTGAGCAACCCGCCCTACGTGCCCGAGGCCGAGGTGCCCGCCCAGCCCGAGGCCCGACTGGACCCGGCGCGGGCGCTCTACGGCGGGGACGCGCCCGGGCTGCGGATCCCGCGCGCCATCGCGCACCGGGCGGCGGACCTGCTCGTCCCGGGCGGCCTGTTCGCCATGGAGCACCACGAGACGCAGGGCCCGGCCCTCCTGGCCGCCCTCGGCGCGGACCGGCGGTTCACGGGCGTCCGAGTCCACCAGGACCTCACCGGACGAGACCGGTTCCTCACGGCGCGCCGGTCCTGCGACGCCGTGGCGGGCGCGGAGGTGGAAGAATGACCGACGTGAGTGACTTCATCGACGTCTCGGATCCGGCCGCCCTCGAGGATGCCGTGGCCCGCGCCCGCGAGGTCCTCGCGGACCGCGGCTGCGTGGTCCTGCCCACGGACACCGTCTACGGCATCGGAGCGGACGCGTTCTCCCCGCTGGCCGTGGCCGTGCTGCTGGCCGCCAAGGGCCGTGGCCGCACCATGCCGCCGCCCGTGCTCATCGCGGACCGCCGCGTCATGGCCGGCCTCGCGTACGACGTGCCGGAGGAGGCCGAGGCCCTCGCCGGGCGCTTCTGGCCCGGCGCCCTCACGCTCATCCTCAAGTCCCAGCCCACGCTGACCTGGGACCTCGGCGAGACCCGCGGCACCGTCGCCCTGCGCGTGCCCGACGACGCGGTGGCCCGCGAACTGCTCTACGCCGTCGGCCCCATGGCCGTCTCCAGCGCGAACCGCACCGGCATGGACGCCGCCACCACCGCCGACGCCGCCCGCTCGATGCTGGGGGAGTCCGTGGCCCTCTACCTCGACGCCGGCCCCCGCGAGAGCCGGGATCCCTCGACGATCGTGGACTGCACCGTCACCCCGTTCCGCGTGGCCCGGCAGGGCTCCGTGCCCCTGGAGGAGCTGCGCGCGGTGGTGCCGGACCTGCTCGCCGAGGGCGAGGAGCCGCCGGTCGCCGCCGAGCGGATCGCGGCCGCCGACGACGCCGCCGCGGCGCGCCCCGCCGACCGGGAGGCCTGACCGGCCCCCATGCGCGCGTATCTCGTCCTGGTCATGGTCACGGCCGTCGCCTGCGGGGCCCTGACGCCCCTCATGCGCCGGCTGGGGCTGGGCGCGCGCGTGTTCACCCCGCTGCGCCAGCGGGATGTGCACCGGCACCCCGTGCCGAAGCTGGGCGGCGTGGCCATGGCCGCGGCCGTGCTGGTGGGATTCGCCGTCGGGGGAGTCGTGCCGTTCCTCCAGGGGATCTACGCGGACGACGCCGCGATGCGCGGGCTCCTGGTCGCCGTCGCCGTCGTGCTCGTCGTGGGCATCGCCGACGACATGTGGGACCTGCGCTGGTGGGTGAAGATGGCCGGCCAGGTGCTGGCCGGACTCGCGGTGGCCCTGGGCGGGATCCGCATCGAGGCGATGCCGGTGGGCTGGATCCCGGTGGGGAACGAGACCACGCAGGTCATCCTCACGGTGTTCGCCGTGGTGCTGACGATGAACGCGATCAACTTCGTGGACGGTCTGGACGGCCTGGCGGCGGGCGTCGCGCTGATCGGCGGCTCGGCCTTCTTCGTCTACTCGTATCTGCTGACGCGGACCATCAACCAGTTCGACTACGCCAACCTCGCCACCCTGCTCATGGCCCTGCTCGTCGGCGCGTGCGTGGGCTTCCTGCCGTGGAACCTGTCCCCGGCCCGCATCTTCATGGGCGAGGTGGGGGCCATGCTCATCGGCCTGCTGATGGCCGCGGCCGCGGTCGCCGTGACCGCCGACGTCAACGCCCTGGACGGGATGCGCTTCCGCAACGTCCCCGCCTACACGCCGATCCTGCTGCCCGTCGCCGTCCTCGCCCTGCCGCTCGCGGACCTCGCCCTGGCCGTGCTGCGGCGCACGGCCAAGGGCACCAGCCCCTTCTCGGCGGACCGCGGGCACCTGCACCACAAGCTCGTGGACGGCGGCTACACCCAGGCGCAGGCCGTCGCGCTGCTCTGGCTCTGGGCGTTCCTCGTGGCATGGGGCGCGGTGTCCCTGAACTTCGTGGACCACATGATCGTCCTACCCGTGCTCGCCGTGGCCCTGGCCGGAGCCGGCTACCTCACCCTGCATCCGATCGTGGAGCGCCGTCGCGCGGACCGGCACGACGCCGCGGCCCACCCGGACGAGCGGGGGGACGCGTGACCGGGGCGGGCGGCCGCCGACGCCGGCGCCGCTGGGAGAACCGCCGCGGCTGGTGGGGGATCCTCGGGTGGTCCCTGACCGCGGCGGGGGCTGCCCTGGCGATCACGTGCGCCGCGTGGCTGCTCTCCGTCGGCGGGGAGGCGGCCGGGAGCGCCCTGCTGGGCGGCGGCGCGGTGCTCGCGCTCTCGGCGCTCACCGGGGCGACGACGGCACTCGTGTGGGACCGGGCGCGCGAGGCGGCGCTGCCGGTCAGCGTGGGGCTGTTCGTGCTCAAGATCGCGGTGTTCGCGGTGCTGCTGGGGGTCCTGCCCCGCCCCGGCTGGGTCCGGGCGGACGCGGCGGCGATCGCCGCCCTCGTGACGATCCTCGTCTGGCAGGCCGCGGAGGTCCTCGTCTTCGCGCGGACCCGCCGCGGGATCTACACCGACTGACCCGCCCGAGGGGCGAAGACACCGAGCCGGGGGCCATGTCGTGGGCCCCTTCTGCGGTACGGAGCACGGGTCACCGTTTGGTATCGTTGGCGGCGAACACTTCGACGGCGCCCACCTGCCGCCATCCGTGTCTCGCATCGCACCGGTACCCCCGCAATGTCGCGGCGCCCGCCTGTGGTCCGGGGACGAGGCTGCGGTCCCGTCGACTGCATCACTTCGGAGAGGAACCGCGTGCTGACCCTCGTGCTGGCCAACGCATCATTCGTGCCCCCCACCATCTCTGATGGTCACCTCCCGGAGATCTTCCCCTGGGGTGCGGAGTACGGCACCGGCTTCGGCAAGCAGATGCTGCTCGTCCTGCTCTCCGTAGTGCTCATCACCGCCTTCTTCGCGTGGGCCATGCGCCGTCCCCGGCTCGTGCCCGGCAAGGCCCAGTGGCTCGCCGAGTCCGGCTACTCCTTCGTCCGGAACGACATCGCGAAGGACATCCTGGGCGAGAAGAACTTCAAGCAGTGGGTCCCGCTGCTCTTCTCCATCTTCTTCTTCGTGCTGCTGAACAACCTGTTCGGCGCCATCCCGGTGCTGCAGCTGCCGACCTTCTCCCACGCGGGCGCCGCCTACGGCCTGGCCCTCATCGTCTACGCGATCTGGATCGGCGTCGGCATCAAGCGCCACGGCGTGCGCTACCTGAAGCTGGCCGTCGTGCCCTCGGGTGTGCCCGGCTGGATCCTGCCGCTGCTCGTGCCGCTGGAGATCATCTCCAACTTCATCGTGCGCCCGCTGACCCACTCCCTGCGTCTGATGGCCACCATGCTCTCCGGCCACATGATCGTGATGCTCGCCGGCGCCGGCGCCGCCTACCTGATCACGCAGACCGGCAGCCTGGCCCTGCAGGGCACCGGCATCCTGGTCATCCTCGGCTCGGTGGCCCTGTACTTCCTCGAGCTGCTGATCATGTACCTGCAGGCCTTCGTCTTCACGCTGCTGACCGCGATCTACATCCAGGGCGCGATCGACGCGAACGACCACTGATCTTCCGGGGCCGCCTCGGGCACGACCCAGGCGGCTGCGGTACGGCGGGAGAGCCCGCCACCAGTCTTCCCGGCCCTCCGCAGGAGGACCACCCGGGAGGCCGACCCTCCACAACCCGGCCGGACACCTCGGCCTCGTGAAAGGAACACCATGGAACTGCACGGTTCGCTCAACATGATCGGCTACGGCCTCGCCGCCATCGGCTCCGCCATCGGCGTGGGCCTGATCTTCGCCGCCTACATCAACGGCGTCGCCCGTCAGCCGGAGGCCCAGCGCATCCTGCAGCCGATCGCCCTCCTGGGCTTCGCGCTCGCCGAGGCCCTCGCCATCCTGGGCCTCGTCTTCGCCTTCGTCATCGGCGCCTGACGCGCCGCGTCCACGGAGCGCCCGCACGGTGAGACCGTCGGTGCTCCCTCTCCACAGGACTCTTGACCGAAGGATGGTTGAAACATGATCAGCAACGGACTGATCCTCGCGGCGGCTGAGGGGGCCAACCCCCTGATCCCCAACCCGTGGGAGATCCTCGTCGTCGTGGTGGGCTTCGCCCTGCTCATGTTCATCGTCATCAAGTTCATCGTCCCGACCCTCGAGAAGTCCTACCAGGACCGTGTCGAGGCGATCGAGGGCGGTCTGGCCAAGGCTGAGAAGGCCCAGGCCGAGGCGAACGCGATGATGGCGGACTACGAGTCGCAGCTGGCGGACGCCCGCACCGAGGCGAACCGCATCCGCGAGGATGCCCGCACCGAGGCCGCCGAGATCGTGGCCGAGGCGCGCGAGCGCGCGACCGCCGAGGCGACGCGCATCTCCGAGCAGGCGCAGGCGCAGATCGCCGCCGAGCGTCAGCAGGCCGCCGCGCAGCTCAAGGGCGAGGTCGGCTCGCTGGCCACGACCCTGGCCGGCAAGATCGTGGGCGAGTCCCTCGAGGACGACGCCCGCTCGCAGCGCGTGGTCGACCGCTTCCTGGCTGACCTGGACCGTCACCAGAGCGCAGGTGTCGCCGAATGATGACGGGCGCATCGAGGGACTCCCTGGCCGCCTCCCTGGAGGCCGTCGGTCCGGTGCTGGACGAGGGCGGCGTGGCCCTGGCACGCGAGCTGTTCGGCGCGCTGGACGTGGTGGACGAGCACGGCGCCCTGCGCCGCGCCCTGACCGACCCCGCCTGGACCACCGAGCGCCGTCACGGCCTCGTCGACTCGCTGTTCGGCGCCCGGGTGACCCCCGGTGCACTGCAGGTCCTCAAGGACCTGGCCGGCCGCCGCTGGTCGGCGGAGCGCGATCTCGGGGACGCCCTCGAGACGGTGGCCGCGCACGCGGCCGCCGCTGAGGCCGCACGCGGCGGACACGCGGGCCTGGCCGCCCTCTCGGGCGAGCTGCTGGCCTTCAACCGCACGGTGGAGGACTCGCACGAGGTGCAGCGGGCGCTCACCGACCAGCACGCACCCCTCGAGGCACGGGCCGCTCTGGCCGGTCGCCTCCTGGGCGAGTCGGCCAGCCCGGCCGGCCGACTGCTGGTCGAGCGCGCCGTCTCGGCCCCGCGCGGCCTGAAGCCGTCCGCCGCCGTCCGCAAGGCCGCGGACGTCGTCGCCGAGCGGCAGCGCCAGTGGATCGCCGAGGTGACCGTGGCCCGGCCGCTCGAGGCCGAGCAGCAGGAGCGGCTGGCCCTGGGCCTGCGCCGCGCCTTCGGCCGCGATCTCGTCATGGACGTGACGGTGGACCCCCACGTGGTGGGCGGCATCCGCGTCCAGGTCGGCGACGACGTCGTCGACGGGTCCATGGCCGCGCGCCTCCACGACCTCCAGCGGCGGATGGCCGGCTGACGCCGGCTCCCGCCCGCATCCGGAACACCCACGAACGTAAGCATCATCGTCACGTCGATGATCACCAAGCACAGAGAGCAGGGACTGCAGATGGCCGAATTGACCATCAACGCTGACGATGTCCGCAATGCCTTGAACGATTTCGCGGCATCGTACGAACCGTCGGGCACCGATCGCACCGAGGTCGGCCGTGTCATCTCCGCGGCGGACGGCATCGCTCGTGTGGAGGGTCTGCCCTCCGTCATGGCGAACGAGCTGCTGCGCTTCGAGAACGGCATCCAGGGCCTGGCCCAGAACCTCGACACCCGTGAGATCGGTGTCGTCGTCCTCGGCGAGTTCCAGGAGATCCGCGAGGGCATGGAGGTGCAGCGCACCGGCGAGATCCTCTCCGTCCCGGTGGGCGACGCCTTCCTGGGCCGTGTGGTGGACCCGCTGGGCCAGCCCATCGACGACCTGGGCCCGATCGAGGCCGAGGGCCGCCGTGCCCTCGAGCTGCAGGCGCCGACCGTGACCGAGCGCAAGTCGGTCCACGAGCCGCTGCAGACCGGCATGAAGGCCATCGACGCCATGATCCCGATCGGCCGTGGCCAGCGTCAGCTGATCATCGGTGACCGCCAGACCGGCAAGACCGCGATCGCCGTCGACACGATCCTCAACCAGAAGGCCAACTGGGAGTCGGGCGACGTCGAGAAGCAGGTCCGCTGCGTCTACGTGGCCGTGGGCCAGAAGGCCTCCACCATCGCCGGCGTCCGCGCCACGCTGGAGGAGCACGGCGCTCTGGAGTACACCACCATCGTGGCCTCCCCGGCGTCCGACCCGGCCGGCTTCAAGTACCTCGCCCCCTACGCCGGCTCGGCCATCGGCCAGCACTGGATGTACGGCGGCAAGCACGTGCTGATCATCTTCGACGACCTGTCGAAGCAGGCCGAGGCCTACCGCGCCGTCTCCCTGCTGCTGCGCCGCCCGCCGGGCCGCGAGGCCTACCCGGGTGACGTCTTCTACCTGCACTCCCGGCTCCTCGAGCGCTGCGCCAAGCTCTCGGACGAGATGGGCGCGGGCTCGATGACCGGCCTGCCGATCATCGAGACCAAGGCGAACGACGTGTCGGCCTACATCCCGACCAACGTCATCTCCATCACCGACGGCCAGATCTTCCTGCAGTCGGACCTGTTCAACGCCAACCAGCGTCCCGCCGTGGACGTGGGCATCTCGGTGTCCCGCGTGGGCGGCGCCGCCCAGGTCAAGGCCATGAAGAAGGTCTCCGGCACGCTGAAGCTGGACCTGGCGCAGTACCGCGACCAGCAGGCGTTCTCCATGTTCGCCTCCGACCTGGACCCGGCCACCCGCCGCCAGCTCGCCCGCGGTGAGCGCCTCATGGAGCTGCTCAAGCAGCCGCAGTACTCGCCCTACCCGGTCGAGGAGCAGGTCGTGTCCATCTGGGCCGGCTCCAAGGGCCACCTCGACGAGGTGCCGGTGCAGGACGTGCTGCGCTTCGAGCGCGAGTTCATCGACCACCTGCGTCGCCACACCTCCGTCCTGACCGACATCGCCTCCACCGGCAAGCTCGAGGACGGCACCGTGTCCGCGCTCGAGTCGGCCGTCGCCGAGTTCTCCAAGGGCTTCCAGTCCTCCGAGGACGGCGGCGTGCAGGCCGGCCACGAGGAGCACCGCGCGATCGAGCAGGACCAGGTCGCGCAGGAGCAGATCACCAAGCAGAAGCGCTGACCGCCGGTCGGTGAGGGAGCGGTCCGGCGTCGGACCCCACGGGGACGACGCCGGGCCGCCCTCCCGCCAGGGAAAGGACCACCATGGGAGCCCAGATCCGGGTCTACCGTCAGAAGATCGCGTCGACGTCGTCGATGAAGAAGATCTTCAAGGCGATGGAGCTGATCGCCACGTCTCGCATCACCAAGGCACGTGAGCGCGTCAGCGCGTCGCTGCCCTACGCGAACGCGATCACCCGCGCCGTCTCGGCCGTGTCGAGCCAGCACGACATCGATCATGTCCTCACCACGGAGCCCGAGAACCCGACCCGGGCGGCCGTGCTCATCATGTCCTCGGACCGCGGCCTCGCCGGCGCGTACTCCGCGAACGTGCTGCGCAAGGCCGAGCAGCTCCTCACCCGCCTCGGCGAGGAGGGCAAGGACGTGGACGTGTACGTCGTCGGCCGCAAGGCGCAGACGTACTTCGACTTCCGCGGCCGCGGCTACAAGAAGCTGTGGACCGGTCAGACGGACGCCCCCGTCGCCGAGCGCGCCGCCGAGATCGGCGAGGTGCTCGTGGATGCGTTCCTCACGGACACGGCGGACGGCGGCGTGGACGAGATCCACGTCGTGTTCACCGAGTTCGTCTCGCTCGTGAAGCAGAACCCCCACGTGGTGCGCCTGCTGCCCCTCGAGGTCGTCGAGGAGGAGGCCGCCACCGCCGAGGACGTGCTGCCGCTCTACGAGTACGAGCCGGACGCGGAGGAGGTCCTCGACGCGCTGCTGCCCAAGTACATCGAGTCGCGCATCTTCAACGCGATGCTGCAGTCGGCGGCCTCGGAGCTCGCCAACCGTCAGCGCGCCATGAAGTCGGCGGGCGACAACGCCACGAGCCTCATCAAGGACTACACCCTCCTGATGAACAACGCCCGTCAGGCCGAGATCACCCAGGAGCTCACCGAGCTCATCGCGGGCGCGGACGCGCTCAACAACTCCTGAGCCCGTTCGGGACTCACCAGACTCGCCATCCACACACGATAGAAGTGAGAGAGATGACTGCCACCATCACTGACCAGGGCACCGGGACCCCCACCGGCGGTGCCACCGGACGCGTGTCCCGCGTCATCGGCCCCGTGATCGACGCCGAGTTCCCGGCCAACGCGATGCCGGAGATCTACAACGCGCTGACCACCGAGATCGACTTCAACGGCCAGCGCCGCACGGTCACCTTCGAGGTCGCCCAGCACCTCGGCGACAACATGGTCCGCGCCATCTCCCTGCAGTCCACCGACGGCCTGGTGCGCGGCACCGACGTCGTGGACACCGGTGCCCCCATCTCGGTGCCGGTCGGCGACGCCGTGAAGGGCCACATCTTCAACGTGCTCGGCGAGACCCTGGACATGCCGACCTCGCAGCTGCAGGCCGAGGACCGCTGGCCGATCCACCGCCCGGCCCCGAACTTCGCGTCCCTCGAGGGCTCCACCGAGATGCTGGAGACCGGCATCAAGGTCATCGACCTGCTGACCCCCTACATCAAGGGCGGCAAGATCGGCCTGTTCGGCGGCGCCGGCGTGGGCAAGACCGTGCTCATCCAGGAGATGATCACCCGTGTGGCCCGCAACTTCGGCGGCACCTCCGTGTTCGCCGGCGTCGGCGAGCGCACCCGTGAGGGCAACGACCTCTGGGTCGAGATGGACGAGGCGGACGTCCTGAAGGACACCGCCCTCGTGTTCGGCCAGATGGACGAGCCGCCGGGCACGCGTCTGCGTGTGGCCCTGTCCGCGCTGACCATGGCGGAGTACTTCCGCGATGTGCAGAACCAGGACGTGCTGCTGTTCATCGACAACATCTTCCGCTTCTCGCAGGCCGGTTCCGAGGTCTCCACGCTGCTGGGCCGCATGCCCTCCGCCGTGGGCTACCAGCCGAACCTGGCGGACGAGATGGGTGTGCTCCAGGAGCGCATCACCTCGACCCGCGGCCACTCCATCACCTCGATGCAGGCCGTGTACGTCCCCGCGGACGACTACACCGACCCGGCCCCGGCCAACGTGTTCGCGCACCTGGACGCGACCACCAACCTGACCCGTGACCTCGCGTCCCGTGGCCTGTACCCGGCCGTGGACCCGCTGGCCTCGACCTCGCGCATCCTCGACCCGCAGTACGTGGGCCAGGACCACTACGACGTGGCCATCCGCGTGAAGCAGATCCTGCAGAAGAACAAGGAGCTGCAGGACATCATCGCGATCCTCGGTGTGGACGAGCTCTCCGAGGAGGACAAGATCACCGTGGGCCGCGCCCGCAAGATCGAGCAGTTCCTCTCGCAGAACACCTACACCGCCAAGCAGTTCACCGGCGTCGAGGGCTCCACCGTGCCGGTCAAGGACACCGTCGAGGGCTTTAAGGCCATCGCCGACGGCGACCTGGACCACGTCGCGGAGCAGGCCTTCTACAACGTGGGCGGCCTGGACGACGTCGAGCGCGAGTGGGCCAAGATCCAGGCCGAGGGCTGATCGATCATGGCTGAGCTCAACGTCGAGATCGTCTCCGAGGAGCGGTCCATCTGGTCGGGCGCCGCGTCGGCCGTGTCGGCGCGCACCGTCAACGGTGAGATCGGCATCCTCCCGGGCCACACCCCGATGCTCGCCGTCCTCGGCGACGGCGAGGTCGTGGTGCGGACCACGGACGGCGGCACCGTCACCGCGCAGGCCCGCGGCGGCTTCTTCTCCGTGGACCACGACCGTGTCGTGATCGCCGCGACGTCCGCCCGGCTGGGCGACGCCGCGGCGGCCTGACGCGGCGCGGCAGGACCTGACGGTGGAGGGCCCGGTGCTCATCGCCTCGGCGACCGTGGTGGCAGTCATCGTGCTGTCGGCACTCGCCCTGGTGATGCGGCGCCGGGCCCTCGCCCGTGTCACGGCCGCCTTCCCTGCGGTCCTGGAGCGGGAGGGCCCGGGGCGTGAGCGTGTGATCGGCGTGTACGACGAGTCCCGCCTGCGCCTCACCGGGGGCTGGCGCCTCTCGCGGGAGCGCTGGAGCGCGGACCGGAGCCGCCTGCAGATCGACCGCCTCCCGGCGGACGAGGCCGGCCGGGCCGTCCTGGAGCTGAGCGCCGGCACACGTCCGGTGCGCGTCGTCGTCGACCCCGACGACGCCGGCGCCCTGCGCGCCTGGAGCGAGGCGGGGCCGTCCGCGGCGTCGTCCTTCTGGCGCCGCTGAGCCCGCCCGGCGCCTCAGAACAGGCGGGACTCGGCGTCGTCCACGCCGCGCATCGCGTCGTAGTCGAGGGTGACGCAGCGGATGCCGCGGTCCTCGGCGAGGGTGCGGGCCTGGGGCTTGATCTGCTGGGCCGCGAACACGCCGCGCACGGGCGCCAGGAGCGGGTCCCGGTTCATCAGCTCGAGGTAGCGGGTGAGCTGCTCGACCCCGTCGATGTCCCCGCGGCGCTTGAGCTCGACCGCCACGGTGCCGCCGTCGGCGTCGCGGGCCAGGATGTCCACGGGGCCGATCGCCGTCATGTACTCGCGGCGCACGAGGGTGTGGCCGTCGCCGAGCAGGCTGATCTGCTCGGCCAGCAGACGCTGCAGATCCGCCTCCACGCCGTCCTTGACGAGGCCGGGGTCCACGCCGAGCTCGTGGGAGTCGTCCGCCAGGACCTCCTCGATGAGCACGATGAGCCGGTCGTCGGACTTCTTGGCCTGCACGCGCCAGACCTGCGTCACCCCCTGGTCGGCCTGGTCGGGGAAGGGCTCCTCCACGTGCAGGGTCGCGGGCGGCGACATCCAGTTGAGGGGCTTGTAGGAGCCGCCGTCGGAGTGCACCAGCACCGAGCCGTCCGCCTTCACCATGAGCAGGCGGGTGGCGGTGGGCAGGTGGGCGTTCAGGCGGCCCTCATAGGTCACGGAGCAGCGGGCAATGACGAGTCGCACCGGTCCATCCTAGGCGGACCGCGCCCACCGGCTCTTGTGCCAGCATGGAGGCATGCCCCGTTCGAACCGCCCCCGCCGCTCGTCCGCGCCTCGGCGGAGCGAGCGCGGGGCCTCCGGCGCCTCCCGGCGGTCCCGGCCGTCGCCGGGGCGCGCCGACCCGCTCGAGGAGCTCCTCGGCCTGGACGCGGGCTACTCGCGCCAGTCCGGGTCCGACGGCGGATGGCACGTCCGGCAGATCCCCGCGTGGCGCGCGGTGAAGGACTACACGTGCCCCGGCTGCGGTCAGGTGATCCGGCAGGGCCAGGCGCACCTCGTGGCCTGGCGCGCCGACTGGATCATGGGGGATGAGGACGCGGGGGCGGACCGGCGGCACTGGCACCCGGTGTGCTGGCGCACCCGACCGGGCCGCTGACCGCGCGGTCCGGGCCGCGCCGCCGTCGTGGGCCTACCGGGCGTCCTGGCGGGGGATGAAGACCTCGCGGACCAGCAGCAGCAGCGCGGCGGCGAGCGGGATCGCCATGAGGGCGCCGAGGACGCCCAGCAGCGCGCCACCGGCGATCACCGCGATCACGGCCACGGCCGCCGGCACGGACACCGCGCGCGCCATGACACGCGGCGAGATGACGTAGGCCTCGATCTGCAGGTAGACGAAGTAGATGGCCGCGAACACGGCGGCGGTCTGCCACGAGGTCAGCAGGCTCACGAGGGTCAGCAGCGTACCGCCGATCGCGGCGCCCACCAGCGGGATGAACGCCATGAAGGCGGCGATCGCGGCGAGCAGGACGGCGAAGGGGGCGCCGGCGATGGCCAGCGCCGTGAACGCCACCGCGCCGTTGAGGGCGGCCACGAAGGACTGGCCCATCACGTAGTGGCCGACCGAGGAGGTGATCTGCTCGGACAGCGCCTCGATCCGGGGCCGGCGCGAACGCGGTGCGAGCCGGTAGGCCCAGTACTTCATGTGCGGCAGGGAGGAGAGGAAGTACAGCGTCAGCACGACCACCACGAGCACCGAGAAGACGGCGTTCAGCACGGTCTGGCCGAAGCCGAGGAGCCCGCCGAACAGGTCGGTGACGGCGACGCCGTCGGCGGCGAGGCGCTCGGTCTGGGCGCGAACGGCCTCCTGGAGGTGGAACTCCTCGTCGAGTTGCACGAACCACTCGGCGGTCATCACCCCGTCGATGATGGCCGGCAGGTCCTGGACCAGCTGCGTGGACTGCTCGATCACCGTGGGGACCAGGAGGGCGACGAACGCCCCGGCCACGGCGGCCAGGCCGAGCGCGGCCGTGAGCACGCCGACCCAGCGGGGCGCGCCCCAGGACTCGACCCGGCGCACCAGCGGATCCAGGCCCAGGGCGATGAACAGGGCCGCGGCGATCCACACGATGAGGTGTCCGTTCGTGCGCAGCACCGAGACGACGCCGATGGCCAGGGCCACGCCCACCGCGAGCAGGAAGCCGGTCAGCACGGGGGACTCGAGAGCCACGGCCGCGACCGCCGGATCCTCGGCGCCGTCGACGGGGACCGACTCGGGGTCCACCCGGTCCTCCTCGAGGAAGGGTCGGCGCCGCCGCAGGACGGAGCCCAGGCGGGGCAGTCGACGACGCCCGGCGGGCGTCGGCCCGTGCGACGGCGGCGCGGCGGCCACCCCGACCGGCTCCACGGGGATGCCGGCCACGGGCGGCTGCTCGGTGCCCTCGGGCTCGGCCGGGGCGCGGACGTCGGCGACGCCGGCGGCGTCCGGGCCGGATGCGGTCTCCTTCTCCTCCACGCGCTCAGCGTACGTCAGGGCCCCGGCCTGACCGCGCCGCGCCGGGGAGGCTACCGTGGGGCGCAGTGACAACGCCTCTCGCCCCGGCGACGGGGCGGACCCGGACCGGAAGGATCGTGACCGACGTGACCGCCCAGCCCCCCTCCGACGCCCCGTCCCACCTGCGCGGCGCCGTCGACCTGTCCTCGCTCGGCACCCCGGCCCCGGCCGGGCGGACCGCCCCGGGGGCCGACGCCGGCGCCGGCGGCGGCTCGTGGGTGATCGCGGACGCCGACCAGGGTCTGCTGCAGCAGCTGGTCCAGCTCTCCGCCCAGGTGCCGGTGCTGCTGCACCTGCACGTGCCCGGGGACGCGGCGAGCGAGGCGCTCTACCGGCAGTTCGCGGACGCGGTCGACGCCCAGGCGGGACGGCTCGTGCTCGCGCGTCTGGACGTGGCGAAGGAGCCCACCGTGCTGCAGGCGCTGGGCCTGGGGGCCGGCCCCGCGGTCATGGCCGTGGTGGCGGGGCAGCCGGTGCCGCTGGTCAATCAGGAGGTGCCGGAGGAGACGCTGCGCCAGCTCATGGGGGAGATCCTCGAGGTGGCCCGTCAGAACGGCGTCGCCGGCACCGTGCCCCCCGTCGCTCCGGCGCGCCAGGACGCCGGCGCCGCGGCCGCGGAGGCCCCGCCCGTGCCGCCGCTGCACCGGGCCGCCCATGAGGCCCTCGCCGCCGACGACCTGCCCGGGGCCGTCTCGGCGTGGGAGGCGGCGCTGGCCGACAGCCCCGCGGACGCCGTGGCCCAGCAGGGCCTGTCCGCGGCCCGCCTCATGCTGCGCACCCGCGACGCCGACGCCGCGGCGGTGCGCGCGGCCGCCGCGGACGGCCCGGACGACGTCGCCGCCCAGCTCGCCGTCGCCGACCTGGACGTGCTCGGTGGCCACGTGGAGGACGCCTTCGCCCGGCTCGTGCGGTTCATCGCCCTCCACCCCGGCGACGACCGGGAGACGGCGCGCGCCCACCTCGTGGACCTCTACACCGTGGTGGGCACGGACGATCCCCGTGTGCAGGCCTCGCGGCGTCGGCTGGCCGCAGCGCTGTTCTGAGGGACCCACAGTTCATCCCTGAGGAGGACGCCGTGTCCGCTTGACGGTGGGTAACGTCCCAGGCATGACTCCGCATGCGCCCGAGCCTGCCCCCGCCCACCTGGCGGCCGCCGCCCGTCGTCGCGCGGTGGACGCCCCCGATCCGGACCTCGCCTTCGTCACGCGCGGGCTGACCCAGCGGTTCGGGGACAAGCTGGCGCTCGACGCGCTGGACCTGGACGTCCCGGCCGGATCGTTCTTCGGGGTGGTCGGGCCCAACGGGGCGGGCAAGACCACCGCCCTGTCCATGGCCACCGGGCTGCTGCGCCCGGACCACGGCCGCGCCTGGATCCACGGCGTCGACGTGTGGGAGCAGCCCCTCGAGGCCAAGCGACGGGTCGGCGTGCTCGCCGACGGCGTGCGCACCTTCGACCGCCTCACGGGCGCGCAGCTCGTGACCTACGCCGGGCTGCTGCACGGGCTCGACGCGGACACCGTGGCCGAGCGGACCACGGACCTGCTGCGGGTGATGGACCTGGAGGACGCCGGCCGCAAGCTCGTGGCCGACTACTCCGCCGGCATGACCAAGAAGGTGTCCCTGGCGGCCGCCATGGTCCACGCCCCGGACCTGCTCGTCCTGGACGAGCCGTTCGAGGCCGTGGACCCGGTCTCCGCCGCGAACATCCGGGACATCCTGCACTCGTACGTGGAGCGGGGCGGCACCGTGATCGTCTCGAGCCACGTGATGGACCTCGTCCAGCGCATGTGCACCCACGTCGCCGTGATCGCGGCCGGGACGCTGCGGGCCGCCGACACGCTCGAGGAGGTCCGGGACGGGC
The DNA here is from genome assembly GCF_052220525.1 of Micrococcus sp. TCR-5. NCBI lineage: Bacteria > Bacillati > Actinomycetota > Actinomycetes > Micrococcales > Micrococcaceae > Micrococcus > Micrococcus sp. TCR-5. The sequence continues at coordinate 169,301 of NZ_JBQPDO010000001.1, forward strand.
GCGACCTCGAGGACCGCTTCGTGGACCTCGTCGGCGGCCGCCACGGCTCGGAGGGGCTGGCATGGCTCTGACGCTCGTCCGACTGCGCTGGACGCTGACCCTGAACCAGTGGCGCCGGTCCCCGTTCACCCTGGTGATGAGCGTGCTCGGCGCGCTGTACGTGCTCGGCATGGCCGCCGTGGCGGTGACGCTGCTCGTCACGGGCCTGCCCGCCCTGCCGGACGAGGCCCGCGGCGCCACGACCGTGCTGGCCGCCGCCGTCGTGGTGCTCGCCTGGCTCGTCATCCCGCCGTTCGTCACGGGCGTCGACGCCACGCTCGACCCGCACAGCTTCGTGCTCTTCCCCGTCCCGGCCCGCACCCTCATCGCCGGGCTGGTCCTGAGCGCCTTCACGACGCCGGTCGGGCTCGCCACGCTGGCCGTGCTGGTGGGCCTGGGGGCCAGCTGGTGGGACCGGCCGGCCGCGCTGGCGGTGGGCCTGGTCGGGGGCGCGCTCACCGCGGTGACCGCCGTGGCGATCGGCTCCGGTCTCGCCGGCCTCCTGGCCGCCTACGCGAGCCGGCGTCGGGTGCGGGACGTCGTCTCCGTCCTGCTGTTCATCCCGCTCATGCTCGGCGGCCTCGCCCTCTCGCGGGCCATCGCGTCGTTCGAGGACTTCCTGGCGATCGCGCCCCAGATCGCCCGCGGCGCGGCGTGGACCCCGTTCGGGGCGGGCCCCGCCGCGGCGTGGGCGGTCGCCGAGGGCCGCGGCGCCGCCGTCGCGCTCCACCTCGCGGTGGCGGCCGCCTGGTGCCTGGCCGCCCTGGCCCTGTGGCACCTGGCCGTGCGCCGCACCGTGGAGCCGGTGGCCGTGGGCGGCGGTCGGTCCCGCCGCGTCGCCGCGGGAGCGGACCCGACGCCGCTGCGCTGGCTGGGCCGACCGGCCACGGGCCCGCGCACCGCGATCGCGGCCCGCGCCCAGCGCTACTGGCTGGCTGACCCGCGGTACGCGGCCGGGCTCATCATCATCCCGCTCATGGCCGTCCTGCTGTGGTTCACCGGGGGCATGGCCGGGGAGGGGGGTCCCGGACTGGGCCTGCTGCTGGTCCTCGGGCCGATCACCGCCTGGTCCCTGGCCTACTCGATCTCCGCGGACATCGCCTACGACCACACGGCGTTCCACCTGCACGTCGTCTCGGGCGTGCGGGGCGTGGACGACCGCTGGGGCCGGGTCCTGGGCCTGGCGGGCTGGGGCGTGCCGATGATCCTGCTCGTGACGACGGCGACGGTGGCGGCGGCGGGGGACTGGTCCCTGCTGGCGCCGATGCTGGGCCTGGCCCTCGGCCTGTTCGGGACGACCGCCGGGCTGTCCGCGTTCGTCTCCGCCCGCTTCGTCTACCCGGTCCCGAAGCCGGGGGACAGCCCGTTCGCGACGCCGCAGGGCGCGGCCATGCGCACGATGCTCGTCCAGGGCGCCGCGATGCTGGTCAGCCTGGCGCTCGCGGTGCCGTTCCTGGTGCCCTTCGTCGTCCGGCTCGCCACCGGGGCCGCCGTGTGGGGGTGGGTGACGGTGGCGCTCGGGCTCGCGTGGGGCGCCGTCGCGCTGTGGCTGGGTGTGCGCCTGGGGGCGCGCTGGTACGACCGCGCGCAGGCCGAGACCTACCAGGCCGTGGCCGCCTTCTGAGGGGCGCGGCTAGACTGGCCCGCATGAGTGTGACCGGCGAACCCGACCTGAACGACCCCTTCGCGCCCGCCGGCGGCGGCACGTCCGTCCTCGAGCGTGAGGAGCTGCGCCAGGAGATCGAGCCGGGCGACCACGAGCGCTTCGCCCACTACGTCCGCAAGGAGAAGATCACGGAGTCCGCCGTCACCGGTGCCCCCGTGATCGCCCTGTGCGGCAAGGTGTGGGTGCCGGGCCGGGACCCGAACAAGTTCCCCGTGTGCCCCACGTGCAAGGAGATCTACGAGGGCCTGCGCGAGCCGCAGGACGGCGGCGACGGCGACGGCAAGCGCGGTGGCTGGTTCGGAGGCCGCGGCCGTGGCTGACGGCCGCTCCCTGACGAGCGGCACCCCGGACGGCAGCGTCCAGCACGACCTGTTCCACATCGGCGAGGACCTTCCCCCCGCCATGCCCGAGCGCGCGGCGTGGGGGACGGCCCCCAAGCTGCGCCAGTGGCAGCAGGAGGCGCTGGAGCGCTACCTCCAGACCGCGCCGCAGGACTTCCTGGCGGTCGCGACCCCCGGCGCGGGCAAGACGACGTTCGCGCTGCGCGTGGCCAAGATCCTGATGGACTCCGGCGTCGTGCAGCGACTGACCGTCGTCGCGCCCACGGACCACCTCAAGCGCCAGTGGGCGGACAACGCCGCGCGCGTCGGCATCGCGATCGACCCGAACTTCAAGAACGCCGACGGGCGGCACGGCGCCGAGTACCGCGGGGTGGCGCTGACGTACGCCCAGGTGGCGAACAAGCCCGTCCTGCACCGGAACCGCACCGAGGCCGCCAAGACGCTGGTGATCCTGGACGAGATCCACCACGGCGGCGACGCCCTGAGCTGGGGCGAGGGCATCCGTGAGGCGTTCGAGCCGGCCACGCGGCGGCTGTCCCTGACCGGCACGCCCTTCCGCTCGGATACCGCCTCCATCCCCTTCGTCCGCTACGAGCTCGGCCAGGACGGCATCGAGCGCTCCAAGGCCGACTACACGTACGGCTACGGGCCGGCGCTGCGCGACCACGTGGTCCGCCCCGTGATCTTCATGGCCTACTCGGGCCAGATGCGCTGGAAGACCTCCACCGGCGAGGTCATGGAGGCTCAGCTCGGCGAGGCCGCCACGAAGGACATCACCGCCTCCGCCTGGCGCACCGCGCTGGACCCGGCGGGCGAGTGGATCCCGTCCGTGCTGCGCGCGGCCGACCGCCGGCTCAGCGAGGTGCGCCGCAACGTCCCCGACGCCGGCGGTCTCGTGATCGCCACGGACCACCAGGACGCGCGCGCGTACGCCGCGCAGCTCGAGGCGCTGACCGGCCAGCGGCCGGCCGTGATCCTCTCGGACGACAAGGGGGCCTCGGATCGCATCGAGGAGTTCGCCGCGTCGGACGAGCGGTGGATGGTGGCGGTGCGCATGGTGTCCGAGGGCGTGGACGTGCCCCGCCTGTGCGTGGGCGTGTACGCCACGTCCACGTCCACGCCCCTGTTCTTCGCCCAGGCCGTGGGCCGCTTCGTGCGCTCCCGCCGGCGTGGGGAGACCGCCTCGGTGTTCCTGCCGTCCGTGCCCGCGCTCATGCTGCTGGCCAACGAGATGGAGCTCGAGCGGGACCACGCGCTGGACCGCAAGGAGGGCGCCGTCGAGGTCGAGGACCTCGAGGACGCCCCCGAGGAGGACCTCATCGCGGAGGCCAACCGGGCCGAGAGCGGCTCGGACGCGCTGACGCGGGAGAAGTTCGAGGCCCTCGAGTCCCGGGCGAGCTTCGACAAGGTGCTCTTCGACGGCGGCGAGTTCGGCCTCGGCGGCGCCGTCGGCTCGGAGGAGGAGCAGGACTTCCTCGGCATCCCGGGCCTGCTGGACGCCGAGCAGGTCTCCGCCCTGCTGCGGCAGCGGCAGGCCGAGCAGATCCAGCGCCGGCCGCGTGCGCAGGCGGCCGAGCCCGCCGACGTCGTGGACCACCGGCGGATGAAGGAGCTGCGCTCCGAGCTGTCCAAGACGGTGTCCGCCTGGGCGGCCCGTTCCGGCCAGCCGCACGGGGTGATCCACAACCGCCTGCGGGAGATCTCCGGCGGCCCCGCCGTGGCCCAGGCCTCCCGCGAGCAGCTGGAGAAGCGGCTGAGCACCCTGCGCGGGTGGTTCGTCGGCCGGACCTGAGGTCCGCCGGGAGCGCGGGGGCGCCCGCGGGCCGTGCCGACCTGAGCGCCGGGTTCAGCCGTCCCGGGACTGGAAGCGCACGAAGGCGCGCAGCTCGTCGCCCTCCACGTCACGGGACTCACGGAATCCATGGGCCTCGTAGAAGGCGCGCTGGCGCTCCTCGGTGTCCGTGAGCAGCACGTGCTGACGCACATGGCCGAACCGGGCGAAGATGCGGCGCAGCAGCTCGGAGGCGATGCCGCGGCGCTGGTGCCCCGGATCCACGAGGATGTCCTGCAGGTAGGCGATGGTGTGGCCGTCGGAGACCACGCGGGCCAGACCGACCAGACGGCCGCCGTCGGCGGCGGGGATCACCCCGGAGAGGTAGCGGATGCCGTCCCGGTCTGCGGCGATGGGGGAGTCGGTCATGGCTGCTCTCCTCGTCTGCGTCGGGCACCGGCTCCGGCACGCCCGCCGGGGCCGCGTGCCTCCATCATGCCGCATCGAGTGACATTCGTCACTGTCTCGGCGTGCGGCGCCTCAGAGGCGACGCCGGTGCCGCTCGGGGCCGAACCCGCTCACGAGGTCGCCAGGATGGCCCCGGCGGCCTCCATCTCGTGGAGCGCGGCCTGGGCGGCCGCCTCGTCGACGCCGGCCACCAGGTCGGTCAGCACGGTGACCTCGTAGCCGGCGTCGAGGGCGTCGAGCACGGTGGCGCGCACGCAGTGGTCCGTGGCGATGCCCACCACGGTGATCGCGTCCACGCCCTGCTCACGGAGCCACTCGTCGAGGCCGGGGGCGCCGGACTCGACGGCGGCCGCGGCCACGGCGGTGGCCCCGTACGGGCCGACGGTCCCGGAGGGGCGCTCGCCCGCGGCCCCGGTCGGGACGGCGTCGGGCTCGCCGAGGGCGCCGTCGAAGCCGGAGTAGGCGTCCGTGTGCAGGCCCTTGAGGAACTCGGCGTCGAGGTGCTCGGCGTCCAGGTCGGGATGCAGCTCGGCGCCGGCGGTGCCGGCAACGCAGTGCACCGGCCAGGTGGTGCGGAAATCCGGCTCGGCGCCGGTGGCCGCGGCGAAGTGCGTGCCCGGGTCGACGTGCCAGTCGCGCGTGGCTGCCACGGACGCGTAGGCGTCCGCGTGCTCGGCCAGGTGCTCGCTGACCCCGGCCGCGACGGCGGCGCCGCCGGTCACGCCGAGGGCGCCGCCCTCGCAGAAGTCGTTCTGCACGTCCACGATCACCAGGGCGCGGTTCAGGTTCTCCATGGGTCAGTCCTCCAGGAAGATGGTCGGGATGGCGGGGTCGCCCGGCTGCAGGCGGCCCACCGAGGCGGGCAGCTCGCGCAGGGAGGCGGCGTGCCGCTCGGCGGCGCGGGTGACGGCCTCGGGGCCGGTCCAGCCCTCGGCCAGCTCGCCGGCGTGCACGAAACGGTGCAGCAGGGGACGGTCGTCGGCGTCGGGCGCGGCGCCGCGGTTGACGCCGATCACCTCGGCGGTGGCCCGGCCCCGCGGGTCGCGGCGGCGCGCGGCCTCCTTGCGGCCGCCCCGGCTGGCCTTGCCGGAACTGGCCTTGGCCACGTCCACCCACGTGCCGTCGTCGTCCTGGCGGGCCACGAGCTTGTAGACCATGGAGGCGGTGGGCGCGCCGGACCCGGTGACCAGGCGCGTGCCCACGCCGTACGAGCTGACGGGGGCGGAGCGCAGGGCGGCGATCGCGTACTCGTCCAGGTCCGAGGTGACCATGATCCCGGTCTCGGTGTTGCCCAGCTCGTCGAGCAGCTCGCGCACGCGGTGAGCCTGGATCACGAGGTCGCCGGAGTCGACCCGGACGTTCCGCAGGGCCGGGCCGGCAACCTCGACCGCGGTGCGCACGCCCTGCTCCACGTCATACGTGTCCACGAGGAGGGTGGTGTCCGCCCCGAGCGCGGCGACCTGGGCCTCGAAGGCGGCGCGCTCCGAGTCGTGCAGCAGGGTGAAGGAGTGGGCGGCGGTGCCGACGGTCGGGATGCCGTACCGGCGGCCCGCCTCGAGGTTCGAGGTGGCGGTGAAGCCCGCGATGGCCGCGGCGCGGGCGGCGGCCACGGCAGACTCCTCGTGCGTGCGGCGCGAGCCCATCTCGGCGCACGGGCGGCCGTCCGCGACGGCCGTCATGCGGGAGGCTGCGGAGGCCACGGCGGAGTCGTAGTTGTAGATGGAGAGCAGGTAGGTCTCCAGGATGCACGCCTCGGCGAACGTCGACTCCACCTGCAGGAGGGGGGAGTGCGGGAAGTAGGCCTCGCCCTCGGCGTAGCCCACGATGTCACCCGTGAACTCGTAGTCGGCGAGCCAGGCCAGCGTGGCGTCGTCGAGGGCGGTGGTGTCCGCGAGGAAGTCGAGCTCGGGCGTGTCGAACCGGAAGCGGGACAGGCCCTCCAGCGCGCGGCCCACGCCGGCCACCACGCCGTAGCGGCGGCCGCTGGGCAGGCGTCGGGTGAACAGCTCGAAGCGGGAGCGGCGGTGCGCGGTGCCGGCCTTCAGCGCGGCCTGGAGCATGGTCAGCTCGTAGTGGTCGGTCATCAGCGCCGTGGGGATCTGCCAGTCGTCGGCGGTCCGCGAGGCGCTGGGCACGGGGTTCTGGCTCACGCCCCCACCCTAGTGGACCGTGGCGGGGCCGGTCCTGGCCCGCCCGCCTCGTACACTGGGGCGCATGTCCGTGCTGACCCGCCACGATCCGTCCGCGCCGCGCGCCGTGCGTCCGGCGCCGGGTGAGTCCGTCCCCGCCGGCGCCACCGACACCGCCCTGCTGGAGCGGCCTCACGAGGACACAGCCCGGGACCGGCCGTGGAACGTGGTGGTGTGGAACGACCCGGTGAACCTGATGAGCTACGTGGCCTACGTGTTCCGCACCCACTTCGGCTACTCCGCGGCCAAGGCGCAGCGGCTCATGCTCGAGGTCCACGAGCGGGGCCGGTCCGTGGTGGCGACGGGCACCAAGGAGAAGGCCGAGCTGCACGTGGGCGCGATGCACGGCTACGGGCTGTGGGCCACGCTGGAGCAGGCGGAGGACTGAGGAGGGGCATGGCAGAACGGTTCCGCTGGACGCGGCGGGGGTACACGGCGCAGCTGGAGCTGCCGGAGGTGCGCCTGCTGCGCGGGCTGGTCAGGGACGTCGTCGCCCTGCTCGAGGGCCGACGCGCGGACGTGCGCCCCGCCGAGGCGGACCCCGCCGAGGCCCCGGCCGCCGAGGACGGCGTCGACACGCCCGAAGATCCCCCGGCGGCGCCGCCGTCCGTGTCCGCCGCGCAGGACGCGGGCCCCGTGGCCGGGCTGGACGCGTCCGACGCCGCGTTCTGGGGGCTGGTCTCCGGGCTGCACCTGAGCCAGGACCCGGAGCCGCAGCGTTCGGCCCCCACCGACCCGGCCGTCGCACGCCTCCTGCCGGATGCGATGCCCCAGGCCGGCGCCGCCGAACAGGGCGCCCACCGGGCCCTGACCGAGGACGCCCTGTCGGAGGGGAAGCTCGCGGACGCGCGCCTGGCACTCGAGCTGCTGCGCTCGACGCGCGTGGAGGTCCCGCACGACCAGGCGCCGGCCTTCGGCCGCGCGCTCAACGACGTGCGCCTCGTCCTCGCGGCCCGCCTGGGCGTCGAGACCGAGGAGGACGCCGCCCGCGTGCACGCCGTGGACGACTGGCGCAGCGCGGAGGACGTCGAGTCCACCATGGCCCTGCTCTACAACTTCACCTCGTGGCTGCTGGAGACGCTCATGACGGAGATGCTCAGCGAGCTGCCCGAGGGCTCGGACGAGTCCGCGCCGGGCGCCGGGGACGCGGAGGGCGAGCAGTGAGCGGCCAGCGCGCCGCCGTGGACGCCGCCGCGCCGATCGGCGTGTTCGACTCGGGCGTGGGCGGGCTGACCGTGGCCCGGGCGATCATGGACCAGCTGCCCCACGAGTCCATCCTCTACGTGGGCGACACGGAGCACTCGCCGTACGGCCCGCGGCCCATCGCCGAGGTACGGGCCCTCGCCCTGGCGATCATGGACGAGCTCGTCGCGCGCGGCGTCAAGGCGCTCGTGATCGCGTGCAACTCCGCGTCGGCCGCCGTGCTGCGCGACGCCCGCGAGCGCTACACGGGAGGCCACGGCATCCCCGTGATCGAGGTGATCCAGCCCGCCGTGCGCCGCGCCGTGGCAGCCACCCGCACGGGCCGGATCGGTGTGATCGGCACCGAGGCGACCGTCGGGTCCCGCGCCTACGAGGACTCGTTCTCGGCCGCCCCGCACCTCGAGATCACCTCGGTCGCGTGCCCGCGGTTCGTGGAGTTCGTGGAGGCCGGCATCACCACCGGCCCCGAACTGCTGGAGACCGCCCGGGAGTACACGGCCCCGCTGCGTGCGGCGGGCGTGGACACCCTCGTGCTGGGATGCACCCACTACCCGCTGCTGACCGGCGCGCTCTCCCTCGTGATGGGGGAGGACGTCACGCTCGTCTCCTCCGCGGAGGAGACCGCCAAGGACCTCTACCGGGAGCTGGTCCGCCTCGGCCTCGAGCACCCCCACTCGGCCGCGGGCTCCGGCCAGGCCACCCGCCACCGCTTCGCCGCCACCGGCGACCCCGACCACTTCCAGGCCCTCGCGCGCCGCTTCCTCGGACCCGAGGTCGAGTCCGTGCGACGCCTGGAGACGATCGGCGCGCCCCGCCCCGCGGCCGCGCCGGTCCCGACGCGCTCGGCGGCCTCCGTCCGGCCGGGCCCCGAGCAGGAGGGTGTGACGTGAAGCTGACCATCATCGGGGCCTCCGGGTCCTTCCCCGGCCCGGGCTCGCCCGCCTCGTGCTACCTCCTCACCGCCGAGGGCGTGGCCGAGGACGGCGTCACCCCGCGCACGTGGCGGATCCTGCTCGACCTCGGCAACGGCGCCCTCGGCGTGCTGCAGCGCTACGTCGAGCTCGAGGACCTGGACGGCATCCTGCTCTCCCACCTGCACCCGGACCACTTCATGGACCTGTGCGGGATGCACGTGGCCATCCGCTGGAACCCGGCCGGCTGGGGACGCGGCCGGCTGCCCGTCTACGGACCCGCCGGCACCGCCGACCGCATCGCCGAGGCGTACGGGATGGACCCCGAGCCGGGGATGCACCAGGACTTCGAGTTCCGGTGCTGGGCCGCCGGCCGCCCCGAGCGGCTCGGTCCGTTCCGGTTCACCCCGGTCCCCGTGCGCCATCCCATCGACGAGGCCTACGCGATCCGGGTCGAGGTGGACCGCGTCGACGACGACGGCGACGTCACCACCCGCGTGCTCACCTACTCCGGGGACACCGACGCGTGTGAGGGGCTCGTCGAGGCCGCGCGGGACGCGGACGTGTTCCTGTGCGAGGCCGCCTTCCACGAGGGCCGGGACGACGGCATCGACGGCGTCCACCTGACCGGCCGACGGGCCGGCGAGACGGCGGCGCAGGCCGGGGCCCGGAAGCTGCTGCTCACACACCTGCCGGTGTGGAACGATCCGCAGCGCGCCGTCCAGGAGGCCCGCGCGGTGTACGACGGCCCGCTGGCCGTCGCCGTCTCGGGGCTGAGCTACGGCGTCTGAGGGCGTGCCTAGACTGGAGGCCATGAGCTCTCCCGCCCCCACCGCCCCCCGCCCGGACGGCCGCGCCGTCGACGAGCTGCGCCCCATCACCATCACCCGGGGCTGGTCCCGGCAGGCGGAGGGCTCGGCCCTGATCGAGTTCGGGAACACCCGCGTGCTGTGCACCGCCTCCTTCACCGAGGGCGTGCCGCGCTGGCTCAAGGGCGAGGGGACCGGCTGGGTCACCGCCGAGTACGCGATGCTCCCGCGGGCCACCAACGAGCGCAGCCAGCGCGAGTCCGTCAAGGGCCGGATCGGCGGGCGCACCCACGAGATCTCCCGCCTGATCGGCCGGTCCCTGCGCGCCGTCATCGACCTGTCCGCCCTGGGGGAGAACACCATCGTCCTGGACTGCGACGTCCTCGATGCCGACGGCGGCACCCGCACCGCCGCCATCACGGGCGCCTACGTCGCCCTCGCCGAGGCGGTGGCCTGGGCGCGGCGCGAGGGGATCCTCGCGAAGGGCGCCGCCGTCCTCAAGGACTCCGTCGCCGCGGTGTCCGTGGGCATCGTGGACGGGGTGCCCGTCCTCGACCTGCCGTACGTGGAGGACGTGAAGGCGGAGACGGACATGAACGTGGTCGTCACCGGGGCCGGGGAGTTCGTGGAGGTGCAGGGCACCGCCGAGGGCGCGCCGTTCACCCGCGCCGAGCTGGACACCCTGCTGGACCTGGCCCTGATCGGCACGGGTGAGCTGGCCCGCGTCCAGGCCGAGACCCTGGCCGCCGCCACGGAGGACCGGGCGTGAGCGCGCCCGCCTCCTCGTCGGCAGGCCTGCCGGAGGGCGCCCGCGTCGTGCTCGCCACGCACAACGCGGGCAAGGTGCGCGAGCTGCGGCAGCTGCTCGCCGGCGCCGTGCCCGGCCTCGACGTGGAGGCCGCGGTGGTGGACGCGGGCGCCGTGGGCGCCCCGGACGTCGTCGAGGACGGCGTCACGTTCGCCCAGAACGCGCTGAAGAAGGCCCGCGCCGTGGCCGCGCACACGGGGCTGATCGCCGTCGCGGACGACTCCGGTCTGGCCGTGGACGTGCTGCACGGCGCCCCCGGGATCTTCTCGGCCCGCTGGGCCGGGCGCCACGGGGACGACCGTGCCAACCTCGAGCTGCTGCTGGCCCAGCTGGCCGACGTGCCGGACGAGCATCGGGGTGCCCAGTTCGTGTGCGCCGCCGCGCTCGCGGTCCCCAGCGGCCCGGACGCCGCGGGCGCCCGGGCCATCCACGTCGAGCACGTCGAGCACGGCCGCCTGCCCGGCACCCTGCTGCGCGAGCCCGTGGGGGACGGCGGCTTCGGCTACGACCCGATCCTGCGCCCCGAGGGCCGGGACGTGTCCACCGCGCAGCTGAGCCCCGAGGACAAGAACGCGATCAGCCACCGGGGGCACGCCTTCCGCGCCCTGCTGCCCTACCTGGTGGACGCGCTCGACGCGCGCCCGTGAGCGGCGGGCGCGCCCCCGTGCCGGGGCTGGACTTCACCGCGATCGACTTCGAGACCGCCAACGGCTTCCGCGGCTCCCCGTGTGCCGTGGGCGCCGTCCGGGTGCGGGACGGGGTCATGGTGGACCGTGCGGAGTGGCTGATCCGTCCGCCCGTCGGCTTCGACCGGTTCGATCCCCGCAACGTGCGCATCCACGGCATCACCGAGGACCGCGTCCTGGACGCCCCCCGGTTCGCGCAGGTGTACGACGAGCTCGCGGACTTCGTGGGGACGGACGTGCTCGCGGCGCACAACGCGGGCTTCGACGTCGGCGTCATCGAGTCCGGCCTCGAGGTCTCCGGCCGGGACGTGCCGGGCCTGGAGTTCGTGTGCACCCTGGTGCTGGCGCGCCGCGTCTACGACCTGCCCTCGTACGCCCTGCCCTCCGCGGCGCGCGAGGCCGGGTTCACCCCGGGACGCCACCACGACGCACTGGCCGACGCCGAGGCCTGCGCGGCCATCCTCGTGGACATCGGCCGGCGCGTGCTGGGGGCGCCGCCGGCCGACGCGGAGATTCTGCCCGGGCTGACCGACGCGCCGGCCGGCCGCGGCGTCGACCGCCTGATGCGGGCCCAGGGGCTGGGCGTCAGCGTCCTCGCCCCCCGGGCGGCGGGATCGGGCGCCGAGTCGAAGGCCACCCGCCAGGCCCGGCGCACTGAGGGCGTCTTCGACGCGCGGGTCCCGCTGCGGGACGAACGCGCCATGCCCGACTTCATGCGCTGGCCGGACGAGGGCGTCAATCCGCCCCCGAACCCGACCGCCGACCCGGGTCACCCCCTGTTCGGCCAGACCGTGGTGTTCACGGGCGGCATCGGCATGTCGCGTCAGAGTGCCAAGACGCGCGCGGCCGCGCACGGCGCGCAGACCGCGAACCGGGTGGGCGCGGCCACCACGATGCTCGTCGTGGGGGACGGCTTCGAGGCCGCGGACCTGCACCGCCCGCGCGCCGAGGACGGGGCACCGCAGGCCGTGACCACGGCGCTGGCGCACCGCAAGACGCGGGACGCCCTGCGCCGGCGGGACCGTGGGCAGGCCATCGCCCTGGTCTCCGAGGGGGAGTTCCTGCAGATGCTCGACGGGAACTGGCCGGACGCCGCGCGCTGAACCACTCAGGTGGTCGCGGCGCTCCAGCGCCGGGCGGCCTCCAGGACGACCTCGCGCTCGGCGATCCACCCCGGGACGGAGGCCTCGGCCGCGGCGCGGTCCGCGGGGTCGTGCGCGCCGAACACGGCGGTGCCGTGCGCCGCGCCGAGCACCTGCCCGGCCAGCGAGGCCGTGGAGTCGGAGTCGCCGTCGTGGTTCACGCCGATCCGCAGCGCCAGGGCGAGCGCCGCCGCCGGATCGGCCGGGTGCGCCGCCTGCGCGGTGAGCGCGGCATACAGCGCGATGGCCAGGGCCTCCTCCGCGACCCAGCCCTCGCCGAGCGCGGTGGGGAGGGCACCGGGGGCGCCGGGGTCGGCGTCGACGGTGCCGGCCAGGTCGACCGCCGCGGTCACGGCGGCGCGGGTCTCCTCGGCCTCCTCGCCCAGGCCGTCGAGCCACGCGCGGGCGTGCGCGACCGCGGCGGCCAGGTCCAGGCCGCGCAGCAGGGCCGCGATGACGAGGGCGTACGCGGCCGCCGCGACCCACGCGGTGGGGTGGCCGTGCGTGAGGACGGCCCCCTGGCGGGCGAGGGACACGACGTGCGGGTCCTCGAGCCCCGGCACCATCCCGTACGGGGCCGAGCGCATGACCGTCCCGCAGCCCTTCGAGCCCGGGTTGTGCGGGTCGCCCGGCAGGCCCATCCCCGGTTCGGCGAGCCCGCTCAGGCACGCGGTGCCCGGCGCGCGGCGCACCTTCAGCTCCGCGTGCGCGTCGATCCAGCGGGGCGGGGCCGGGGGAGCGCCCTCGGGCAGCGCGCCGTCCTGCGTGGCGAACCAGCGCAGGCACGCGAGCCACACGCACGCGGCGGGATCGGCCAGGACGCCGTCGTTCTGCCACTCGATCCACTCGAGCAGGCCGTCGAGCACGTACAGCGTCAGCTGGGTGTCGTCCGTGATCGGCAGGGCGTGGGTGCCCTCCTGGGCGAGCAGGTCCGCGGCGTCGGTGACGCCGGCGGGGCCGTGCACCGCCTCGATCCCCGACGCGGGGGTGAACTCGACGACGCCGCCCAGCGCGTCCCCGGCGGCACCGGCCGCGAGGAGGGCCAGGACCCGGTCGGCGTGCTCGGGGCCGGGCAGGGGCGTGGACGAGGAGGCGGTGGGCTCGGGCGCGGTGGCGGACATGCCGCCATCGTACGAGCTGCACCGCGTCGTGCTTATCCCGTCCACACCCTCCCTAGAGTGGGCCGCATGATCCTGCTGCACACCTCGGACTGGCATCTGGGCCGGTCGTTCCACGGCACCGGACTGCTCGAGGCCCAGGAGGAGGTCCTGGACGCCCTCGTCGCGACCGTGACGGAGCGCGGCGTGGACGCCGTCCTGCTGGCCGGGGACGTGTACGACCGCGCGCTGCCGCCGGCGGACGCCGTCCGGCTGCTGGACCGGACGCTCACCCGGCTGCACGCGGCCGGCGCCCAGGTGGTGCTCACGAGCGGCAACCACGACTCGGCGGTGCGCCTCGGCTTCGGCGGCGGACTCCTGGCGGCCGCGGGCGTGCACGTGCGCGCGGACGCGGCGGAGCTGGACCGCCCCGTGCTGCTCACCGAGCCCGGGGTCGACGGCGGTGCGGGCCAGACCGTGGCCGTCTACGGCATCCCCTACCTCGAACCGCGCCACCAGGGACCGGCCTGGGGCGTGGAGCCCCACCACACGGCCGTGCTGACGGAGGCGGTCCGCCGCGTCCACGCCGATCTGGCCGCCCGCCGCGCCGAGACGCCGGAGCCGGTGGCCGCCGTCGTGCTGGCCCACCTGTTCGCGGCCGGGGGCCACGGCTCCGAGTCCGAACGGGACATCGGCGAGGGCGAGCACGTTGAGCCGGACGCCCCGCCCGAGATGCTGGTGGGCACGCTGGGGCAGGTGCCGGTCTCCGTGTTCGACGGGCTCGACTACGCGGCCCTGGGCCACCTGCACGGCCGCCAGCGGCTGGCAGAGCACGTGCGGTACTCCGGCTCACCGCTGCCGTACTCCTTCGCCGAGGCGGGCCACCGCAAGGGCGGCTGGCTCGTCCACGTCACGGGCGGGGCCGTCACCGACGTCGAGGCCGTGGACTGGGACGCCGGACGGCGCCTGGCGGTGCTGTCCGGGCCGATCGAGGACCTGCTGGAGTCCCCGGAGTTCGCGTGGGCGGAGCAGTGCTGGGTGCAGGTCACCGTCACCGACGACGAACGCCCCGAGCGGGCCCTGGAGCGCCTGAAGACCCGGTTCCCCTCCGTGCTCGTCTTCCGCCACGAACCGGCCGGCGGGAGGCGGGCCCGGGAGCGGACCTACGCCCAGGTCCTGCGGCAGGCACCCTCGGACCACGCGCTCGCGGTCGGTTTCGTGGACCACGTCCGGCAGCGGCCGGCCAGCGAGGCGGAGCAGGACCTGCTGCGGGACGCCCTCGAGGCCGCCCGTGCGGCGGAGGTGCGCGCATGAGGATCCATCGGATGCGCCTGGAGGGGCTCGGGCCCTATGCCCAGGCGCAGGACGTCGACTTCGACCGGCTCAACGCGGCCGGCCTGTTCCTGCTGGACGGGCCCACCGGCGCGGGCAAGTCCACGGTGCTGGCCGCGCTGTGCTTCGCCCTCTACGGGACCGTGCCAGGCGGACGGTCGGCCGAGTCGCTCGTGACCACGCTGCGCGAGCCGGGCGCGGTGATCCCCGAGGTGCAGGTCGAGTTCACCGTGCAGGGCCGGCGCTTCGAGGTGGTCCGCTCACCCAAGCACGAGCGGCCCCGCCGGCGACGCAGCGCAGCGGGGGGCGCCACCGTCACCACGCAGGCCACGGTCTCCCTGCGGGAACGCGTGGCCGGGGAATGGACGGCGCCGCTCACCCGGGCGGACGAGGTCGGCCAGCAGATCGCGGCCGTCCTGCACCTGGACGCCGAGCAGTTCATACAGGTGGTCCTGCTGCCCCAGGGACAGTTCGCCCAGTTCCTCACCGCGAAGTCGGATGAGCGCCGCGTCCTGCTGCGGCGGCTCTTCGGCACGCAGCGCTTCGACGGCGTCGAGGAGCACCTGCGCGTCGAGACGGCCCGGCTGGACACCGCGGTGGCCGTGGACGCGGACGTGGCCCGGACCGCGCGGGCACAGCTGGCCGAGGCGCTCCACGAGGCGCTCGGCCCGGACTGGCATGCGCCGGAGCCGTCACCGGACACGGACGACCGGCTGCTCGCCCTCGCCGCCGAGCGCGCAGGTCGCGCCCACGAGGACGCGCGGGCCGACCTCGCCACGGCCCGCGCCGCGGAGCAGCGGGCCCGGGTGACGGCGCGTGAGCTGGAGACCCGCGGGCGGGACCTGGCCGCGGCCGAGGCGTGGGCGAGCCGTCGACGCGACCACGACGCCGAGGCCGAGACCGCCGCGGCGCGGCGCCGCGCCGTCGACGCCCATGAGCGCGCCGGGCGGGTGCTCGCGGCCGCCCAGCGGGCCTCCGCGGCGGCGGACGCCGCCGGCACCGCGTCGGAGGCGGTGACGGAGGCCCTGGCGCACGTCGAGGACGAGCCGACCGCGGCGGCGTGGCTCGCCGCCGCCCGGGCGGACGGGGCCGCCGATGCGCCCGCCTCCCGCCAGGCGCTGGGGGAGGCCGAGCGCGCCGCGGAGGCGGTGGCGCGCGCCGTCCGGGACCGTGACCGGATGCGCGAGCTGGAGCAGGAGGCGGCCGCCGCGGCGGAGCGTCGGGCCGAGATCGACCGCGACCGCGCCGCCCTGGTCGAGTCCCGCCCCGAGCGTGAGGCGGCCGTCGCGGCACACCGCGCGGTCGTCGAACGCGGCACCGAGCGTCTCGGCGCCCGGGAGGCCGTGGACCGCGCCGTGTCCGAGGCCGCCGCTCGCCGCACGGCCGCCGAGGCCGCGGCCGCCCGCGCCGTCGAGGTCGAGACCGCGGCCCGGGCCCACCGGGAGGCACAGGAGCGGCGACGTGAGGCCGCCGAACGGCACGTCGGTCTGCTGCGTGCCCGGTACGAGCAGGCCGCCTCCGAACTGGCGGAGCGGCTCGTGCCCGGCGAGCCGTGCGCCGTGTGCGGCTCGCCCGAGCACCCGGCCCCGGCCGCGACCGCGGACACCGCGGTGACCGAGGCGGACGTGCGGGACGCCGAGCAGGCCCGGACCGCGGCCGACCGGGCCGCGACCGACGCCGAGACCGCCCTGCGCGCCGCCGAGCAGACCCTCCGCTCGGCGGGCGAGGCCGCCGCCGGGCTCGCACCCGAGGCCGCGCGGGAGGCGCTCGAGCGCGCCGAGACCGAACGGGCCGCGCTGGACCAGGCGGCGAAGGACCTCGCCGCGGACCGCCGCCGGCTGACCGCCGCCGAGAAGACGCTCGCCGGGGCCGACGAGACCGCCGCCGCGCTCGCGGCCGAGGACGGCCGGCTCGCCGAGGCCGCCGCCCACCGCGCCGCCCGGCTGACCGAGCTGCGGGACGCCGTCGAGGCCGCCCGCGGCGACGCCGAGACCCTCGACGCCCGCCGCGACCAGGTCACCGCCGCACGCCGGGTCCTGGCCGCCCTCGCTGCGGCGCAGGACGAGGACGCGCGCGCCCGGGCGGTCGCCGACGAGACCGGACAGGCGCTCACCGCCACGCTGGCCGAACAGCGCTTCGACGACGTCGACGCGGCGCGCGCGGCCCGCCTCGAGGAGACGGAGGCCGCCGACCGCACGGCCGCCGTGCAGGAGTGGGACGCCGAACGGGCCCGCCTCGCCGAGCTCGAGGCGAGCGAGCCCGTCCGCCGGGGCCGCGCCCTCGCCGAGGCGGGCGTCGAGCCGCCGACCGAGGAGCAGACCCGCGCCGCCGCCGAGGCGCTCGCCGCGGCCGAGGCCGCGAGCTCGTCCCGGGCGACGGCGGTCGGGCGGCTCGATTCGCTCGTCGCCACGGTGCGCCGGCAGTCGGCCGCCCTGACCGAGGTCCTGGAGCGGTCCGCCGGGCTCATCGCCGAGCACACGCGGGTGCGGGGGCTGCTCGACCTCGTCCGCGGCGGCGGGGAGAACCTGCTCAAGATGCCCCTGACGAGCTATGTCCTCGCCGGGCGGCTCGAGGAGGTCGCCGCCGCGGCCACCGAGCGTCTGCTCGCCATGACGGACCAGCGGTATTCGATCGAGTACTCCGACGCCGTGGGCGGGCGCGGGAACAAGGGCCTCGAACTCGTCATCCGGGACCACTACGTGGACGAGACGCGCCACCCGGCCACGCTCTCGGGCGGCGAGACCTTCATGGCCTCCCTCGCCCTCGCCCTGGGGCTCGCGGACACCGTGCAGGCCGAAGCCGGCGGCATCGAACTGGACACGCTCTTCGTGGACGAGGGCTTCGGCTCGCTCGACGCGGACACCCTCGACGACGTCCTGGACGTCGTGGACACCCTGCGGACCGGTGGCCGGACCGTGGGCCTCGTCTCCCACGTCGAACGGATGAGGCAGGAGATCGGCGTGCGCCTCGAGGTGCGCAAGGACCGGCGCGGCTCGAGCCTCGCGGTGCACGACGGCGCCTGAGCGACGGGGGTGCGCCCCGCCGCCCCGGCCCGCGCCACGCGTGAGGTCAGGCCCGGCGCCACCGCCGGCGGAGGCGCTGCCGGAGTCGGCCGAGGCGTCCGGCGTCGAGCTCGGACGGGGCCGCCCAACGCTCCTCAGCCCGGCGCGCCTGCTCGGCCGCGCGCTCGGCCGCGACGCGCTGCGCCTCCCGCTCGGCCGCGACACGGCGCTCCTCCTGCAGGCGGCGCTCCCCGCGGACCTCGGTGAGCCGGTACAGCACGGGCACGAGCACGAGCGTGAGCAGGGTGGAGGACACCAGGCCGCCCACCACGGCCACCGCGAGGGGCTGGGAGATGAACCCCGCGTGCCCCGTGATGCCCAGGGCCATCGGGGTCATGGCCAGGATGGTGGCCAGGGCCGTCATCACCACCGGGCGCACGCGGTTGAGCGCGCCCACCTCGATCGCCTCGTCCAAGGTCATGCCGCGGTCGCGGCGGTACTGGTTGATCAGGTCGATCAGCACGATCGCGTTCGTCACCACGATGCCCACCAGCATGAGCAGCCCGATCATCGTGGACAGTCCCAGCGGCGTGCCGGTGGCCAGCAGCGCCAGGAACACGCCCGTGGCGGCGAAGGGGATCGACACGAGCAGCACGAGCGGCTGGCGCAGCGAGTTGAACGTCGCCACCATCACGACGTACACGGTCGCCACGGCAGCCAGCAGCGCCAGTCCGAGGTCCCGGAACGTCTGCGCCTGCTGCTCCGCCGCGCCGCCCACGGCCGCGGTGACGCCCTCGGGCAGGTCCAGCTCCGCCACGGCCTGCGTGACCCGGCGCGAGACGGCCCCGAGGTCCTCGTCGTCCGGGGTCACCGTGACGACGGCGGTCCGCTCGCCGTTCGAGGACGTCACCCGGGCGGGCACCGGCACTCGCGAGACCTCGGCGAGGTCCCCCAGCGGCACGGGCCCCTCGGCCGTCTCCACGGGCACCTGGCGCAGGGCGTCGAGGGACTCGACCGGCTCCGGGTCACCCAGCTGCACCGCGAAGCTCTCGAACCCGAAGCGGACGTCGCCCACGGGCACGGCCTGCAGGGCGGCGGCGGCCTGGCCGGCCACCGCCTCCTCGGTCAGGCCGAGCCGGGCGGCGGCGACGGTGTCCACGTCCACCTGGAACGTCGGGCGCAGGTCCGAAGCCGGCGTCGTCACCTCGCGGGCACCCTCGACGGGCCGCAGCGCCTCGGCGACCTGATCGGCGGCCGCGGTGAGGGCCTGCGGGTCGGGGGCGGAGACGGCCACCTCGATGTCCTGGCCGCCGCTCGGCCCCTGCTGTGTGGAGACGGACACGTCGCCCACGCCGTCGAGACCCGTGAGCTCGGCGCGCACCCCGTCCTGGAGGGCCACCTGGTCCGCATCCGGGTCGGTCACCACCGTGAACCGCGCCCGGTCCGCCGAGGAGCCGCCGAAGGCCCCCATCGGACCGGCGGCGGTGCCGGCCGTCCACTGGACCGTCTCGACGCCGTCGGTGTCCAGCAGCACCCGCTCGATGCGCTCGGCGGCGGCGGCCGTGGTCTCCAGCGACGTCCCCGGCTCCTGCTCCGCCGTGACGACGAACGAGTTCTGTCCCGAGTCGCCCAGGAGGTTCGTGGGGATCAGCGGGACCAGCGCGGCCGTGCCGGCCAGCAGCGCCAGGGCGGCGGCGAGGGTGACCACGGTGTGCCGCTGTGTCCAGCGCAGCACCGGGCGGTAGGCCCGGGTGAGCCATCCGCCGGCCGCCACGGGCCGGTCGCCGGGGACGGCGGGCGCGGCCGTGGTCTCGGCCCCGCGCCGCGGGGAGCGCAGGAACCACCAGCACAGCACCGGCACGATCGTCAGGGCGACGACGAGGGAGGCCAGCAGGGCGACCGTGGCGGTCACGGCGAAGGGCCGGAACAGCTCGCCGGCCAGGCCGCCCACGAAGGCGATGGGCAGGAACACGGCCACGGAGACGAGGGTGGAGGCGGTGATCGCGGTGGCGACCTCGCGCGTGCCGTCCAGGATCGCGGTGCGCCGGTCGGCACCCAGGCCGAGGTGCCGGCGGATGTTCTCCACCACCACGATCGCGTCGTCCACGACTCGGCCGATCGAGATCGTCAGCGCCCCGAGCGTCAGCGTGTTGAGGGAGTAGCCGAAGGCCGCCACCCCGATGAGGGCGGCCAGCAGGGACAGCGGAATGGACACGGCGGTGACGAGGGTGGAGCGCACCGAGAGCAGGAACACGGCGATCACCAGCACGGCGAACGCCAGGCCCAGCAGGCCCTCCTGGAACAGCGTGTCGATGGACTGCTGGATGAACGGGGCCTGGTCGAACACCACGGTCAGGTCCGCGCCGCCGCCGACCAGGGACGCCAGCTCCGGCAGGGCGTCGCGCACGGCCTGCGAGACCGCCACGAGGTCGGCGTCCGGGGTCGCGGTCACGGAGACGGACAGCGTCGGCACCCCGTCGGTGCGGGTCAGGGACGTGGGGGCCGCGGCCACGAGGGTGACGTCGGCGACCTCGTCCAGGGTGCGCGGTTCGCCGTCGCCGGAGGGAGCGACGACGATCCCGCGCAGGCCCTCGAGGTCCTCGACGGCGGCGCCCGCCTGGACGGGATAGGTGGTCGCCCCCTCGGTGACCTGGCCGACGGGGAAGAGGCCGGCGTTCTCCTCGAGTGCGTCGGTGATGTCGGAGGTGGTCAGCCCGGCGGCGGCGAGCGCGGCCGGGTCCGGGACCACGGAGACGTTCTCGTCCGTGCCGCCGAGGACGTCGGCGCCACGGACGCCGTCGATCTTCTGCAGCCGCGGGGCCAGGACGTCCTCGGCGCGGCGGCGCAGGGTGTTGAGGTCCTCGTCCCCGGACAGGGCGAGGAAGACCACCGGGAAGTCGGAGACGGAGCCCGCGAAGGACGAGGTCTCCGCCTCCTCCGGCAGCTGCGGCCCCAGGTTGGCCACCACGCGGTCCACCTGGGACCGGGCCCGGTTCAGGTCTGTGCCGTAGGCGAACTCCAGCTGGACCGCGTTGAAGCCGGACTGCGACGTGGACCGCGAGGATTCGAGCCCCTCCACGGCCTGCAGGGCCGTCTCGAGGGGCTCGCCCACCTGAGCGTCCACGACCTCGGGGGACGCCCCCGGGTAGAGCGTCGAGACGGAGATGACGGGCAGCTCGAGCGGGGGGATCAGCTCCCGCTTGAGCTGTCCGGCGGAGAGGACGCCGAACACCGCGATGAACACGGTGACGAGCGCCACGAGCGCCCGCCGACCGAGTGAGAACCGTGCGAGCGCTCCCATCGGGGCGTCAGGCCAGCTTCAGTGCGGCGTCCGTGACGGTGCGGACCTCGTCCAGCAGCGCCGGGTCGTCGTTGAGCGTGTGGCCCAGGGACGGGATGAGCTCCTTGAGCGTGCCGTCCCAGCCGGCCATCTTCGCGGGGAAGCAGCGCTCGAGCAGCTTCACCATGATGGGGGCCGCGGTGGAGGCGCCCGGCGAGGCGCCGAGCAGGCCGCCGAGCGAGCCGTCCGCGTGCGTGACGACCTCGGTGCCGAACTGCAGGACGCCGCCGAAGCGGCCCTTGCGCTTCATCACCTGCACGCGCTGGCCCGCGGTGATCAGCTCCCACTCGCCGCCGTCGGCCTCCGGGTAGAACTCGTGCAGCGCGTCGATCTTCTTGTCCCGGGACTTCAGCACCTCGGTCACGAGGTACTTGGTCAGGTCCATGTTGTCCTTGGCCACGTCCAGCATCGTGCTGAGGTTGTGCGGGCGCACGGACAGCGGCAGGTCCAGGTAGGAGCCGGTCTTGAGGAAGTTCGTGGAGAACCCGGCGTAGGGGCCGAACAGCAGGGAGCGCTTGCCGTTGACGAAGCGGGTGTCCAGGTGGGGCACGGACATCGGCGGGGCGCCGACGGCGGCCTGGCCGTACACCTTGGCCATGTGCTGGTTGACCACGGACTCGTCCGTGCAGCGCAGGAACTGGCCGGAGACCGGGAAGCCGCCGAAGCCCTTGGCCTCGGGGATGCCGGACTTCTGCAGCAGGGGCAGGGCGCCGCCGCCGGCACCGACGAAGACGAAGCGGGCGCGGTCCACGAGCTCGGAGCCGGCGGCCTTGTTCTTGACCTTGACCTCCCAGCGGCCGTCCGTGCCGCGGGTGAGGCCGGTGACCTTGTGACCGAAGCGCACCTCGGCGCCGGCGCCGGCCATGGCCGTGATGAGCTGGCGGGTGAGGGAGCCGAAGTCGACGTCGGTGCCGCCGGTGTTGCGGGACGCCGCCAGGCGCTGGCCCGGCTCACGGCCCTCGATCAGCAGCGGGGCCCAGGCACGGATCTGCTCCGGGTCCTCGCTGTGCTCCATGCCGGCGAACAGCGGCTGGGCGGACATGGCCTCATAGCGGGTGCGGAGGTAGTCCGCGTGGTCGTCACCCCACACGAAGGACATGTGCGGCAGCGGGTTGATGAAGGACTTGGGGTCCTTGAGCGTGCCGTCCGCCACCAGGGAGGACCAGAACTGGCGGGTGGTCCAGAACTGCTCGTTGATGCCCAGCGCCTTGGTGACGTCCACCCGTCCGTTCTTGTCCATGGGCGAGTAGTTCAGCTCGCACAGGGCGGCGTGGCCGGTGCCCGCGTTGTTCCACGGGTCGGAGGACTCCAGGCCGGCCTGATCGAGGCTCTCGTACAGGGCGATGGACCAGGTGGGCTCGAGCTTCTGCAGCAGCACGCCCAGGGTGGCGCTCATGATGCCGCCGCCGATCAGGACGACGTCGTGGGTGGCGGTGGACGAGGTGGTGGGCACGGTCAACTCCTGAAGCAGAACGACGGCGGGTGGGCGCAGTGCGACCAGGCCGAGCAGTGGCGGTCGGGCCGGGCGCCGTGATCTCCCACTGTACTACCGGTGCGTTCAGCCTTCGGTCAGCCTGACGCGCGAGAAGGGCTCGTCCAGCTGCGGCGACGTCGGGTAGGAGGCCACGCGCGGGCCGGTGGCCAGGGCCGAGATCGGATAGACCAGCGGCAGCGCCGGCAGGTCGAGGGCCATGGCCCGGACGACGCGGCGGAACAGGGCGCGGCGTGTGTCGTCGTCGGTCTCGGCCGCCGCCGCGTCCACGTCCTCGACGACGCGCGGGTTGCGGTAGCCGGTCTCGGCGCGGCCCGAGCGCGCGAAGGGCTCGAGGAACGCGTGCGGGTCTCGGTAGTCGCCGGTGCGGCCCATCAGGTGCAGGGCTCGGGTGGGTCGGGAGACGACGGCGTGCAGGTAGTCCTGGTCCTCCGGCACGGGCACGGGCACGATGTGCATCCCCACCGCGCCGAGGTCGCGGGCGACCATCGCGTAGACCCGCTCAGGCTCGGGCAGGGAGGGACGGGCCGTGCCGGCCGGGTAGAGGAACTCCAACGGCTCCCCGTCGTATCCCGCCAGGCCGAGGAACTCGCGGGCCCGGCCCGGGTTGACGTCGTAGCGCCGAGCCTCCTCGTCGCCGACGCCGAGGGACGGGGGGACGAGGTCGTGGGCCAGGCGGGTGCCCTCGAGGAAGACGTCGCTGCCGGCGATGCGCGGGCGGTCCACCGCGTACGCGATCGCCTGGCGCAGGTACTGCGCGTGCACGAGCGGATGGTCCAGGTTCATGCCCACGTAGAGCACGCCCAGGGGGTCCCGGGGCAGCACCTGGGTGCCGGCCTCGACGAGGGGGCGCAGCTGGCCGGGGGCGACGACGTCGATCACGTCCGCCGTGCCGCGCCGCAGCTCCCGCAGGCGCACGGAGGCCCGACCCCACGCCTGCACGGCCACCGGATGCGCCGCCGGATCGGAGCCGCGGTGGCGGGCGCTGGGGACCAGGAACGTTGCGCCCGAGGCACCCGGGTGGGCGCGCGTGAGCTCGGCGGTCTCCGCGGCGTCGGCCCAGCGGTAGGGGCCGGTGCCGGCGGGGGTGGTGACCTCGGAGCCGTCCACGTCGACCGTGCGGTCCCACGAGGCCGGCGAGGAGATCGCGAAGGCCGGCGAGGCCAGCGCGGCCGCGAGGTGACGGCGCGGGGAGTGCAGGCGCAGCCGCACCTCGAGCTCTCCGTGCGCCTCGACGCCGGCGAAGGCGGAGTCCGCGTCCCCGGCGTATCCGCCGAAGGCCGAGACGAACGAGGAGGGCGGGGAGACGGTCCCGTCCACGGGCGCAGGTGCGGCGGCCCACCGCTCGATGTTCGCGACCACGGCGGCGGCATCGCACGGCTCGCCGTCGTCGAACACCACCCCGGAGACCAGGTGGAACGTGTGGAGGCGGCCGCCGTCGGACTCCTCGTGCCGCTCGGCGAGGCGGGGCGTGGGGGCGCCGGTGTCCGCGTCCACGCCGAGCAGCGTCTCGAAGACCTGGCGGATCAGACGGAAGGACTCGACGTCCAGCGCGCGGGCCGGGTCCCGCGTCAGCGCCCGCGCCGGGGCGCCGACCACGAGCAGCCGGCCCGGGCCCGAGGAGCTCGGGGCGGCCGAGGACGGCGCCGCGGGCGACGTCGTGCAGCCGGCCACGCCCAGGCCGAGCAGGCCCAGGCCCCCGCCGAGGAAGGCGCGGCGAGTGGGCTGCATGGCGGCCTCCTCTGGCAGGTGACGTCGGGGTCGGGCGGGCCCGGGGAGTGCGGGCGGGGGGACTCGAACCCCCACGTCCAGGACACTGGAACCTAAATCCAGCGCGTCTACCAGTTCCGCCACGCCCGCGCACACCCCGCGCGGGCGGGGCGAGGCCCGATCCTACCGTGCGGCGCCCGGGCGCGGCGGGCGCGGATCAGGCCTCGTCGAGGCCGAGGGTGCGGCGCAGTCGGGCCACGTGGCCGGTCGCCTTCACGTTGTACTGCGCGTGGGTGACCTTCCCGTCCGGGCCGACGACGATCGTGGAGCGGATCAGACCCTCGAAGGTCCGCCCGTAGTTCTTCTTCTCACCCCAGGCGCCGTAGGCCTCGGCCACCGCGTGGTCCTCGTCCGAGAGCAGGGGGAACGTCAGGCCCTCCTGCTCGGCGAACCGGATGATCTTGCCGATCGGGTCGGGGGAGATCCCCAGGACGACGTAGCCGGCCGCGGTCAGGGAGGCGAGGCTGTCCCGGAAGTCGCAGGCCTGCGTGGTGCAGCCGGGCGTGGACGCGGCCGGGTAGAAGTAGACGATCGTGTGCTTGCCCGCGCTGTCGCGCAGCGAGACGGGCCGGCCCTCCTGGTCCTGGAGGGTGAACGCGGGTGCCGTGTCGCCGGGCTGGAGGCGGTGCTGGGTCGTGTCGGTCATGGGCCCCAGCCTACGGTGGGCCCGGGCGGGGAGCGGGGACGACGCAGGCCCCGTCTCCGTGGAGACGGGGCCTTCGCTTCGGTGGGTGCACCCCCCGGGACTCGAACCCGGAACCTGCTGATTAAGAGTCAGATGCTCTACCGGTTGAGCTAGAGGTGCAGGTGCCGCACCGCCTCTCGGATCTCTCCGGTGCGCCGTGCAACGAGGTGAAACCCTACCAGGGGTTTCAGACGCCGTGCAAATCGGGGGGCGTGACGTCCGTCGCGTCCGTCTCCGGGGTCGCGTAGAGGCGGTCCAGTTCGTCCATGAAGGCGGTCATGAAGGCGTGGAAGTCGGTGGCGTCCTCGGCCTGGTCGAGCTCCGCGGTGCCGTCCTCCGTGAGGTCGCCCACCGGCACCCGCGTGTGCTCCGGGACGTCGAACCACGTCCGGAAGCCCGTGACGGTCTCCACCTGATAGCCGCTGCCCGTGTCCGCCACGGTGGCCACGTTGGCCAGGCCCACCTCGACGACGTCGGCGCGGTCCGCGGAGGCCTCGGTCACCGGGCCGTGCGGGTCGTCCTCGGCCACGCCCGGCGCGCGGCGGTCGTGGTCGTCCGGGGTGGAGGTGGGGTCGAACGGGCACAGCAGCATCTCGAGCGGCTGGTGGCGGTAGCCGATCACGAGGGGGGAGGAGGAGCCCGAGGGCTGGCCGTAGACGACGTTGTAGTCGCCGTGGTTGAACACGCGCGCATCGAAGACGCGGCGCAGCCGTCTGTGCAGGGTGGGCGTGTCCATGGGCCCAACGTACGCGGACCCGTCCGCACGTGTCATGCCGCGGCACCCGTCACACGGGGACGTCGCGTCGGCCCGGTGGCGCCGTGCTCACTAGACTCCGCGGCATGGACTCCGCCGCGTCGACTCCCAGCACCCCGTCCGCCGCTCCCGACATCAAGCCGCGCTCGCGCGACGTCACCGACGGGATGGAGCGCACCGCCGCCCGCGGCATGCTCCGCGCGGTCGGCATGGGGGACGAGGACTTCGGCAAGCCGCAGATCGGCATCGCGTCGTCCTGGAACGAGATCACCCCCTGCAACCTCTCCCTGGACCGCCTCGCCCAGGCCTCGAAGGACGGCGTCCACGCCGCCGGTGGATATCCGCTGGAGTTCGGCACGGTCTCCGTCTCGGACGGCATCTCCATGGGCCACGAGGGCATGCACTTCTCCCTCGTCTCCCGCGAGGTGATCGCGGACTCGGTGGAGACCGTGATGATGGCCGAGCGCCTGGACGGCTCCGTCCTGCTCGCCGGCTGCGACAAGTCGCTGCCGGGCATGCTCATGGCCGCCGCCCGCCTGGACCTGGCGTCCGTGTTCGTCTACGCAGGCTCGATCATGCCGGGCGTGGCCCGCCTGACCGACGGCACCGAGAGGCAGGTGACCATCATCGACGCCTTCGAGGCGGTCGGCGCCTGCGCCCGCGGTCTCATGTCCGAGGAGGACCTGCTCCGCATCGAGAAGTCCATCGCCCCGGGTGAGGGCGCCTGCGGCGGCATGTACACCGCCAACACCATGGCCTCCATCGGTGAGGCCCTCGGCATGTCCCTGCCCGGTTCCGCCGCCGCCCCCTCCGCGGACCGCCGCCGCGACGCCTTCGCGCGCCGCTCCGGCAAGGCCGTGGTGAACATGCTCCGCCAGGGCATCACGGCCCGGGACATCATGACCAAGCCCGCGTTCGAGAACGCGATCGCCGTGACCATGGCGTTCGGCGGCTCCACCAACGCCGTGCTGCACCTGCTCGCCATCGCCCGGGAGGCGGGCGTGGACCTGCAGCTGTCCGACTTCAACCGCATCGCCGACCGCACCCCGCACATCGCCGACCTCAAGCCGTTCGGTCAGTACGTCATGACGGACGTGGACCGCATCGGCGGCGTCCCGGTGGTCATGAAGGCCCTGCTGGACGAGGGCCTGCTGCACGGGGACACCCTCACCGTCACCGGCAAGACCCTCGCCGAGAACCTGGCCGCGCTCGATCCGGACCCGGTGGACGGCAAGGTCATCCGGACCATGGACGACGCGATGCACCCCAACGGCGGCATCGCGATCCTCCACGGCTCGCTGGCCCCGGAGGGCGCTGTCGTGAAGTCCGCCGGCTTCGATGCGGACGTCTTCGAGGGCACCGCGCGCGTCTTCGACCGGGAGCGCGCCGCCATGGACGCCCTCGAGGACGGGACCATCGCCGCCGGCGACGTGGTGGTCATCCGCTATGAGGGGCCGAAGGGCGGCCCGGGCATGCGCGAGATGCTCGCGATCACCGGCGCGATCAAGGGGGCGGGTCTGGGCAAGGACGTCCTGCTGATCACCGACGGGCGCTTCTCCGGCGGCACCACCGGCCTGTGCATCGGCCACATCGCCCCCGAGGCCGCCGAGGGAGGGCCGATCGGGCTGGTGCAGGACGGCGACCGCATCCGCGTGGACATCGCCGGACGCACCATGGACCTGCTCGTGGACGAGGCCGAGCTCGCCGCCCGCCGCGAGTCCTGGGAGCCGGTGGAGCCGAAGTTCACCACGGGCGTGCTGGGCAAGTACGCCAAGCTGGTGCACTCCGCCGCCGAGGGTGCCTACCTGGGCTGAGGCCCGGTCGGCCTGCACGCCGAGACGAGCAGAGGATGAGCATGCACGCGATCGACGCCCGGGCCGGGGGACCCGCGCCTCGTCCCGGGCGGGAGGCGCGCTGATGGAGGTCGTCATCCTGCCCGACGCCGCCGCCCTGGGCCGGCACGGCGCGGACGCGGTGGCCGCCCACGTGGCGGCCCGTCCCGAGGCCGTCCTGGGGCTGGCCACCGGCTCCTCGCCGCTGCCCGTCTACGACGAGCTCGCCCGCCGGGTCCGGGACGGGGAGCTGTCCCTGCGCTCCTGCCGCGCGTTCCTGTTGGACGAGTACGTCGGCCTGCCCGCGGGACACCCCGAGTCCTACCGCACCGTGATCGAGCGGGAGTTCGTCGCGCGCACGGACATCGCCCCGGAGGCCGTGCACGGTCCGGACGGCGGGGCGGCGGACGTCCCGGGCGCCTGCGCCGCCTACGAGGAGGCGCTGCGCGAGGCCGGCGGCGTGGACGTGCAGCTGCTCGGCGTGGGCACGGACGGGCACATCGCGTTCAACGAGCCCGGCTCCTCCCTCGCCTCCCGCACGCGCATCAAGGTGCTCGCCGAGCAGACCCGGCGGGACAACGCCCGCTTCTTCGACGGCGACCTCGACCAGGTCCCGACCCACTGCCTCACCCAGGGCGTGGGCACGATCCTCGACGCCCGACACCTGGTCCTGCTGGCCCGGGGCGAGGGCAAGGCCGAGGCGGTGCGGCAGCTCGTGGAGGGCCCCGTGAGCGCCCGCTGGCCGGTCACCGCCCTGCAGCTGCACCCGCACGTGACCGTCCTCGTGGACGACGCCGCCGCCGGGCGGCTCGAGCTCGCGGGGGACTACCGCCACATGTGGGAGGCCAAGCCGCGCTGGCAGGGCCTCTGAGCGTCACCCGTCCGCCGATCCACCCACCCCAGGAGGCCGCCGTGCCCGACCCGCACCCCGCCCCGCCGCGCGTCGAGCCGGCGACCCCGCCGGCCGACGTGCCGCCGTCGGTGCTGCGAGCGGACCGCGTCCACGACGGCGAGCGCCTCGGCGGCCCCGGCTGGATCGCCCTGGCGGAGGGCCGGGTCACGGCGGTCGGGGCCGGGGACCCGCCGCGCACCCACGGCCCCGTCCACGAGCTCGGCGACGCCCTGCTCGCGCCCGGCTGCGTGGACGTGCACTGCCACGGCGGCGGCGGGCACGCCGTCGAGTCCGGTCCGGACGCGGCCCGCGCGGCGGCCGCGGCGCACGCCCGCGCCGGCACGACCACGGTGGTGGCCTCCCTCGTCACGGACGAGGTCGACGCGCTCGTCGCGCAGCTGACGGCCCTGGCGCCCCTGCGCGCGGAGGGCGTCCTGGCCGGCGTGCACCTCGAGGGCCCTTGGCTCTCGCCCCTGCACCGCGGCGCGCACCGGGCCGCGTCCCTGCGGGCTCCGGAGCCCGAGGACGTCGCGCGCCTCGTCGAGGCCGGCGCGGGCAGCCTCGCGATGGTGACGCTGGCCCCCGAGCTGCCGGGCGCCCTCGACGCGGTGGGCCGGCTGGCGGAGGCGGGCGTCCTCGTCGCGATCGGCCACACCGACGCGTCCTACGAGGTCACGCGCGCGGCGATCGAGGCGGGCGCGCGGATGGCCACCCACCTGCACAACGCGTGCCGGCCCGCCCACCACCGTGAGCCCGGGCCCGCCGTCGCCCTGCTGGAGGACCCGCGCGTGGGGATCGAGACCATCGTGGACGGCGTCCACCTGCACGCGGCCACGGTGCGGCGGGTCGCCCGGGAGGCCGGGGAGCGGTGGATCCTCGTCTCGGACGCGATGGCCGCCGCCGGCTGCGGCGACGGCGACTTCTCCCTCGGACCCCTGCGGGCCCGGGTCCACGACGGCGTCGCGCGGGTGGTCGGCGCGGATGGCGCAGCCGGGGCCATCGCCGGGTCCACGGCCACGGTCGCCGGCTCGGTGCGCTCCGCCGTCGCCGCCGGGGTCGACCTCGACGCCGCGCTGCGGGCGGCGACGGCCGCGCCCGCGGACGCCCTGGGGCTTCCCGACGTCGGCCGGCTCCGAGCCGGGAGCCGAGCGGACGCCGTCGTCTTCGGCCCGGAGCTCGAGGTGCGCGGGGTGCTCCGTCACGGAGCGTGGGTGGAGGCGGCCGCCCCCGCGGCGGCTGACTAGGGTGGGCTCAGGCCCGGGATCCGATCCCGACCGCCCGGTCGTCTCACGATGTGACGCTTTATCTCACATTGCGAGACAGGCGGGTGGTCGATGGCGGGCGGGGCGCACGGCTGTCGATACTGAGACCACCCCCGAAGGACCCGGCGGCCCGTGTCCCCACCTCAGACTCCGCCACGCCGGCCCGATCCGTCATCGACGCGGCCACGGTCCCCGACGCCCGACGGATCCGAACGACGACCGTCCGACGCCCCCGCGACGGACACGCAGCGACGAACGCAGTGAGGTGACCCCATGAGCACGACCCCCCGCGACGCCCGCGCGGCGGTCCCGCAGGTCCCGACGCCGGCCTCCCGCCCGACGGAGACGGCCCGGGTCCAGGAGCGCCGTCCGGCCCCTCGGCCCGAGATCGTCGAGCCGCGGGTGCCCGGCGAGGGCTCCCGCGTCGAGCCGACCCGGATGACCGGCTCCGAGGGCATCATCCGCTCCCTGGAGGAGCTGGGGGTCACGGACGTGTTCGGGCTGCCCGGCGGTGCCATCCTGCCGACCTACGACCCGCTCATGGACTCCGATCGGATCCGCCACATCCTGGTGCGCCACGAACAGGGCGCCGGTCACGCGGCGCAGGGCTACCACCTGGCCACCGGCAAGGTCGGCGTGGCCATCGCCACCTCCGGTCCCGGCGCCACCAACCTGGTGACCGCCATCGCGGACGCCCACATGGACTCCCAGGCGGTCGTGTTCATCACCGGCCAGGTCTCCTCCGCCGCGATCGGCACGGATGCCTTCCAGGAGGCGGACATCGTGGGCATCACGATGCCCATCACCAAGCACTCCCGGCTCGTGACCCGGCCCGAGGACATCCCCCAGGCCCTCGCCGAGGCGTTCCACATCGCCGCCACGGGCCGGCCCGGGCCCGTGCTCGTGGACGTCACCAAGGACGCCCAGCAGGGCGAGTTCGAGTTCGCGTGGCCGCCCCGGATCGACCTGCCCGGCTACCGCCCCGTCCTGCGCGGCCACCCCCGGCAGATCCGCGAGGCCGCCCGGCTGATCCGCGAGGCCCGGCGCCCCGTGCTGTATGCGGGCGGCGGCGTGGCCCGCGGCGAGGCCCACGAGGAGCTGCGCGCCCTCGCCGAGCTCACGGGCGCCCCGGTGGTCACCACCCTCACCGCCCGCGGCGTCTTCCCCGACTCGCACCCCCAGCACCTGGGCATGCCGGGCATGCACGGCGGCGTCCCCGCCGTGGCCGCGCTCCAGCAGGCCGACCTGCTGATCACGCTCGGCGCCCGCTTCGACGACCGCGTGACCGGTCACCTGCCCTCGTTCGCCCCCGGCGCCCGCGTGATCCACGCGGACATCGACCCGGCCGAGATCTCCAAGAACCGCACCGCGGACGTGCCGATCGTCGGCCACGTCAAGGAGATCATCCCGGACCTGGTGGCCGAGCTCGCGACGGACCCCGAGGCGCTGCCCGACCTCGCCGACTGGTGGGCGGTGCTGCGGCGCCTGCAGGACACCTACCCGATGGGCTGGACCGAGACCGAGGACGGCCTCCTCGCGCCCCAGGAGGTGATCTCGCGTCTGTCGGCCCTGTCCGGTCCCGAGGCCACCTACGTGGCCGGCGTCGGCCAGCACCAGATGTGGGCCAGCCAGTTCGTCGCCTACGAGCGTCCGCGCCAGTGGCTCAACTCGGCCGGCCTCGGAACGATGGGCTTCGCCGTCCCCGCCGCGATGGGGGCGCAGGTGGGCGAACCCGACCGCGTGGTCTGGGCCATCGACGGCGACGGCTGCTTCCAGATGACCAACCAGGAGCTCGCCACGTGCGTGATCAACCGCATCCCCATCAAGATCGCGGTGATCAACAACTCCTCGCTGGGCATGGTGCGCCAGTGGCAGACCCTCTTCTACGACGGGCGCTACTCGAACACGGACCTCAACACGGGCCATGACACCGCCCGGGTGCCGGACTTCGTCAAGCTCGCCGACGCCTACGGCGCCGCGGGCCTGCGCTGCGACCGCCGGGAGGACCTGGACGACACCATCCGGCAGGCCCTCGCCATCGACGACCGCCCCGTGATCGTGGACTTCGTGGTCTCCCGTGACGCCATGGTCTGGCCGATGGTCCCCGCGGGGGTCAGCAACGACGCGATCCAGGTGGCCCGGGGCATGACGCCCGACTGGGACCAGGAAGACTGAGGAGGGCAACCGATGGAACGCCACACCCTGTCCGTGCTCGTCGAGGACGTGCCCGGCACCCTGACCCGCGTGGCCGGCCTCTTCGCCCGGCGCGCGTTCAACATCCACTCGCTGGCCGTGGGCGTCACGGAGGTCGAGGGCCTGTCCCGGATCACCGTGGTCGTCGACGCCGACACGGACCTGCTCGAGCAGGTCACCAAGCAGCTGAACAAGCTGATCAACGTGATCAAGGTCGTCGAGCTCACGCCCGACTCCTCCGTTCAGCGCGACCACCTGCTCGTGAAGGTGCGCGCCGATGCCGCCACCCGCGGTCAGGTCGTCCAGGCGGCCGACCTGTTCCGCGCCCACGTCGTCGACGTGGCCCCGGAGTCCCTGACCCTCGAGGCCACCGGCACCCGTGACAAGCTCGAGGCCTTCCTCGAGATGATGGAGCCCTACGGCGTGCGTGAGCTCGTCCGCTCGGGCACCCTCGCCCTCGCCCGGGGGCCGCGGTCCATGACCGACCGCGCCCTGGCCCGCTGACCCGTCCCGATCCACCCATCCCGTGAGGAGAACAGCATGACCGTGAAGAAGTTCTACGACGACGACGCCGACCTGTCGATCATCCAGGGCCGCACCGTGGCCGTCATCGGCTACGGCTCCCAGGGCCACGCCCACGCCCTGTCGCTGCGCGACTCCGGCGTGGACGTGCGCATCGGCCTCGCCGAGGGCTCCAAGTCCCGCGCCAAGGCCGAGGCCGAGGGCCTGCGCGTCGTCGACGTCGCCACCGCCGCCGCCGAGGCCGACCTGATCATGATCCTCACCCCGGACCAGGTCCAGGCCGACGTGTACGACCAGCACATCGCCGGCAACCTGCAGGAGGGCGACGCCCTCTTCTTCGCGCACGGCTTCAACGTGCGCTTCGGCTACATCCAGGCCCCCGAGGGCGTCGACGTCGCCCTGGTCGCCCCCAAGGGCCCGGGCCACGTGGTGCGCCGCGAGTTCGAGGCCGGCCGCGGCGTGCCCGCGCTGATCGCCGTCGAGAAGGACGCCTCCGGCCAGGCCCACGCCCTCGCCCTGTCCTACGCCAAGGCCGTGGGCGGCACCCGCGCCGGCGTCATCGAGACGACCTTCACCGAGGAGACCGAGACCGACCTGTTCGGCGAGCAGGCCGTGCTCTGCGGCGGCGCCTCCCAGCTCGTGCAGTACGGCTTCGAGACCCTCACCGAGGCCGGCTACCAGCCCGAGATCGCCTACTTCGAGGTGCTGCACGAGCTGAAGCTCATCGTCGACCTCATGGTCGAGGGCGGCATCGCCAAGCAGCGCTGGTCCATCTCCGACACCGCGGAGTACGGCGACTACGTCTCCGGCCCCCGCGTCATCACCCCCGACGTGAAGGAGAACATGAAGGCGGTCCTCGCCGACATCCAGTCCGGCGCCTTCGCGCAGCGCTTCATGGACGACCAGAAGGCCGGTGCGCCCGAGTTCAAGGAGCTGCGCGCCCGGGGCGAGGCCCACCCGATCGAGAAGACCGGCCGCGAGCTGCGCCAGATGTTCTCCTGGCTCAAGGACGCGGACGACGACTACACCGAGGGCACGGCGGCCCGCTGAGCCGCCTGAGCCCCCGACGCCGGCCCCGGGCATCGCGCTTCGGGGCCGGCGTCGCATTCCGGCCACGGTCCGGTCACGCGTCTAGGCTCGGACCGGAGCGCGGGCCGGCCCGCCTTCCATCCCACCGCACCACACCTCCAGGAGCACCCGTGAGCGCAGCCCAGCCCGTCGTCCTGATCGCCGAGGAACTCTCGCCCGCCACCGTCGAGGCCCTCGGCCCCGACTTCGAGATCCGCCGCACGGACGGCGCCGACCGCGCCCGCCTCCTCGAGGACCTGCGCGACGTCGACGCGGTGCTGATCCGCTCGGCCACCCAGATGGACGCCGAGGCGATCGCCGCCGCGCCGCAGCTGAAGGTCATCGCGCGCGCCGGCGTCGGACTGGACAACGTGGACGTGCCCGCCGCCACCGAGGCCGGCGTCATGGTCGTCAACGCGCCGACGTCGAACATCATCTCCGCCGCCGAGCTCACCTGCGGCCACATCCTGGCCGCCGCCCGCAACATCGCGGCCGCCCACGGCTCGCTGAAGGCGGGGGAGTGGAAGCGTTCGAAGTACACGGGCGTCGAGCTCTACGGCAAGCGGCTGGGCGTGATCGGCCTGGGCCGCATCGGCGCGCTCGTGGCCGAGCGCATGAAGGCGTTCGGCATGGAGATCCTCGCCTACGACCCCTACGTGACCACCGCCCGCGCGCAGCAGCTCGGCGCGAGCCTCGTCGAGCTGGACGAGCTGCTCGAGCGCGCCGACGTGGTGACGATCCACATGCCCAAGACCCCCGAGACGGTCGGCATGATCGGCGATGAGCAGTTCGCCCGCATGAAGGACACCGCGATCATCGTGAACGTGGCCCGCGGCGGCCTCGTGGACGAGGACGCCCTCGCCCGCGCGCTCGAGGCCGGGACCATCGGGGGCGCCGGCATCGACGTCTTCAGCTCCGAGCCGGCCACGGACCTGGCGTTCTTCGCGCACGACTCCGCCGTCGTCACCCCCCACCTGGGCGCCTCGACCGCCGAGGCCCAGGAGAAGGCGGGCGTCGCCGTCGCCGGCTCCGTGCGCCTGGCCCTCTCCGGCGAGCTCGTGCCGGACGCCGTGAACGTGGCCGGCGGCGCGATCCACGAGGACGTGCGCCCCGGTCTGCCGCTGGCCGAGAAGCTGGGCCGCGTGCTCACCGCGCTGGTGGGCGAGCAGTCCATCACGGCCGTCGAGGTGGAGATCGCCGGTGAGATCGCCGAGCACGACGTCTCCGCGATGCGCCTGGCCGCCCTGAAGGGCGTGTTCACGGACATCGTCTCGGACCAGGTCTCCTACGTGAACGCCCCCGTGCTGGCCGAGCAGCGCGGCGTCGAGTGCCGCCTCACCACCACCGCGGTGTCCGAGTCCTACCGCAACACCGTCACGGTGCGCGCCGCGACCGCGCAGGGCACCCAGACCGCCGTCACCGGAACGCTCACCGGCCCGCGCCAGGTGCAGAAGCTCGTCGGTGTGGACCGGCACGAGCTCGAGGTGCCGCTGGCCGACCACCTGCTCGTGTTCGCCTACCAGGACCGCCCGGGCGTGATCGGCGTCCTGGGCCAGGCCCTCGGGGTGCAGGGCGTGAACATCGCCGGCATGGACGTCTCGCGCGACGACGAGGGCGCCGCCCTGGCCGTGCTGACCCTGGACGGGGCGCTGTCCGGAGACACCACGGCCACGCTGGCCGCGGCCATCGGCGCCGCCCGTGCGGCCGAGGTGGACCTCTCCGTCTGACCCGTCGACGCCCGGGCGGGCATCGCGGGGCCGGCGCGCGTCGCCCTGTGTTGAGATGGTGTCCATGTCGCGTCCACCCGAGCCCCGCCCCGCACCCGCCCCGACCGCGCGCGCCGCAGCGGCCCGCCCCGCCACGCCTCCGGGTGTGCAGGGCCGCTGGGCCCGGCGCGCGGCGGGCGGGCTGATCGGCGTCAGTGTCCTGCTCGCCGCCTGGTCGTTCGCCCTCCCCTTCGTGTTCGGGCTGGGCCCGCGGCAGGTGCCGTGGTGGCGCGAGGTCTTCGACGTGAACCACGAGGCCAACCTCACGGCGTGGTGGAGCTCGGGCCTGCTCCTGCTGGGGGCCGCGGGCTTCACCACGGTGGGTCTCGTGCGCCGCGCGCTGGGGCGGACCGGCGGCGGAGCCTGCTCGCGTGGCTGACCCCCGCGGCCCTGCTGGCGGCCATGAGCCTGGACGAATCGACGCAGCTCCACGAGCAGGCCGGCCGGCTGTGGGAGGCCCTGCCGTTCGCGGGGGAGAACCCGCTGCCCGCGTTCCAGTGGCTGATCCTCGGCGCGCCGGCCGCGATCGTCGTCCTCGGGCTGCTCGCGCTGTGCACCGTCGCCCTGCCCCGCCGGACCCGAGCGCTGACGGTGGCGGGCGGCGCGGTGTTCTTCGTCGGCGCGATCGTCCTCGAGGCGGTGCCGCTCGTCTTCGGGATCGGGCGCAGCACCCTGGCCTACCACGTGGCGACGCACGCGGAGGAGCTGACCGAGATGATCGGGGCGTCCGTGCTCGTGGTGGCCCCGTGGGCCCACCTCCACCTGCGGCCTGCGCCGGGCCATCTGCAGGTGACCGCCGACGGCGTCCCGGACGCCGACGCGGACGACGTCGTCCTCGGCGCGGGCCCCAGGCCCGCCGCTAGACTCGACGACTGTGACTGACGCCCGCGCCCCGTACTACCTGACCACGGCCATCTCCTACCCGAACGGCGAGCCGCACATCGGCCACGCCTACGAGTACATCGCCTCGGACGCGATGGCCCGCTTCCAGCGGCTCGACGGGCGGGACGTGCGCTTCCTGACCGGCACGGACGAGCACGGCCAGAAGATGGAGCAGACGGCGCAGCAGCAGGGCGTGAGCGCCCTCGAGCTGGCCACGCGCAACGCCGCCGTCTTCAAGGAGATGGACGACGACGTCCTGGACATCTCCTACGACCGCTTCATCCGCACCACGGACACGGACCACGCCGAGGCCGTCCGCGAGATCTGGCGGCGGATGGAGGCCAACGGGGACATCTACCTCGGCTCCTACGCCGGCTGGTACTCCGTGCGGGACGAACGCTACTTCGGCGAGGACGAGACCGAGGTGGGTCAGGACGGGGTGCGCCGCGCCGTCGAGACCGGCACCGAGGTGACGTGGACGGAGGAGGAGTCCTATTTCTTCCGCCTGTCCAAGTACCAGCAGCCGCTGCTGGACCACTACCGCGAGCACCCGGACTTCGCCGCCCCCCGGTACCGCTTCAACGAGGTCATCCGCTTCGTGGAGGCCGGGCTCGAGGACCTGTCCATCTCCCGGACCTCCTTCCAGTGGGGCATCGACCTGCCGGCGCCCGCGGACCCCGACGCCGCCGACGCCGACCGGCGCGCCGACCACGTCACCTACGTCTGGGTCGACGCGTTGACGAACTACCTCACCGGCGCGGGCTGGCCGGCGGAGGACCCGGAGGCGTTCGCGCGCTACTGGCCGGCGGACCTGCACGTGATCGGCAAGGACATCTCCCGGTTCCACTGCATCTTCTGGCCCGCGTTCCTCATGTCGGCCGGCCTCGAGCTGCCGCGCCGCGTCATGATCCATGGCTTCCTGAACAACAACGGGGCCAAGATGTCCAAGTCCCTGGGCAACGTGGTGCACCCGCGGGAATGGGTGGCCCGGTACGGCCTGGACGCCATTCGCTTCTTCCTGCTGCGCGAGTTCCCGTTCGGCGCGGACGGCTCCTACAGCCACGAGGCCGTGGTGAGCCGCAAGAACGCGGACCTGGCCAACAACCTCGGCAACCTCGCCCAGCGCTCGCTGTCCATGGTGGCCAAGAACTGCGGCGCCGCCGTGCCCGAGCCGGGCGAGTTCACCGAGGCGGACCGCGCCGTCCTGGCCCAGGTCGACGCCCTGCTGGAGCGCTCCCGGTCCGCGTACGCGGTGCAGGACTTCCACGACGCGCTCGAGGAGACCTGGCGCGTGCTCGGTGAGATCAACGCCTACTTCGCGGACCAGGCCCCGTGGGTGCTGCGCAAGACGGACGAGCCGCGCATGCGCACGGTGCTGTACGTGACGTTGCAGGCCGTGCGCCGGGTGGCCCTGCTCGCGCAGCCGGTGATGCCCGGCTCGGCCTCGCGGCTGCTGGACCTGCTCGGCGTCCCCGCCGAGGGCGACGCCGGCCGCACCGGCGCGTCCGGCACCGGCCCGCGGTCCTTCGCCGCGTTCCACGAGGACCTGGTCCCCGGCACGCCGCTGCCCGCCCCGCAGCCGGTCTTCCCGCGGCACGAGGAGCCCGCCGAGGACTGAGCCCGTCCGGAGGGTGAGACCGGGTGTCACACGATGTGGTCCTCACGCGTGCCCCGCGTAGCCTGAGGGCCATGACCGAGACCACACGCAGCTCCGCAGACCCCTTGGACATCGCCGTCATCGGCGGCGACGGCATCGGCCCCGAGGTCACCGACCAGGCCGCCGCCGTCCTGCAGGCGGCGTTGCGTGCCGAGGGGCGTCCGGAGGCCCGGCTCACCCCGTATCCGCTGGGTGCGGAGCACTGGCTCGAGACCGGCGAGGCGCTCACGGACGAGGTCCTCGAGTCCCTGCGCCGCCACGACGCGATCCTGTTCGGGGCCGTCGGCGCCGCGCCCGGGGACGAGCGCATCCCGTCCGGGCTGATCGAGCGCGGCATGCTGCTCACGCTGCGCTTCGCGCTGGACCACGGCGTGAACCTGCGCCCGGCCACCCTGCTGCCCGGCGCCGTCAGCCCCCTGGCCGCGCCCGGCGAGATCGACTTCACCGTGGTGCGCGAGGGCACGGAGGGGCCGTACGTGGGCAACGGCGGTGCGATCCGCGTGGACACCCCGCACGAGATCGCCACGGAGGTCTCCGTGAACACGGCGTTCGGCGTGCGCCGCGTCGTCGAGGACGCCTTCCGTCGCGCCGACGCGGGCGAGCGCAAGCGCCTCACGCTCGTGCACAAGCACAACGTCCTGGTCCACGCCGGCCACCTGTGGCGCCGCACCGTGGAGTCCGTGGCGGCCGACTTCCCCGCGGTCACCTGGGACTACATGCACGTCGACGCCGCCATGATCTTCCTGGCGACGGACCCGGCCCGCTTCGACGTGATCGTGACGGACAACCTGTTCGGGGACATCATCACGGACCTCGCCGCGGCCGTGACCGGCGGCATCGGGCTCGCCGCCTCCGGCAACATCAACGTCGAGGGCACGGCGCCGTCGATGTTCGAGCCGGTCCACGGCTCCGCTCCGGACATCGCGGGCCAGGGGATCGCCGACCCCGTGGCCGCCATCCTCTCCGCCGCCCTGCTGCTCGAGCACGTGGGCGAGACCGGCGCCGCGGCGCGCGTGCGCACCGCGGTGTGGGCGCACCTGAAGGACCGGGTGGACGGCGCGCGGGGCACCACCGCCGAGGTGGGCGCCGACGTCGTCGCGCGGGTCTGACGCGCGGGCCCGGCGCGTCGACGCCGGGTCTAGGATGGGGCGACGGCCTGTGGCGTGTGCCACGCCCGGCGCCGTGGCCCCTGCGCGTCGTGCCCGGCACCGGAGCCGTCCCCATCCGTCACCCGTCACGAGGAGTGATCCCACCGTGTCCGAGACCGTGTTCACGCGGCAACCGCATCTGTCCCCGATGTCCGATCAGCAGCGCGTCGAGATCCTCCAGGACCCCGGTTTCGGCAACGTCTTCACGGACCACATGGTCTCGATCGACTGGACCTGGGACGAGGACGGCGGCGCGTGGCATGACGCCCGCGTGGAGCCCTACGGCCCGCTGTCCCTGGACCCCGCGGCCGCGGTGCTGCACTACGGCCAGGAGATCTTCGAGGGGCTGAAGGCCTACCGGCACGAGGACGGCTCGGTGTGGACGTTCCGCCCCGAGGCCAACGCCGCACGCCTGAACCGCTCCGCCCGCCGCCTGGCCCTGCCGGAGCTGCCCGAGGAGCTGTTCCTCGGCTCGCTGCGGGCCCAGCTCGAGGCGGACCGGGCCTGGGTGCCCACCGGCCCGGGCCAGTCCCTCTACCTGCGCCCCTTCATGTTCGCCTCCGAGGCGTTCCTCGGCGTCCGCCCGGCCCGGCAGGTGCGGTACATGGTGATCGCCTCGCCGGCCGGCAACTACTTCGGCGGCGAGCTCAAGCCGGTGACCATCTGGGTCTCGCGTGACTACGCCCGCGCCGGCAAGGGCGGCACGGGCGCGGCCAAGACCGGCGGCAACTACGCCGCCTCGCTGCTGCCCCAGCTGCAGGCCGCGGCGAAGGGCGCCGACCAGGTCGTGTTCCTCGACCAGTACCACGACGACGCGATCGAGGAGCTCGGCGGCATGAACGTCTTCTTCGTGCACGCCGACGGCCGCCTCGTCACCCCGGCACTCACCGGCACGATCCTCGAGGGCGTCACCCGCTCCTCGATCCTCCAGCTCGGCCGGGACATGGGCCTGACCGTCGAGGAGCGTCGCGTCACCCTCGCCGAGTGGGCCGAGGGCGTCCGCTCGGGCGAGATCACCGAGGTCTTCGCGTGCGGCACCGCCGCCGTCGTGACCCCGATCGGCCGTCTGCTCGACGGTGACGACGTGATCGAGTCCGCCGGCGGGACCGACGTGACCCTCAGGATCCGCGCCGAGCTCGAGGGCATCCAGACCGGGCGCGTCGAGGACCGCCACGGCTGGCTGCACCGCCTCGTCTGACCCCACCCCACGAACGGAGACCCCCGTGAGCTCGCACCGCTCCTCCGCGCCCGCCGAGGGCGCCCCACGCCCGGCCACGACGCCGGAAGACCTCCCGCCGACCGAGGCCGCCGACCGGCCCCGCTGGACACCCGTGAAGATCGCCGTCTGGGTGGCCGTGGCACTGCTCGGCGGCGTCGCCTGGACCATGCTCGCCCTGCACCGCGGCGAGACGATCAACGCGATCTGGTTCGTGTTCGCCGCCGTGGCGACGTTCGCGATCGGCTACCGCTTCTACTCGAAGTACGTCGAGCGCATGATCGTCCACCCGGACGACACCCGCGCCACCCCGGCCGAGTACCGGGCCGACGGCCGGGACTACGTGGCCACCGACCGCCGCGTGCTCTACGGCCACCACTTCGCGGCCATCGCCGGCGCCGGTCCGCTCGTGGGCCCCGTGCTCGCCGCGCAGATGGGCTACCTGCCCGGCACAATCTGGATCATCGTCGGCGTGATCCTGGCCGGCGCGGTCCAGGACTACCTCGTCCTGTTCTTCTCGATGCGCCGCGGCGGCCGCTCGCTCGGCCAGATGGCCCGGGACGAGCTGGGCCGCGTCGGGGGCACCGCCGCGATCGTCGCGACCCTGCTGATCATGGTGATCATCACGGCCATCCTGGCCCTCGTGGTGGTCAACGCCCTGGGCGAGTCCCCGTGGGGCGTGTTCTCCGTGGCCATGACCATCCCGATCGCGCTCTTCATGGGCGTGTACCTGCGCTGGATCCGCCCGGGCCGCATCACCGAGATCTCCGTGATCGGGTTCGTCCTGCTCCTGGCGGCCATCATCGGCGGCGGCTGGGTGGCCGGGACCGAGTGGGGCGCGGCCCTGTTCACCCTGGACCGCACCACCATCGCCTGGGCCGTGATCATCTACGGGTTCGTCGCGGCCGTGCTCCCCGTGTGGCTGCTGCTCGCTCCGCGCGACTACCTGTCCACCTTCATGAAGATCGGCGTGATCGCCGGTCTCGCGCTGGCCATCGTCGTCGTGCAGCCGCGCATCGGCACCCCCGCGTTCTCCGAGTTCGCCTCGGGCCAGACCGGCCCGGTGTGGCCCGGTTCGCTGTTCCCGTTCCTGTTCGTCACCATCGCGTGCGGTGCGCTCTCCGGCTTCCACGCGCTGATCGCCTCGGGCACGACGCCCAAGATGGTGGAGAAGGAGCGCCAGACCCGCTTCATCGGCTACGGCGGCATGCTCATGGAGGCCTTCGTGGCGGTCATGGCGCTCGTGGCGGCCGTGTCCATCGACCGCGGCATCTACTTCGCCATGAACGCCCCCGCCGCGCTCACCGGCGGCACCCCGGAGACCGCCGCCGACTTCGTCATGGGTCTCGGCCTGGCCGGGGTGAACCTCGCCCCCGGGGACCTGACCCACCTGGCCGACCTCGTGGGCGAGGAGACCGTGGTCTCCCGCACCGGCGGCGCCCCCACCCTCGCGGTCGGCCTGGCGCACATCATGGGCCAGCTCGTGGGCGGCGACGCGCTCATGGGCTTCTGGTACCACTTCGCGATCATGTTCGAGGCGCTGTTCATCCTCACCGCCGTCGACGCCGGCACCCGCGTGGCCCGGTTCATGCTGCAGGACTCCCTGGGCAACGTGATCCCGCGCTTCAAGGACACCTCGTGGCGCGTGGGCGCGTGGGTCTGCACGGCCATCATGGTGGCCGCGTGGGGCGCCGTGCTGATCATGGGCGTCACCGATCCGCTGGGCGGCATCAACACGCTGTTCCCGCTGTTCGGCATCGCCAACCAGCTGCTCGCGGCGATCGCGCTCGCCGTCGTCCTGACGATCGTCGCGCGCCGCCGTGACTTCCGGGGGCTGTGGATCGTGGCGCTGCCGCTGGCGTTCATCACGGTGGTCACCACCGTGGCGTCGTTCCAGAAGATCTTCTCCTCCGTCCCGGCGGTGGGCTACTGGGCGCAGCATCGCGCGTTCCAGGACGCGCTGGCGGCGGGGAAGACGAGCTTCGGCGCCGCGAAGTCCGTGCCGGCCATGGAGGCCGTGGTCCGGAACACGGCCATCCAGGGCACGCTCTCCGTCGTCTTCCTGGTGTTGGCGCTGATCGTCATCACGACGTCGGTGCTCGCCACGGTGCGCGCCTTCCGCGGCACCGAGGTCATCGATCACCAGGACCCGTACGTGCCCTCGCAGCGCTTCGCCCCGGCCGGGCTGTTCGCCACGGCCGAGGAGAAGGAGCTGCAGGCGCAGTGGGACGCGCTGCCGGCCGAGAAGCAGCCGGTCCGGGGGCACTGACGTGGTCGCGCCGCGCACGACGCCGGGCGGCGCCCCCGCAGCGGAGGCCTCGCCCGCGCGTCGAACCTGGCAGGCGGCGCGCTGGTGGGTCCGCCAGCTCTCCGGCGAGGGGAAGTACGACGCGTACGTGGCCCACCACCGGGCGCACCATCCGGAACGCGCGCCGATGACCGAGCGGGAGTTCTGGCGGGCCGAGTACGCGCGCCAGGAGGCCAATCCGGGCAGCCGCTGCTGCTGAGCGGTCTCGACCCGCCCCGCACCGCACCCCACCGCGCTGAGCCAGACGAATCCGCCCGCGAGCCAGACGAATCGGTCGCCTCAGGCTGCCCGCCGCGGCCGAATCGTCTGGCTCGCGGCGTCAGCGGGGTCGGCATCGGGTGGGGTGTCCGGCGACGGCGCCCGCCGCTCACCCACTAGGCTGGCGGCCATGCGCATCGCCCGTTTCGTGGACCAGGCCGAACCGACCTACGGCATCGTGGAGGGCCCGGCCGACGCCGACCCCGCCGAGCTGACCGTCACCGCCCTGCAGGGCGACCCGTTCTTCCACGGGATCCAGCCCACCGGCACCACACACCGTCTCGAGGACGTGCGCCTCGTGGCCCCGATCATCCCGCGCTCGAAGATCGTGGGCGTCGGCCGCAACTGGGCCGACCACGCGAAGGAGCTCGGCAACGAGGTCCCCGCCTCGCCGCAGTTCTTCCTCAAGCCGAACACCGCCGTCGTGGGTCCGAACGAGCCCGTGACCCTGCCGAGCTGGTCGGACGAGGTCTCCTACGAGGCCGAGCTCGCCGTCGTCATCGGCACCATCTGCAAGGACGTGCCGGTGAGCCGCGTGGACGACGTCGTCTTCGGCTACACCGTGGGCAACGACCTCACCGCCCGCGACGCCCAGCGCACCGACCTGCAGTGGGCCCGCGCCAAGGGCTTCGACGGCGCCTGCCCGCTGGGCCCGTGGATCGAGACCGAGCTGGACGTGGAGCCGGCCGGCGGCCTGCGCATCACGTCCCGGCTCGACGGCGAGACCCGCCAGGACGGCACGACCACGGACATGGTCTTCGGCGTCCGCGAGCTCGTGGCCGCGGCCTCGGAGATGTTCACCCTCCTGCCCGGCGACGTGATCCTGACCGGCACCCCGGGCGGGGTCGGGACGGTCCAGGAGGGCCAGCGCGTCGAGGCCGAGGTCGAGGGCATCGGCGTGCTCGCCACCGTCTTCCGCCGCTGACGCGGGCGCCCGACGACGGCGTCCGGGCCCCCGCGTAGACTCGGGACATCATGACTGACGCCACCGCTCCCGTGTCCGAGAACGCCCCCGCCCCCTTCGCCGACGTCCCCCAGGTGGACGCCGAGACCCCCGTGCGCGTGCGCTTCGCCCCCTCGCCCACCGGCACCCCCCACGTGGGGCTGATCCGCACCGTCCTGTTCAACTGGGGCTGGGCGCGGCACACAGGCGGCACCCTCGTGTTCCGCATCGAGGACACGGACGCCAAGCGCGACTCGGAGGAGTCCTACCAGCAGCTGCTCGAGGCGATGCGCTGGCTCGGGATCGACTGGGACGAGGGCGTCGAGGTCGGCGGCCCGCACGAGCCGTACCGTCAGTCCCAGCGCGGGCAGATCTACGCGGACGTGATCGAGAAGCTCAAGGCCGGCGGATACATCTACCCGTCCTACTCGAGCCCCGAGGAGACCGAGGCCCGTCACCGGGCCGCCGGCCGCGACCCCAAGCTCGGCTACGACGGCCACGACCGCGACCTCACGGACGAGCAGATCGCCGCCTTCGAGGCCGAGGGCCGCGCGCCGGTCTGGCGGCTGCGCATGCCGGACGAGGACATCACCTTCACCGACCTGGTGCGCGGGGAGATCACCTTCAAGGCCGGCTCCGTGCCGGACTTCGTGGTGGTGCGCGCGGACGGCTCGCCGCTGTACACCCTCGTGAACCCGGTGGACGACGCGCTCATGGGCATCACCCACGTGCTGCGCGGCGAGGACCTGCTCTCGTCCACTCCGCGCCAGATCGCGCTCTACCGCGCCCTGCACGCGATCGGCGTCGCCCGGTACATGCCGGTGTTCGGCCACCTGCCCTACGTGATGGGCGAGGGCAACAAGAAGCTGTCCAAGCGCGACCCGCAGGCCAACCTGTTCCTGCACCGGGACAACGGCTTCATCCCGGAGGGCCT
Organism: Micrococcus sp. TCR-5; assembly: GCF_052220525.1. NCBI lineage: Bacteria > Bacillati > Actinomycetota > Actinomycetes > Micrococcales > Micrococcaceae > Micrococcus > Micrococcus sp. TCR-5. Next base: position 213,687 of record NZ_JBQPDO010000001.1, read on the forward strand.
GCTGAACTACCTCGGCCTGCTGGGCTGGTCCCTCTCCGCGGACGAGGACATCTTCACCCCGCAGCAGTTCGTGGAGCACTTCGACGTGCACAAGGTGCTGGCCAACCCCGCCCGCTTCGACGAGAAGAAGGCGATCGCGATCAACGGCACGCACGTGCGCATGCTCGACGTGGCCGACTTCCGTGACCGTCTCGTGCCCTACCTGCACGCGGCCGGCCTCGTGGGCGAGCACCTGACGGAGCGGGAGATGGAGGTCCTCACCGCCGCGGCCCCGCTCGTGCAGGAGCGCGTGCAGCTGCTCGGTGAGGCCGTCGAGATGCTCACCTTCCTCTTCACGGCGGACCGGGACGTCCGGACCGCCGAAGGCGCCCTCAAGGGCATGCCGGCGGACCTGGGCGCCGCCGTCGCCGCGGCCCGGGAGGCGCTGGCCGCCCTGCCCGAGGACGAGTTCACCACCGAGCGCATCGAGGCGGCGCTGCGGGCCGCCCTCATCGACGGCCTGGGCCTCAAGCCGCGCCAGGCGTTCGGCCCGGTGCGCGTCGCGGTGACCGGCCGCAAGGTGTCCCCGCCGCTCTTCGAGTCGCTCGAGATCCTGGGCCGGGACTCCGCGCTCGCCCGTCTGGACCGCTTCGCCGCGGAACAGGGCCTGGACCAGGACCGGCCCGCCGACGCATGAGCCGGGGCGTGAGCACGACGCCGGCCGGCGGGTCCGCGGGCGCGCCCGCGCCGCCGGCCTGGGACGCCGTCCTCTTCGACCTGGACGACACGCTGCTGGATCTGCGCTCCGCCCAGCACGCCGCGTTCGACGCGACGGTGCGCCGGCAGTGGGCCGGGGCCGCCGACGTCGACCCGGCGGTGCTGGCTGAGGCCACCGACGCCTTCGCGTCCGACGCCGGCGGCCACTACGGGCGCTACGTGGCCGGGGAGCTGACGTTCGAGGAGCAGCGGCTGGCCCGCGTGGCCGACGCCCTGCGCGCGCTCGGCGTGCCCGAGGACGCGGCGACCCCGCTCGACGGCCTGTGGACCACCGACTACGAAGAGGTCGTGCGCGGGCACTGGGCGCTGTTCCCCGCGACCGTCGACGTCCTCGCCGAGGTGCGGGGAACAGGCCGTGGCGTGGGGATCGTCACGAACAACGTGGAGGCCTACCAGCGCGGCAAGGCCGACGCCCTCGGTCTGGAGTGGGTCGAGGTGCTGATCGGCTCGGACACGGCCGGGGCCCCGAAGCCGGACCCGGCCCCCTTCCTGGCCGGCTGCTCCCGCCTGGGCACGGACCCGGGACGCACCCTCATGGTGGGGGACAGCCTGCGTCACGACGTCGAGGGGGCCCGGTCGGCGGGGCTCGTTCCGGTGTGGATGAGCCCCGACGCCCCCGCCCACGGCGGGGCGGAGGAGCCGCTCTGGGACGAGGAGCACGCATGCTGGCGGATGCGGGCGATCGGCGGGCTGCGGACCTGGCTGGCGGCCTGACCCGCCGATTTTGCACACGTCGCCCGGAGGGTGTAGAGTTCTTACTCGTTGCCGGAGAGATCCGGGAACACCGAGCTCATGAATATGATGCACATCGGTCAGGCATGCTTGACCGACAGTGGGGTATGGTGTAATTGGCAACACAACGGTTTCTGGTACCGTCATTCTAGGTTCGAGTCCTGGTACCCCAGCGAGTCTTCGGACTCAGTGAACGCGCACGGGCGGAGACGCTCGGACGTGGCGCACGGCCCCATCGTATAGCGGCCTAGTACGCCGCCCTCTCACGGCGGTAACGCGGGTTCAAATCCCGCTGGGGTCACGCAGTCGCCGCCCGGTCCTCGGACCGGAACGGCACGGGCGGATGAACGCATCCGTCGCCTGAACAGGAGACGCAGGCGCAGCAGAAGGTCTCCACGGCATCGCTTCCGCACACGCGGACAGCGCGCTCGGCCCCATCGTATAGCGGCCTAGTACGCCGCCCTCTCACGGCGGTAACGCGGGTTCAAATCCCGCTGGGGTCACCCGAGTGACAGGAAGCCCGGTCCCTGCGGACCGGGCTTCCGTCGTCTCCGTCCGCCGGGCCGGCGGGATGGGCGGCCGGCGCGCGCCCGTGAGACGATGGCCCACGTGCCACACACGGATCAGAACGCCCCAGACCTCGGCGTCGACACGGCCGTCCGCCGCGTGCGCGAGCACCTCGCCGCGCTCGAGTTGCCCTTCGAGACCGTCACCGCAGGGCAGGACCGCGCCGAGCGAGAGCGCACCCTGCACCAGATCGATGACTACGTGCTGCCCCGCCTCGACTCGCTCGACGCGCCGCTGCTGGCCGTCGTCGGCGGCTCCACCGGTGCGGGCAAGTCCACGCTGGTGAACGCGCTCGTCGGCCACGAGGTCTCCCGCTCCTCCGCCCTGCGGCCCACCACGCGGCAGCCGCTGCTGCTGCACAACCCCGCCGACGCCCACTGGTTCACGGGCCCGCGGGTGCTGCCCGACCTCGCCCGCGTCAGCGTGCACCGCGACGCGGCCGCCGGCCCCGTCGAACCCGACCAGTCCGCGATGGACACGGTCGCGCTCGTGGCCGAGCCCGCACTGCCGTCAGGCATCGCCCTCGTGGACGCCCCGGACATCGACTCCGTGGCGGACCAGAACCGCGCGCTGGCCCGGCAGCTCCTCGAAGCCGCCGACCTGTGGATCTTCACGACGACGGCGCACCGCTACGCCGACGCCGTGCCCTGGCAGCTGCTGGACGAGGCCGCCGCCCGCGACATCACCGTGGCCGTCGTGCTCGGCCGCGTGCCCGAGGGCGCGGCGGAGGACATCACCCCGGACCTGCGGCGCATGCTCACCGAGCGCGGCCTCGCCGACGCCCGGATCCACGTGATCCCCGAGACCCGCTTCGACGAGCGCGGTCTGCTCCCGCAGGAGCACGTCGCGGGCCTGCGCGCCTGGCTCGAGACCCTCGCCGCCGACGCCCAGGCGCGCGGCGCTGTCGCCCGCCGGACCGTGGACGGCGTGCTGGGCCAGCTGGCCGCCCGCGTCGCCGACCTGGCCCGCGCCGAGGAGGAGCAGCGGCATGCCGCGGACCTGCTCGCCCGGATCGTGGGGGACTCCACGGACCAGGCCGTCGGCCGGGTCCGTGAGGCCACCTCGGACGGCACGCTGCTGCGCGGCGAGGTGCTCTCCCGCTGGCAGGACTTCGTCGGCACGGGGGAGTTCTTCCGCGGCGTCGAGACCACGATCGGCCGGCTGCGGGACCGCCTCGGCGCCCTGGTGCGCGGGCGCCCGGCCCCGCCCGAAGAGGTCGAGACCGCGCTCGAGACCGGCCTGCACGCCGTGATGGTCGAGGCGGCTGCCGCGGCCGCCGAGCAGATCGAGCGGCGTTGGGCGTCCGAGCCGGCGGGCCGGGCCCTCGTGGCCGGGCGCGACCTGGGCGCCCTGGCGCCGGACACGTCGGCGCGGGCGGCCGACGTCGTGCGGGACTGGCAGTCGGACGTCTTGGCACTGGTCCAGGAGGAGGGCGCGGGCAAGCGCACGCGCGCCCGCCTGGCGGCCACCGGCGTGAACGGCGCGGCCGTGGCCCTCATGATCATCTCGTTCGCCTCCACCGGCGGACTCGCGGGCATCGAGGTCGGCATCGCCGGCGGCGCCGCCGTCGTCGGGCAGAAGCTGCTCGAGTCGATCTTCGGCGAGGACGCCGTGCGCCGCATGGCCCGGCGTGCCGATGAGCTGCTCGAGCACCGCGTGCGGGCCTTCCTCGAGACCGTGCTCGCGGACCGCTTCCTGCCGCTGCTCCACCTCGAGCGCGAGCCGCAGGCCACCGAGGAGCTGCGCGCCCTCGTGCCGGTGTTGCGCCGAGGGGTGGCCGCCGGCGTCGACGGCCCGACCGAACCCGAGCACGCCCCGTCCGCCGCCGAGGCGGGGGAGGAGTCCCGATGAGCCGCCGCGACACCCCCGCCCTGGCCCCCCGCCTGGACGCCCTCGGCGAGGCCGCCGAGCTGGCCGCGGGCCGCCTGCCCGAGGACGTCGTGGCCGGGGCCGACGCCGTCGTGCGCGCGGCCGGGGAGCGCCAGGCACTCTCCGCGGAGCACACCGTGGTCGGGTTCTTCGGGGCGACGGGCTCCGGCAAGTCCTCCCTGTTCAACGCGCTCACCGGCCGCGACCTGGCCCGCGTGGCCGCCACCCGGCCCACCACGTCCGAGCCGCTCGCCGCGGTCTGGGGCGTGGGCCGGGGACAGGGGCTGGACCCGGACGCGGAGCACGGCGACGGCACCGGCGAGGGCGGCGGCGCGGCCGCCCTGCTCGACTGGCTCGGCGTGCGCCGCCGCCACCTGCTGGACGAGGCCCCCGTGCTCGACGACGGCCGCCCCGGGTTCCTCGGCTTCGGCCGCCGTGACGGCGCCGACGCCACCGGCCTGATCCTGCTGGACCTGCCGGACATCGACTCGGTCGAGCGGGGCAACCGCGAGATCACCTCCCGGCTGGCCGGCCACGTGGACGTGCTGGTGTGGGTCGTGGACCCGGAGAAGTACGCGGACGCCGTGCTGCACCGCGAGTTCCTGGCGACCATGGGCTCGCACGCGGCCGTGACCCTCGTGCTGCTCAACCAGGTGGACCGGCTCTCGGTGCGGGACCGGGACGTCGTGCTGGCCTCGCTGCGCCGGATGCTCTCCGGCCACGGCCTCGGCGACGTCCGGGTGCTGCCCGTGTCCGCGCGCACGGGGGAGGGCCTCGAGGAGGTCGGCCGGCAGGTCGCGGCGATCGTCGCCCAGCGCGGCGCGGCCGCCGAGCGCCTGGGCGCGGACGTCGCGGCCCGTGCCGCGGACCTCGCCGCCGCCTCGGGCGAGGGCGAGCCGGCCGGCGTCGGGCCCGGGGACGAGCAGCGGCTCGGGCGCGAGCTGGCCGTGGCCGGCGGCGTGCCGGCCGTCGTCCGGGCGGTCGAGGGCTCGTACCGGCTGCGTTCGGCCAAGCGCACCAGCTGGCCCGTGCTGCGCTGGATGCACTCCTTCCGCGCGGACCCCCTGCGGCGCCTGCACCTGATGCCCGAGAGCGCCGCCCCCCGCCGCGACCGGGACGAGGTCGCCCGCGACCCCGCGCTGCACCGCACCTCCCTGCCCGAGCGCTCGGGCACCCAGCGGGCCGTCGTCGACGGCGCGGTCCGCACGCTGGCCGCCGCGGCCGGCGCGGGAGCCTCCGAGCCGTGGGCCGCCGCCATCCGCCGCGCGGGCCGGGAGCACGCCGAGGAGCTCCCCGGCGCCGTGGACCAGGCGATCGCCGCCACCGACCTCGGGGCCGGTCGGGGCAGCTGGTGGCACCCCGTGCTGGACGTGCTGCAGTGGCTCGCCCTCCTCACCGCCGTCGTCGGCGCCGGCTGGCTGGGCGTCCTCGCCCTGGCGGGGTACCTGCAGTTCCCCCTGCCGCCCGCGCCCACGGTCGAGGGCTTCCCCCTCCCGACGCTGCTGCTCGTCGGCGGCCTCGCGCTCGGCGTGCTGCTGGCCCTGCTGGCGATCCCCCTGACCCGGTGGACCGCCGCGGCGCGGGGACGCCGCGCGCGCCGCCGCCTCGAGGAGGCGACCACCGACGTCGGCCGGCGGCTCGTCGTCGACCCGGTGCGCGCCGAGGTGGACCGCTTCCACGCCTTCCGCGACGCCCTCGCCCGGGCCTCCGGCGTCCCGGTCCGGCGGGGCCGCCGATGACGGTGTGCGACCCCGCGGCCACGGCGGGGGCGACCGTCGGCGACCTCACGGAGGCCGAGCTGCTGGAGGTCGTCCTGACCGGTCTCGCCCCCGCCGTCCGGGACGGCCACTGGCCCGCCGGCACCGTCGCCCCGGGCGACGACGCCGCCCTCGTGCCCGCGCCCTGCGGTGGGACGCTCATCTCCACGGACGCGATGGGGGAGGGCACGGACTTCCTGCCCCGCTGGCCCGCCGGCCCCCGCACCCGCGGCCACGACGCCGGCTGGAAGGCCGTCGCCCAGAACCTCTCGGACGTCAACGCGATGGGCGGGACCGCCTCCGCGCTCGTCACCGCCCTCACCCTGCCGCCGACGACGCCGGTCGCCTGGGTGCGGTCGTTCGCCGCGGGCATCGTGGGCGCGGTGCGTCACCTCGGCGCGCCGGACTGCCGGGTGGCCGGGGGCGACCTGGGCACCGGCGGACGGGTCCACGCCGCGGTGACGGTGCTCGGGGACCCGCACCCCGGCGGCGTGCTGTGCCGCACGCCGGCCGCGGCGGACCGGGACCGCGTGCTCGCCGAGGGCGCCGACCTCGTCCATGCCCAGGCGGTGCCGGGAGGTCCCCGGGCCGCCGCGCCCCCGGGGCCGGGGTGGGCCGCCGCCGGGCTCACCCTGCTGCTCACCGACCGCGCGGAGCTGGAGCGACGGGCGGACGCCCTCCCCGCCGCCGACCGGCCGTCACCGCGGGAGCTCGCCCGCGCCGTCCGCGCCCAGCTGCGACCCCGCCCGCCGCTGGCCCTCGGGCCCGCCGCGGTGACGGCCGGCCTGCTCACCCTCATGGACGTCTCCGACGGCCTGGGCAAGGACGCGCACCGCATGGCGGCCGCCACCGGCGGGACCGGCCCCGCGCCGGCACCGTGGCTGGACGAGGCCTGGCTGGCGGAGGCCGCCGCACCCCTGCGCCGCGTGGCCGCCCTGGCCGGGGCCAGCCCGGAGGCGCTCGTGACCGGCGGGGGCGAGGACTACGGCCTCCTGGGGCTGGCGTGGCCCGAGACCGAGCTGCCCCGGGGGTTCACGCGGATCGGCCGGCTCGTGCCGGCCGGGGCCCGGCCGCCGGCCGGGCACCGGCCCCTGTCCGAGTCCGGCTGGGACCCGTTCGCCGGCTGAACGCCCGGGCCGGGGTCCGCGGGCGGGTCAGGCCGCGCGGAGGAGTCGCTCCGGGTCGAAGCGGTGGCCGAGGCCGATGACGTCCCACCCGTGCTCGCGCCACGCGGCGACGTCCAGGACGTTGCGCCCGTCGATCAGCAGGCGGGAGGCCACGCGTGCGCCCACGGCGTCCGGATCCATCTCGCGGAACTGGCGCCACTCGGTCAGCAGCAGGGTCAGCTCGGCGCCGTCCACGGCCGCCTCGAGCGAGTCCACGTAGTCGAGCCGCGGGAAGCGGGCGGCCGCGTTGGCGTTGCCCTCCGGGTCGTACACCCGGACGTCGGCGCCGGCCGTGTAGAGACGGTTGGCGACGTCGAGGGCGGGGGAGTCCCGGACGTCGTCGGAGTCCGGCTTGAACGTGACGCCCAGCACGGCGATCCGCGTGCCGTTGAGCACCTGCACGCTCGCCGGGGTGGGGGCGGGCCCGGAGGCCTCGGCCCGGCGGATGCGGCCGTCGCGAGCCGCGGAGAGCACCTGCACCGCCAGGTCCACCACGCGGTCGCGGCGGCGCAGGTTGATGTCATCCACCTCCGCCAGGAACCGCATGGTCCGGTCCAGGCCCAGCTCGGAGACGCGGGCCTGGAGCGCGCGGATGTCCTTGGGCAGGCAGCCGCCCCCGAAGCCCACGCCCGCGTTGAGGAACCGGCGTCCGATCCGCGCGTCGTGGCCGATCGCGTCCGCGAGGGTGCCGATGTCCCCGCCCACGTTCTCGGTGATCTCCGAGAACGCGTTGATGAACGAGATCTTCGTGGCCAGGAAGGCGTTGGCGGCCACCTTCACCAGCTCGGCCGTCTCGAGGTCTGTGCTGATCCACGGGGTGTCGGCCGCGAGCTGCCGCGCGTAGACGCGGCGCAGGATGCCCTCGGCGCGGGGCCCGTGCATGCCGATGACGAGGCGGTCCGGGGTGAGCGTGTCCCTCACGGCGAAGCCCTCCCGGAGGAACTCGGGGTTCCAGGCGAGCTCGACCTCGCCCGGCAGTCCGGCCTCGGCGCGCACGGTGCGCACGAGCTCGGCCAGGCGGCGCGCGGTGCCCACGGGCACGGTCGACTTGCCGACGATCAGTGCGTCGCGGTCGATCGCCGCGGCGAGGGAGGCGACGGCGGCGTCCACATAGCTCAGGTCCGCCGCGGTCTCGCCCACCTTCTGCGGGGTGCCGACGCCGATGAAGTGGACGTCCGCCCAGCGGGCCGCCTCCGCGACGTCGGTGGTGAAGCGCAGCCGCCCGGAGGCGACGTGGGTGCGCAGCAGCTCGGGCAGGCCGGGTTCGTGGAAGGGCACCTCGCCGCGGGCCAGGCGCTCGATCTTGGCCGGGTCCACGTCCACGCCGAGGACCTCGAAGCCCAGCTCGGCCATGCAGGCGGCGTGTGTGGCGCCCAGATAGCCCGTGCCGATCACGGACAGCCGCGGCGCGGCCTCCTGCTCGGCGGGGGCGGCGGGCGCGGTCGTCTCGGTCACAGCGGACTCCTCGGTGGTGCGGGGGGCGGCGGTCGGGGACCTGGTTGACGCTAGGCCCCGCGGGTGAACGCGGGAAGAACGGGGTGTCTCCGCGGCGCGTCCCGTCGGTGGCGCGGGCGGGCCTCAGGCCTCGCCGGCGCGGATGAGCTCGGTGAGCCGCGTCGCGGCGGAGACGACGGCGTCCGCGTGCAGCCGGCCCGGCTGCCGGGAGAGCCGCTCGAGGGGGCCGGAGATCGAGACCGCCGCGATGACGCGGCCGCTGGGACCGCGCACCGGCGCCGACACCGAGGCGACCCCTGGCTCGCGCTCGGCCAGGGACTGGGCCCAGCCGCGGCGCCGCACCGCCGCGAGGACGGTGGGTGTGAACACGGCGCCGGCCAGCCCCTCGACGAGCCGCTCGTGGTCCTCCCAGGCCAGGAGCACCTGCGCGGCGGAGCCGGCCTTCATGGACATGCGGGCGCCCACGGGGATGGTGTCGCGCAGGCCCCAGGGCCGTTCCGCGCTGGCCACGCACACGCGGGAGTCCGCCTGCCGACGGAACACCTGGGCGCTCTCTCCCGTGGCGTCGCGCAGCCACAGCAGCACCGGGCCGGAGGCCGTGGTGAGCCGGTCCTCGCCGGCGGCGGAGGCGAGCTCGGCCAGGCGGGTGCCCAGCACGTAGCGGCCCTGCAGGTCCTTGCCCACCATGCGGTGGTGCGTGAGGGCGGCCGCGAGCCGGTGCAGCGTGGGCCGCGCGATCCCGGTGGCGGTGACGAGCTGGGCGAGCGTGGCCGGGCCGGACTCGAGCGCGTCGAGGATCGCCACCGACTTGTCCACCACGCCGACGCCGCTGGGATGCCGGTGGAGCGAGGGGCCGATGAGGTCGTCCTCGGTGGGCGGGCGCACGGGCTCGGTGGTCATGGGGTGATCGTAGTCGTCTCACTGCTCGGACGGACCGGGGGTGTCGGTGTGCGTCGCATGTGACCGGGCCGGCCGGCGCCAGGTCCGGCATGTGAGACGAAATCTCACGATATGGAATATCGCGCCGCGTGGTCGAGAACGGCCCCGCCGCGCCCCACAGTGGTCCGTGAGCACCGGCGCCCCGCGCCGGGCGACGACCGACAGGTGCGTGAGCAGGAAGGTGCGGCACATGACGACGGCGACGACGCGGCCCAGGACGCTGGCCGAGAAGGTCTGGGACGAACACGTGGTGGTGCGTGGCGAGGGCGAGGGCGCCTCCCGCACCCCCGACCTGCTCTACATCGACCTGCACCTCGTGCACGAGGTGACGAGCCCGCAGGCCTTCGAGGGGCTGCGTCTGGCCGGGCGTCCGGTGCGTCGGCCCGACCTGACCATCGCCACGGAGGACCACAACACCCCGACGCTGGACATCGACCAGCCGATCGCGGATGCCACCTCGCGCACGCAGATCGAGACCCTGCGGGCCAACTGCGCCGAGTTCGGTGTGCGCCTGCACCCGTTGGGCGACGCCGAGCAGGGCATCGTCCACGTCGTCGGCCCCCAGCTGGGTCTGACCCAGCCCGGCCTCACCGTGGTCTGCGGCGACTCCCACACCTCCACCCACGGTGCGTTCGGCGCCCTGGCGTTCGGCATCGGCACCTCCGAGGTCGAGCACGTCCTGGCCACCCAGACCCTGCCGCTGAAGCCCTTCAAGACCATGGCGGTCACCGTGGACGGCACGCTGCGCCCGGGTGTGACGGCCAAGGACATCATCCTCGCGGTCATCGCGAAGATCGGCACGGGCGGGGGCCAGGGCTTCGTGCTCGAGTACCGCGGTGAGGCCATCCGGAACCTCTCCATGGAGGGCCGGATGACCATCTGCAACATGTCCATCGAGGCCGGCGCCCGCGCCGGCATGGTCGCCCCGGACGAGACCACCTTCGCCTACCTGAAGGGGCGGCCCCATGCCCCCGAGGGCGCCGACTGGGACGCCGCCGTCGAGCACTGGCGCACCCTCGCCACGGATGAGGGCGCGGAGTTCGACGCCGAGGTGGTCATCGACGCGGACACGCTGGAGCCGTTCGTCACGTGGGGCACCAACCCGGGTCAGGGCGTGAGCCTGAACGACACCGTCCCCGCGCCCGAGGACTTCACCGACCCGGTGGCCCAGGAGGCGGCCCGCAAGGCGCTGTCCTACATGGACCTGGCCCCCGGCACGCCGATGAAACAGGTCGAGGTCGACACCGTGTTCATGGGCTCGTGCACCAACTCCCGCATCGAGGACCTGCGGGCGTTCGCCGAGGTCGTCCGGGGCCGACGCAAGGCCGAGGGGCTGCGCGTCATGGTCGTGCCGGGCTCGGCGCGCGTGCGTCTGCAGGCCATGGACGAGGGCCTGGACAGGGTGTTCGAGGACTTCGGGGCTGAGTGGCGCTTCGCCGGCTGCTCCATGTGCCTCGGGATGAACCCGGACCAGCTCTCCCCGGGGGAGCGCTGCGCGTCCACCTCCAACCGCAACTTCGAGGGCCGGCAGGGCAAGGGCGGGCGCACCCACCTGGTGTCCCCGGTGGTCGCCGCGGCCACCGCCGTGCTGGGCCGCCTCGCCAGCCCGTCCGACCTGCCCGCCCTCACCCTCCAGGAGGCCTGAGCCATGGAGAAGTTCACCACCCACACCGGCGTCGGCGTGCCGCTGCGCGCCTCGAACGTGGACACGGACCAGATCATCCCGGCCGTGTACCTCAAGCGGATCTCCCGCACGGGCTTCGAGGACGCCCTGTTCGCCGGCTGGCGCCAGGACCCCGACTTCATCCTGAACACCGAGCCGTTCAGCGGGGGCACCGTGCTCGTGGCGGGCTCCGACTTCGGCACCGGCTCCTCGCGCGAACATGCCGTGTGGGCGCTCAAGGACTACGGCTTCCGCGCCGTGATCTCCCCGCGCTTCGCGGACATCTTCCGCGGCAACTCCGCCAAGCAGGGGCTCGTCGCGGCTCAGGTGGAGCAGGAGGACGTCGAGCGCATCTGGAAGGAGCTGGAGAACCGTCCCGGGACCACGGTCACCGTGGACCTCGTCACACGCACCGTCGAGTGCGGGGATGTGACCGCCCCCTTCCAGATCGACGACGACACCCGTCGCCGGCTGCTCGAGGGCCTGGACGACATCGCCGTCACCCTGGGGCACCAGGCCGAGATCGACGCCTACGAGGCGGACCGCCCCGCGTACAAGCCCACCACCCTGCCGGCCCGCACGGTCGGCTGACCGGCCGCCGCCGGGGGCGCACCATTGCCGCGCGTGCCCGGCGACGCCCTATGCTGGGAGGCGATTCCGGGACCGCCCGCCGCACACGGCGGGCGGTCCCGTTCAGAGACCTCCCCGCTCCGGCGGAGTGGCCGAGACCGTGGCCCTGCGGCCGCGCTGAGGAAGGACGCGCATGGCGAAGCTCTTGACCATCCATGGCGGCAAGCCGCTGACCGGTGAGGTGACCGTGCGCGGCGCCAAGAACCTGGTGCCCAAGGCCATGGTGGCCGCCCTGCTCGGCAACTCGCCGTCCGTGCTCCGGAACATCCCCGAGATCAAGGACGTGGACGTCGTCAGCTCCCTCCTCGAGATCCACGGCGTGTCCGTGGAGTGGGACAAGGAGACCGGGCGGATCACGATGGACCCGGCCGGGGTGAAGTCGGCCCTGACCGCCGAGATCGACGCCCACGCCGGCGACTCGCGCATCCCGATCCTCTTCTGCGGCCCGCTCATGCACGCGATCGGGGAGGCCTTCATCCCCGACCTCGGCGGCTGCAAGATCGGCGACCGCCCGATCGACTACCACCTGGCCGTGCTGCGCAACTTCGGCGCCGTCGTGGACAAGCGCCCGGGCGGCATCTCCATCTCCGCCCCCAAGGGCCTGCACGGCGCCAAGCTCGAGCTGCCGTACCCCTCCGTCGGAGCCACCGAGCAGGTGCTGCTGACCGCTGTGAAGGCCGAGGGCATCACCGAGCTCAAGGGCGCCGCCGTCGAGCCGGAGATCCACGACCTCATCGCCGTCCTGCAGAAGATGGGCGCGATCATCACCGTGCAGACGGACCGCACCATCCGCATCGAGGGCGTGAGCGAGATGCGCGGCTACAACCACATCGCGCTGCCCGACCGCAACGAGTCCGCCTCGTGGGCCTCCGCCGCCCTGGCCACCCGGGGGGACATCTACGTCCGCGGCGCCGAGCAGCGCGACCTGACGGCGTTCCTGAACACCTACCGCAAGATCGGCGGCGAGTTCGACGTCGTCGACGACGGCATCCGGTTCTGGCACGCCGGCGGCGATCTCAACCCGCTCGTGCTCGAGACGGACGTGCACCCCGGCTTCATGACCGACTGGCAGCAGCCCCTCGTGGTGGCGCTGACCCAGGCCAAGGGGGTCTCCATCGTGCACGAGACCGTGTACGAGAACCGCTTCGGCTTCACCGACGCCCTCGTGCGGATGGGCGCCTCCATCCAGCTGCACCGCGAGTGCCTCGGCTCCGTGCCGTGCCGCTTCGGTCAGCGCAACTTCCTGCACTCGGCCGTGATCTCCGGCCCGACGCCGCTGCATGGCGTCGAGTTCGACATCCCGGACCTGCGCGGCGGCTTCTCCCACCTGATCGCCGCCCTCACCGCCGAGGGCACCTCCACGGCGACGGGCCTGGAGATCATCAACCGCGGCTACGAGCACTTCATGGCGAAGCTCGAGGGCCTCGGCGCCGACGTCGAGCTGACCGAACGCGACCGGTGAGCGGCGTGGACGCGCAGAGCCCTGCCGCCGCGGGGGGTCGTCCGACGCGTACCGCGCGGGCCCCCTACGTGATCCCGGGGGTGATCGTGCGACCGGCGATGCGGGCCCTCGTCCGCCAGGTGTGGGAGGGGACCGAGCACCTGCCCGAGACCGGCGCGATCCTCGCCGTCAACCACATCTCGGAGGTGGACCCGCTCTCCGTGGCCCACATGGTCTACAACCAGGGCCTGCTGCCGACCTTCCTCGCCAAGGCCGAGCTCTGGAAGGTGCCCGTGCTCAAGCAGGTCCTCGAGGCCACCCGCATGATCCCGGTCGAGCGCACCCGCGACGGCGGCCGCTCGCTCGCCGCCGCCCGCGAGGCCGTCGCCACGGGCCGGGCGATCATCGTCTACCCGGAGGGCACCGTCACCCGCGATCCCGACGGCTGGCCCATGGCCGGGCGCAACGGGGCCGTGCGCCTCGCCCTGCAGACCGGCGCCCCGCTCATCCCCGTCGGTCAGTGGGGCATCCAGGAACTGCTGCCGTACGGCGGCCGCTCCCTCCGCGTCCTCCCGCGCAAGACCGCCCGGATCCGGGTCGGCGCGCCCGTCGACCTCGCGGACCTGCGGGACCGCCCCGTGACGGCGGCGACCCTGCGCGAGGGCACCGGCCGCATGATGGCCGCGATCACCGACCTGGTCGCCGAGCTGCGCGGAGAACCGGCCCCGGAGGGCCGCTGGGACCCCACGACGGGGCGGCGGGTGACCGGGGCATGAGCGATCCGCGCACCGTCGCCGTCCTCGGGGCCGGCAGCTGGGGGTCGGCCTTCGCCCGCGTCCTGGGCCTGAGCACCAGTCCCGAGTCCGCCCGCGCGTCCGAGATCGTGATGTGGTCCCGGCGGGCCGAGGTCGCCGAGGCCATCACCGAGCGACACGAGAACCCCGAGTACCTGCCCGGCATCACGCTGCCCACCTGCGTGCGCGCCGTCACCGACGCCGCCGAGGCGGTCCGGGGCGCCGGCGTCGTGGTGGTGGCCGTGCCCGCGCAGCATGTGCGCGAGACGCTGCGCACCGTGCGCGCCGACCTGGCCCCGGACGCCGTCGTGGTCTCCCTCGTCAAGGGCCTCGAGCGCGGCACCGACGCGCGGATGTCGCAGGTCTGCGCGGCGGAGCTGGGCCTCAGCCCGGACCGGTTCGCGGTGGTCTCCGGACCCAACCTCGCCCTTGAGATCGCGCGCGGCGAGCCCACCGCCACGGTGGTCGCCTCGGCCTCGCGCGCGACGGCGGAGCGCATCGCCGCCCTCACGGCCGGCCGGACCTTCCGGCCCTACACGAACACGGACGTCGTGGGCGTGGAGATCGGCGGCGTGGTGAAGAACGTCATCGCGCTCGCCGTGGGCATCTGCGACGGGCAGGGGCTGGGGGACAACTCCAAGGCCTCCGTCATCACCCGGGGCCTGGCCGAGACCACCCGGCTGGCCGTCGCGCTCGGCGGCGACCCGGCCACCATGGCCGGGCTCGCCGGCCTGGGCGACCTCGTCGCCACGTGCGCCTCGCCCCTCTCCCGCAACCGCACGGCCGGCCGCCACATCGGCACCGGCCTCAGCGCGGAGGAGGCGGTGGCCGCCATGAGCCAGACGGCCGAGGGCATCAAGTCCGTCTCCGCCATCGTGCACGCCGCCCGCGCCCACGGTGTGGAGATGCCCATCAGCGAGCTGATGGACCGGGTGGTCGCCGGGGACGTGGCCGTGGACCGCCTCGCCGAGCTGCTGCTCGCCCGTGACCTGAAGTCGGAAGGACGCACCGCATGACCGCCACCCCCGCCCCGAAGGCCGCCGCCGGCGCGCGTCCCCGCGTGCTCCTGCTCTTCGGCGGCCGCTCGAGCGAGCACCCCATCAGCTGCGTGACCGCGGCGGGCGTGCTGCACGCGGCCGACCGTCAGCGCTGGGACGTCGTGCCGGTGGGTGTGGCCCGCTCCGGCCTGTGGTCGCACGACGAGCTGGACGTGGCCTCGTTCCGCCTGGACGGCGACGTCCTGCCGGAGGTGCCGGAGCCCGAGGCCCCGGTGAGCCTGCGCGCCCTGCCGGACGGCACCGTCGAGCTGACCGCGGCCGACGGCTCCTCGCTGGGCCCCGTGGACGTCGTGTTCCCGCTGCTGCACGGCCCCTGGGGTGAGGACGGCACCCTCCAGGGCATGTTCGAGTCGCTGGGTCTGCCCTACGTCGGCTGCGGCGTGCTCGCCTCCGCGGTCGGCATGGACAAGCACTTCATGAAGGTCGCCTTCCAGGCCGCCGGCCTCGAGGTCGGCCCGTGGGAGACCATCACCGCCCGCGACTGGGCGCGCGATCCGGAGGCGGCCCTCGCCCGCGCCGGGGCGCTCGCCTACCCGCTGTTCGTCAAGCCCGCCCGCGCCGGCTCGTCCTTCGGCATCACCCGCGTCACCGAGCCCGCGGGTCTGCGCGCCGCCGTCGAGGAGGCCCGTCGCTTCGACCCCAAGGTCGTGGTGGAGGCGGGCATCGTCGGCCGCGAGATCGAGTGCGCCGTCCTCGACGGGCACGGCTCCGCCGCCCCGCGCGCCTCGCTGCCGGGGGAGATCGTCGTGGCCCACGACGAGGGTGAGACGCAGTTCTACGACTTCGAGTCGAAGTACCAGGACACCGGCACCACCCAGCTGTCCTGCCCGGCCGAGCTGCCGGAGGAGGAGATCGAGCGGCTGCGCGCCCTGGCGATCCGCGCCTTCGAGGCCGTGGACGGATCCGGCCTGGGTCGCTGCGACTTCTTCTTCACCCCGGATGGGCGCTGGGTGGTCAACGAGATCAACACCATGCCGGGCTTCACTCCCATCAGCATGTACCCGGCCATGTGGGAGCGGACGGGCCTGTCCTACGACGATCTGATCTCGGAGCTGCTGGACCTCGCCCTCGAGCGGGGCGTCGGCCTGCACTGACGCGGCCCGCGCCGGTCTCAGCCGACGGGTGTGGCGTCCTGCACGCTGACGCAGCCGCCGCTGGACTCGATCTGCGCGACCGCCGAGGACAGGCCCACCATCACGGTGTCCGAGCTGGCCTGGTCCTTGCCGAACAGCACCTCTACGGCCGGGTCACGGCCGTAGGTGGTGATCCGCCAGTTCTCGTCCTCGTCCCGGATGACCCAGTCGATCCCGTCCACGGAGATGCAGCGGTCCGTGGTGGGGCCGGGGACCTCGGCGCCGCAGCGCAGGACGACGGCGGCCGGGTCACCCCACACGGCCGTCGCCTGGCTGTCGGTGGGGCGCAGGTCGAGGTCGCCCAGGGCGTCGGGCATGGCCACCATGGCCGGGGCACACGCCGGGTCAGCGGCGTGGGGCGCGGCCTCCACCGTGGCCACCCGTCCGGTGCAGGCCGTGGCGCCGAGGGCGATCGCGGTCAGGAGGGGCACGAGACGACGCAGACGGCGGGATTCCATCCGCCCAGGATACGTGCGGCGCCGGGACCCGCGGGGGCCCGTGCCCTAGCATGGGCGGGACCGTTCCCGTCCCCGCCTCAGGAGCCCACGTGAGCAGCACCGCGGACCCCCGCCCCCGCCCCCCGCAGGAGGACGTCGCCGTCGGGCGGCGCCGTCGTCGTCGCCGCCCGTGGCTGATCGCCCTGGCGGTGGTGCTCGTGGCGCTGCTGGCCGTGGGCATCGCGGCGGCGGTGTACGTCGGCGGGATCGCCCGGATCATCGACCAGGACACCCAGCGCTTCGACGGCGGCGCGTTCCCCGCCGAGTCGGGCCGCCCGGGCGCCGCGGGGGCGTCCGCCCAGCAGCCCACCGCGCCGCCGCCCGGCATGGACGCGGACCAGGCCGCCGAGGGCGCCCAGGGCCCCGTCGCCCCGGACGCGGACGAGAAGGCGGACGAGCAGGCCCTCGACGTGCTGCTCGTCGGCGAGGACGCGGGCGCGGAGGGCCGTGACTCCGCCGGCCGGTCGGACACCCTCATGTGGGTCCACGTGCCCGGGGACCGCAGCGAGATCCAGGTCATGTCCATCATGCGCGACATGTGGGTGCCGATCCCGGGACACGGGGACCACAAGGTCAACGCCGCCTACCAGTACGGCGGCATCCCGCTGACGGTGGCCACCGCGGAGAACATGTTCCAGGCACGCGTGGACCACGTGATCGCCGTGGACCTCGCCGGCTTCAAGGGCCTCGTGGACGCCCTGGGCGGCGTCAGCGTGGACAACCCCAGCGCCTTCGTCTCCACCGGCGGCATCGACTTCCCCGCGGGCACCGTGCAGATGGACGGGGACAAGGCCCTGGCCTACGCGCGGGAGCGGTACAACCTGCCGCGCAGCGACTTCGACCGCGTGGAGAACCAGCAGCGCCTGGTCAAGGCCATCGTGGCCGCGTTCCTCTCCCGCGACACCCTCTCGGACCCGAGCCGCGTGCAGGCCGCCGTCGAGGAGTTCGCCCCCTTCCTGACCCTCGACGACGAGCTCGACTCGAGCACCCTCGCGAACCTGGCGTGGTCCCTGCGCGATGCGCGCGACGCTCCGATCGTGACCAGCACGGTGCCGTCCGTGGGCGTGGGGTACACGGACACCGGCGAGGACGTCGTGTGGCCGGACTGGGCGGCGATCGCCCGCCTGGGCGAGGGCATCCGCACCGGCACCCTGGGGGAGGCCGTCGCGCAGTGAGCACGCCGTCCCGGCCGTCACTGGTACGGCACTGGCTCGCGCTCGCGGAGGAGCTCGTGGGCCGGGCCGCGCCGCGACTCGACGCCCTGAACCTCTTCCCGGTCCCGGACGCGGACACGGGCACGAACATGCTCGCCACGCTGACGGCGGCCCGCACCGCGGCCGACGCCTGCCCCGCACAGGACGACGTCGGCGCCGTGCTCGCGCACGCGGGCGCGGCCGCGCTGGACTCGGCCCGGGGCAACTCGGGCATGCTGCTGGCGGTCAGCCTGGCGGGGATGGCCGAGCCCCTGCGCGGCCGGGAGCGCGTCGACGCGTTCGCCCTGGCGGCGGCGTTCGGGGCCGCCGACCGGGCCGCCCGGCAGGCCCTGTCGGATCCGCGCGAGGGGACGATCCTCACGGTGCTCTCCGCGGCCGCCCGCAGCCTCGCGCGTTCGTCCACCCAGGCCCCCGACACGCCCGCGGTGGCCGGGGACGCGGACCCGGCCGTGCGGCTCGGTCCGGCCGTGGCCCTCATGCTGGCCGACTGCGTGCAGGCCGTGGAGGAGACCGAGTCGTTGCTCGCCCCGCTGACCCGGGCGCACGTCGTGGACGCCGGCGCCGTCGGGCTGCTCTGGGTGTTCGAGGCGCTGCGCGCCGTCGTCACGGGCACGCCCGTGGACGAGGAGTTGGCCACCGCGCTCCACGGCTACGTCGAGGGCGCCCACGCCGCGGAGGCCGAGCCTGCCGCCGCGGCGGAGGCGCCGACCGAGGGGGCCGTCGAGGTGATGGGCACCCTGGCCCTGACCCCGCTCGCCGCGGCCGAGCTGCGCCGACGGCTGACCGACGTGGGGGACGCCGTGATCCTCGCCCCCGTCGGGACCGCCCGTGACGCGCAGGGCCGGGTGCCGTGGCGGGTCCACGTGCACGTGCCCCGCGCCGAGGACGCGATCGGCCCCCTGCGGGCCGCCGGCGACGTCGAGGGCCTGGCCGTCACCGACCTGGCCGAGCCGTCGCACGGCGGCGACGCCGCACCGGACGGGTGCCATGGCCGCTGAGGCCCCCGTCACCGACCTGCCCCTGTCCGAGGTGCTGGGCGGGAAGCTGCCCGCCCGCCTCGAGAAGGAGCTCGGGCTGACCACGGTCGGGGGCCTGCTGGACCACGTGCCGCGCCGCTGGATCGAGCGCGGCGAGCTCACCCCCATCGCCGCGCTGCCCTACGACGCCGAGGTGACCGTCGTCGCCGTCGTGGAGTCGGTGACCACGCGGCGCATGCACAGCCGGCCCGGGTTCATCGTGGACGTCACCGTCGCGGACCCGTCCGTGGCCGGCGTGCCGGGGGCGAGCCTGTCCATGGCCTTCTTCAACGGCCACGACGCCCGCCGCCGCCTCGCCCCCGGGATGACCGCCATGTTCCAGGGCCGCACGACCGAGTACCGCGGCCGGATCACGCTGAACAACCCGGACTTCGCCCTCCTGGACGACGACGTCGCCCCGGGGGAGGTGGACGTGCGACCGGTCCCGCTCTACCGGGCCACGGGGAAGCTGCCGTCGTGGACGGTCCGCTCCGCCGTCGCCCGGGTGCTCGAGACCGTCGACCTGGGACGGATCCCCGAGCTGCTCACCGAGCGGATCCGCGCGGAGGCCGCCGCGGCGCTCGACCTGGACGCGCCGCTGCCGGGCACCGCGCAGGCGTACCGGGACCTGCACGCCCCGCACGACGTCGCCGCCACCGGCCCGGCCCGGACCGCGCTCGCCCTGCGTGAGGCACTGCTCGTCCAGGCCGCGCTCGCCTGGCGCCGGGACCGGGAGCGGGCGGTGCCCGCCGTGCCCCGCCCGCCGCGGCCTGGGGGCCTGCTCGAGGCCCTCGACGCCCGCCTGCCGTTCGCGCTCACGCCCGGCCAGGTGGCGGTGGGGGAGCAGCTGTCCGCCGAGCTGGCCCGGGACGCCCCGATGAGCCGGCTGCTGCAGGGGGACGTGGGCGCGGGCAAGACGCTCGTGGCCCTGCGGGCGATGCTGCAGGTCGTGGACGCCGGCGGCCAGGCCGCCCTGGTGGCGCCCACCGAGGTGCTCGCCGCGCAGCACCACCGTGCCCTGCTGCGCCTGATGGGCCCGCTCGCCGAGGCCGGCACCCTCGGGGCCGGCGACGGCCCGGCCACGAGGGTCGCGCTGGTCACCGGCTCGCTCAAGACCGCCGCGCGCCGCGAGGCGCTGCTGGCCCTGGCCTCCGGCGAGGCCGGGATCGCCGTCGGGACGCACGCGCTGCTCTCCGAGAAGGTGGGCTTCGCCGAGCTGGCCCTGGCCGTCGTCGACGAGCAGCACCGCTTCGGCGTGGACCAGCGCGAGGCCCTGCGGCGGGCCAATCCCGGCACGCACCTGCTCGTCATGTCCGCCACGCCTATCCCGCGCTCCGTGGCGATGACGGTGTTCGGGGACCTGGACCTGTCGGTGCTCGAGGGGCTGCCGTCCGGGCGTCAGCCGGTCACCACGCACGTGGCGCGGATGGCCCACGGTCCGCGCGTGATCGGCCGGGTGTGGGAGCTGATCGCCGAGCACGTGGCGGCCGGCCACCAGGCGTTCGTGGTGTGCCCGCGCATCGACCCCGACGACGCCGACCCGGGCCACGCCAACGTGGAGGAGATGACACCCCGGCTGCGGGGTCTCCCGGCGCTGGCGGGGCTGCGGATCGACGCCGTGCACGGGCGCATGGACCAGGCCGAGCAGGACGCGGCGATGCAGGCCTTCGCGCGCGGGGAGACGGACGTGCTCGTGGCGACCACCGTCGTGGAGGTGGGCGTGGACGTGCCCAACGCGACGGTCATGGCGATCCTCGACGCCGACGACTTCGGCCTGTCCACCCTGCACCAGCTGCGCGGCCGCGTGGGCCGCGGGCCCGGGGCGGCGGTCTGCCTGCTGGCCACGCGCCTGCCGGACGGGCACCCGTCGCTGCGCCGGCTCGAGGTCCTGGCGCAGGAGCAGGACGGCATGCGCATCGCGCAGGAGGACCTCGCCCAGCGCGGTGTCGGCGACGTGCTCGGCGCCGCCCAGTCCGGGCTGGCCTCGGGGCTGCACCACGTGGACGTCATCGCCGACGCCCCGCTGATCGCCGTGGCCGCCGACGCCGTCGCGCAGGTCATGGTGGCCGGCCCGGGGCTCTCCGCCCACCCGGCGCTCGCCGCCGAGGTGGCCCGCTGGGAGGCCGAGCACCTCACCGCCGCCGACTACCTCGAGAAGGGCTGAGCCATGTCCCGCATCATCGCCGGCGCGGCCGCCGGGCGGCCCCTGACCGCCGTCCCCGGCACCGGCACGCGCCCCACCACGGACCGCACCAAGGAGGCCCTGTTCTCCTGGCTCGAGGCCCGCGACTGGCTGGACGGGACGGCCGTGCTCGACCTCTACGCCGGCTCCGGCGCCCTGGGGTGCGAGGCCGCCAGCCGCGGAGCGGCATCGGTGCTGCTGGTCGAGCGGGACCGGAGGGCCGTGGCCGCGTGCCGCGCGAACGCCGCGCTGGTCAACCGGGCGCGCGGGGCCGACGTCGTGCGCGTGCGCGCCGGGAGCGTGGAGCAGGCGCTCGCGGCGGAGGCCGCGCCCGTGGACCTGATCCTGGCCGACCCGCCGTACCCGGTGGCCGGCCCGCCGCTCGAGGCCGTGGTGGAGGCGGCGGCCGAGCGGCTCGCCCCGGGCGGGCTGCTCGTGCTCGAGCGGGCGGCCCGGGACGCGGCGCCGCGCCGGCCGCGCGGCCTCGAGGAGGTCGAGGTGCGCGTCTACGGCGAGACCGCCCTGTACCTCTGGCAGGACGAGCGCTGACCCCACCCACCCGCTTTCGTTCGGGAAACGGCGGCGTCTCGGCCTGCTTTCGTTCGGGAAACGGCGGCGTCTCGGCCCGTTCTCACCGGGGAGACGGGAGGGCGGAACGGACTGGGCTCAGCACGGAACCGCGAGCACGGCGGCCGCCGTTTCCCGAACGAAAATGCTCCGGGGGCCGCCGTTTCCCGAACGAAAGTGCTCCGGGGGCCGCCGTTTCGTCAACGAAAGCGTCGGGGGTCAGGCCGCGCGCAGCCGCGGGGCCGCCTCGGCCAGGCGGCGCATCGCCTCGTCGATCGCATCCGGGGACTTGCAGAACGCCAGCCGCAGCCACGACCGCAGGTGGCCTCCGTCCGGGCGGCAGAGCGCGCCCACGGGGATGCCCGTGACGCCGGCCTCACGCGTCCACCGCACCGCGGCCTCGGCCGCGTCCGTCACACCCCACGGGGCGAGGTCCACGACGACGAAGTAGCCCGCCGCCGGGACGACCGGGTCCAGGCCCGCCTCCCGCAGGCCCGCCACGAGCCGATCCCGGGCGTCGCGGTACCGCTCGCGCTGGCCGGCGAGGTGCCGTTCGGCGTCGTCGGTGGGCAGGTAGGCACCCAGCGCGCGCTGGAAGGCGGGGCCGGAGGAGTAGGTGAGGAACTGCTTGACGGCGCGCGCGGCCCCGACGAGCTCGGCCGGGCCGGTCAGCCAGCCGACCTTCCACCCGGTGACCGCGAACGCCTTGCCCGCGCTGGAGACCGTCAGGGCGATGTCCTCGGCGCCCGCGACCGAGCGCAGGCTGACGTGCTCGCCCTCGTAGACGAGGTGGTCGTAGACCTCGTCCGAGAGGATCAGCACGCCCCGGGACCGGCACAGGGCCACGAGCTCCTCGAGCAGCTCCCGCGGATAGACCGCACCCGTGGGGTTGTGCGGCGTGTTCACGATGAGCAGGCGCGTGCGGTCGGTGATCGCGTCCGCCACCCGCGCCGGATCCGGAAGGAAGTCCGGCGCCTCCACCGGCACGCCCACGTGCCGGGCGCCGGCCAGGGCGATCGTGGCGGCGTGCGAGTCGTAGAACGGCTCGACCGTGACGACCTCGTCGCCCGGGCGCACGAACGCCAGGACCGTCGCGGCGATGCCCTCGGTGGCACCCGTGGTGATCATGACCTGCGTGGCGGGGTCCTCCGTCACGCCCCAGTGGCGCCGGCGGTGCTCTGCAACGGCCCGCCGCAGCGCGGGGTCGCCCGTGCCGGGGGCGTACTGGTTGGGGCCCGCCAGCACGGCGTCGGCCGCCAGCCGCCGCAGCGCGTCGGGGCCGTCGGCGTCGGGGAAGCCCTGGCCGAGGTTCACGGCCCCGTGCTCGACGGCGAGGCCCGTCATCGTCTCGAACACGGTGGGCACGGGGCCGGCGTCACCGAGCAGGCCCGCGGCCGCCGCCGTGCGACGCCACGGCGCGTCCACGTCGACGTCGTGCGGTGCTGCCCCGGGGGTGGGCTGGGTTCCGTCCATGGCCGCACTGTACCCATCGCCGCGGACCGCACACGGCGGCGCACGCCGCGCCCGGCAGGACCGCGACGCGCCGGGGCCGGACCGGACGGGCGTCCGTCGCCGCCCGGCGCGGCCCCCGCTAGGCTGGCACCCATGCGTCGTGCCGTCTGCCCTGGTTCGTTCGATCCCCTCCACAAGGGGCACGTCGAGGTGATCGCGCGAGCCGCGAACCTCTTCGAGGAGGTGGTGGTCGCCGTGTCCTCCAACCCGGCCAAGACGTACCGCTTCAGCGTGGACGAGCGCATCGCCATGATCGAGGCGACGGTGTCGTCCCTCGCCGGCGTCGCGGTCCGGCCCATGGGCCCGGGCCTGCTGGCCGAGTTCTGCCGGCAGATCGGTGCGGACGCGATCGTCAAGGGACTGCGCGGCGGTGCCGACCTCGAGTTCGAGGCCCCGATGGCCGCGATGAACCGCCACCTCACCGGGGTCGAAACGGTCTACCTCCCGGCCGACGCCCGGTACACCCACGTGTCCTCCTCGCTCATCAAGGAGGTCCACGGATTCGGCGGCGACGTCGCCGAGTTCGTCCCGGCCGCGGTCCTGCGCGGCCTCGACGGCGGGGCCTGACCCCGCCCGGCCCACCCGCGGGCCACCCTTCCGCTCGTCCCACCGCATCAACCGCAGGAGAACCGCCGATGACCGTCCCGCCCCCCTCCCGCCCCCGCACCCGCAAGGCCGTCATCCCGGCCGCCGGCCTGGGCACCCGCTTCCTGCCGGCCACCAAGGCCATGCCGAAGGAGATGCTGCCGGTGGTGGACCGGCCGGCCATCGAGTATGTGGTGACGGAGGCCCGGCGTGCGGGCCTCGCCGACGTGCTGATGATCACGGGCCGGAACAAGCGGGCCCTCGAGGACCACTTCGACCGCCATCCCGCGCTGGAGGCCGCGTTGGAGCACAAGGGCGACACCAAGCGGCTCGCGCAGATCCACGAGTCGGACCTGGTGGGGGACATCCACTACGTCCGTCAGGGCGAGGCCCTCGGGCTCGGCCACGCCGTGAACTGCGCACGCCGCCACGTCGGCGAGGAGCCGTTCGCGGTCCTGCTGGGCGATGACATCATCGGCGACGGCGAGGCGCTGCTCGAGCGCATGATCGACGTGCAGCAGCGCCTCGGCGGCTCCGTGATCGCCCTCATGGAGGTCCCGGAGGAGGCCGTCTCGGCCTACGGCGTGGCCGCGGTGCAGGCCGTGCCGGGGGAGGGCGACGACGTCGTCCGCGTCACCGACCTCGTGGAGAAGCCGGCCCGCGAGGACGCCCCCTCCACCCTCGCGATCATCGGCCGCTACGTGCTGGCCCCGCAGGTGTTCGACGTGCTGGACGAGACCCCGCCCGGCCGCGGCGGGGAGATCCAGCTCACCGATGCGCTGCAGAGGCTGGCCACGGAGGACGGCGAGGGCCGCGGCGTGCACGCCGTCGTCTTCGACGGCCGCCGCTACGACACGGGGGACAAGCTCGGCTACCTGCAGGCGGTCATCGAGTTCGGGACGCGGCACGAGGACCTCGGGGCCGACCTGCGCGCCTGGCTCCAGGAGTTCACCGCCGGGCTCTGAGCCGGGCCGGCGAGGCGCGGGCCGCCGCCGGCTTTGGCCGAGGCGGACCCACCCGGTAGGATGGGCTGTCGGTCCGTCGTGGCTGGACCCGTGTCCAGGCCGCATCGCATCCCCGCAGAGGGCGTGCGGACGGGCCGTGTACCCCCGCCGTCCCACCCGCCGAGAGGAGCGACCATGGACAGCATCCAGCACCACGGCGCCGACTCGCCGTGGGTGATCCCCGTGCGCGATCTGACGCGCGGGGCCGGAGTCCAGCGCGAGCTGACGGCCGAGTGGCCCGCCCCCGCGGGCGTCTCCACGCCGCTGCTGGGGATCCCCGAGGGGGACCCCGTCGAACTGGACCTGCGTCTGGAGTCGGTGCACGAGGGCGTCCTCGTCACCGGCACCGCGGACGCGACCCTGAAGGGCGAGTGCGGCCGTTGCCTGCGCCCGCTGCACGAGGGGATCACCGTGGACCTGCAGGAGCTGTACCTCACCGGCACGTCCGAGGACGACGCCGGCGAGCAGCCGCTCGTGGTGCGCGAGACCGTGGACCTGGAACCCGTGTTCCGGGACGCCGTGGTCATCGCCCTTCCGTTCCAGCCGCTGTGCCGGCCGGACTGCGAGGGCCTGTGCGCCGACTGCGGCATCCGCCTCGAGGACGCGCCCGAGGGGCACGCCCACGAGCGCGTGGACCCGCGCTGGGCCGCCCTGGCCCACCTCGCGGGCACCTCAGAGACCTCCATCACCGAGACAGAAGAGAGATAGTCGTGGCAGTCCCGAAGCGGAAGATGTCCCGTGCCAACACCCGTGCCCGCCGGTCGCAGTGGAAGGCCACCGCGCCCACCCTGGTGAAGTCCGTCGAGAACGGTCGCGTCTCGTACCGCCTGCCCCATCAGGCCGAGCTGAAGACCGACGCCGCCGGCACCCCCCTGTTCTTCGAGTACAAGGGCCGCAAGGTCGCCGACGCCTGAGATGGCGTCCCCAACGGCTCGCCGCGGGCCTGAGCCCGCGCCCGAGCCAGAAGAGCTGTTCGAGCGTCTCGGCGTGCACATCACCGCCGGGACGCTCGAACGTGCTCTGACGCACCGCTCGTTCGCCTATGAGCAGGGCGGGCTGCCCACCAACGAGCGCCTCGAGTTCCTCGGGGACTCGGTGCTGGGCTACGTGGTCACCGACCACATCTTCACGGTGTACCCGGACCTGGCCGAGGGCGACCTCGCCCGCCGCCGGGCCGCCGTCGTGTCCACGCGTGCCCTGGCGAAGGTGGCGCGCCGGATCGGCATCGGCCCGTTCGTGCGCCTGGGCACGGGGGAGCGCCGCACCGGCGGGGCGGACAAGGACTCGATCCTCGCCGACACCCTCGAGGCGCTCATCGGCGCCGTCTACGTGGACCACGGGGCCGTGGCCGCGGCCGCACTCGTGCACCGCCACGTGGTGCCGCTGCTGGACGAGCCGGACCTGCTGCGCGAGAGCACCGACTGGAAGACGGTCGTGGCCGAGGCCGCCAGCCGCCATGGTCTCGGCGCCGTCCGCTACGCGATCGAGGGGCAGGGCCCCGCGCACGACCCCCGCTACCGGGCCACGCTCGTCGTCGGCGAGCGCGAGTACGGCTCCGCCGTCGCCAGCTCCAAGAAGCAGGCCGAGCGGGACGCCGCGGCCGCCTCGTGGCCCGCCCTCGAGGCGGATCTGCCGGCCGCGGGGCGCTGAGCCCGTGCCGGAGCTGCCCGAGGCCGAGGTCGTCCGGCGCGGCCTGGCCCGGTGGGCCACGGACGCCGTCGCCGCGGAGCTCGAGGTCCTCGACCCCCGCTCGCTGCGTCGCAGCCCCGGCGGTGCGGACGCCCTCCGGGAGCGGCTGCGCGGCGCCCGGCTGGCCGAGCCGGCTCGCCGCGGCAAGTTCCTCTGGCTGCCCCTGGCCGAGGGCGACGACGCCGTCGTCGTGCACCTGGGGATGAGCGGGCAGATCCTCGTGGACGAACCGGGGGCCGCCGACCAGCGTCACCTGCGCCTGCGCCTGCCCGTCACCGCGGCGGACGGCTCCGCCCGCGAGCTGCGGTTCGTGGACCAGCGGATCTTCGGCGGCTGGTGGCTCGACGCGCTGCGGCCCGACGACGCCGCCGGGGGCGAGCGGATCCCCACCACGGCCGCCCACATCGCCCTGGACCCGCTGCACCCGCTGTTCGACCCCGCGGCCGTGCACGCGCGCCTGGCACGGCGCCGCTCCACCCTCAAGCGCGCGTTGCTGGACCAGTCGCTGGTCTCCGGGATCGGCAACATCTACGCGGACGAGGCCCTCTGGGGCGCCCGCCTGCACCCCGAGCGCCCGACCGAGCGCATGCGCCGGGCGGACACGCTGCGCCTCCTGGCGGCCGTCCAGGACGTGATGCGCCGGGCCCTGGAGGTGGGGGGCACGAGCTTCGACGCGCTCTACGTCAACGTGGACGGGCGATCGGGCTACTTCGCCCGCTCCCTGGCGGCCTACGGGCGCACCGGGCAGCCGTGTCGCCGCTGCGCCGCCGAGGGGGTCGACTCCCGCATCGTGCGCGAGCCGTTCATGAACCGTGCGAGCCACCTGTGCCCGCGCTGCCAGCCCAGGCCGCGCCGTCGCCGGGCCGCGGCGGCCGACGCCTGACGGGGCGTCCGTAGACTGGGCTGACCCCCGACCTCGAGCAGGAGACCCGAGTGAGCCATCCCCCGGCCGCGTCCTGGACGCCCGAGCCCCTGCCGCGCCCCGAGCCCCCGCGCGACGACGCCCCGCCGGTCGCGCGGCGCCGCCGGCGCTGGCCGTGGGTCGTCGGCCTGCTCGCCGTCCTGCTCGCGGCGCTGCTCGGCCTGGGCGCCTGGTACGCGGGCTCGCTCGGGCGCACCTTCGACGACCACCGGCAGACGGTGGACGTGGGGGCGCTCGAGCAGGCGGCCGGGGACGGCCCGCTGAACGTGCTCGTCCTGGGCTCCGACTCCCGCGAGGGCGAGGGCGAGCAGGACATGGGCCAGCGCTCGGACACCATGATGCTCGTGCACATCCCCGCGGACCGACGCCAGGTCTACGTCATGTCCGTGCTGCGGGATTCGTGGGTCACCGTGCCCGGCCACGGTGAGGCGAAGATCAACTCGGCCTTCGACACGGGCGGCTACGCGCTCGCCGTGGACACGGTGGAGCTGCTGCTGGGAGTGCCGATCCACCACGTCCTGGAGGTCGACTTCCAGGGCTTCCGGGGCGTGACGAACGCGCTGGGCGGCGTCGAGGTCTGCAACCCGCAGGCCTTCTCCTCCGGTCAGGCCAACCCCTCGTACTACCCGCGCGGGCACATCCTGCTGCAGGACACCGCCGCCCTGCGCTACGTGCGCGAACGGCACGCCTTCGACGACGGCGACGTCACCCGCGTGAAGAACCAGCAGCGCTACCTGGCCGGGGCGATGGACCGCTTCCTCAGCCCGCAGATCCTGGGCAATCCCGCCCGCACCACCGAGGTCGTCGCCACGTTCTCCGACCACCTCGGTGTGGACGAGGGGCTCACGTCCGGCGTGATCGCCTCGCTCGCCTGGCAGCTGCGCGACGTCCGCGGCGAGGACGTCGAGATGTTCACGGTGCCTCGCAAGGGCTTCGCGGAGGGGCCGAACGGCGACGCCATCGTCGAGCTCGACGAGGACAAGCTGGCGGACCTGCGCTCCGCCCTCGCCGATGACGACGTCCAGCGCTATGTCGACGAGCACGAGCCCACGAAGGAGAAGAAGGCCCAGGCCGCCGGCGGGCCCGCCCCCGTGCTGACCCTGCTGACCGGCACCACGCCCGCACCCGCCCTCGGGGAGGACCCCTGTGACGACTGAGCCGCGCCGCCCCCGCCTCCTGCTGGTCTCCCACTCCTACCGGCCCGAGCGCACCCCGCCCGCGCGTCGCTGGGGCGCGGTCGTGGCGGCGCTGCGGTCGGCGGGCTGGGACGTCGACGTCGTCGCGCCCGGGGGTGTGCGCCCTTTCGCCGGGCCCGACGGCGAACGCGTCCTGCCCACGCCTCGCCTGCCCCTGGGGGAGGCCGGTCGCAACGGTCGCTTCGCCGAGGCGGTGGTGCACGCGCTGCTCGCCATCCCGCGCGGGATGGCCACCCGACGCCCGGACGTGGTGGTGGCCACCGTGCCCGCCCTGCCCGTGGTGGTGCCCGGCGTCGTGCTCTCCCGCCTCTGGCGCCGTCCGCTCGTGCTGGAGATGCGCGACGCCTGGCCGGATCTCGCCCACGAGGCCGGGGTCCACCAGGGCCTGCTGGGCGCCGCGATGGAGCGTGTCGTGACTGGCGGCCAGCGCGCGGCCCGACTCGTGGTGACCGTCACGGACGGCTTCGCGGAGACGCTGCGCGGGCGGGGGGTGCGGGTGGTCCGCACCCTGGGCAACGGTGTGGACCTGGCCCGCCTGGCGGTGGCGCCGCGGCGGGAGCGGGCCGCCGGTGAGCTCCACGTGCTGTACCTGGGCAACATGGGCGAGAGCCAGGGGCTCGAGCGGCTCATCGACGCCGCGGCGACGCTGCGTCGCACCCGGCCGGGGGTGCGCGTCCGGCTGGTCGGGGAGGGGACCCGGCGTCCGGCGCTGGAGGCCCGCAACGCCGAGTTCGGCTCGCCGGCCGAGATCCTCGGACCCGTCCACGGGTCGGCCGTGGCCCAGCAGTACGCGTGGGCGGACACGCTGGTGGTGGCCCTGCGTCCCGACTGGCCGAGCTTCCGGCACACCGTGCCCTCCAAGACCTACGAGGTGCTCGCCGTCGGCCGGCACGTCACGGGCCTGGTGACGGGGGAGGCCGCCCGCACCCTCGAGGCGGCCGGCGGCGCCGAGGTCATCGGCCCGGACGTGGACGACCTGGTGCAGCACCTGACGGCGCTCGCGGACGACCCGCACCGCACCGACGTCGGCGCGGGCGGACGCGACTGGGTGCGCCGCCACGCCGACCTGCCGGCCGTGGCCCGCCGCTACGAGCGAGTGCTGCGCCGCGTCGCCGGTCGCTGAGCCCGACGTCGACCCCTTGCTAGGGTTGACGCCGCCGCACCCGGCCGGGTGCACTCCACCGGGACACCGAGGAACGGTTCTGATGCCAGCTGGGAAGTCCATCCGTCGGGTCGCGCGCGCGGGCGCTCGCCTGCTGCCGCCCGAACAGCGCCGTCGGGTGCGCCGCACCGGCGGCGCGCTGCTGCGCAGGCTGCCGCCGCAGGTGGCCGAGGAGGTCCGCGGCGTGTTCGGCATCCGCTGGGGCGACCGTCCGGCGCACGCCCGGCCGGCCGACGCCCTGGGCCTGGCGGGCGGGCAGGCCCGTGTCCGCCCCGGCAGCGCCTCCCTCACCGGCCGCGGTGCGGCCGCCGTCGGCGCCGATCCGGAGGCCGCGGCCCGACTCGAGCGGGCCCTGGGCCTGGCCGACACGTCCCGCGCCGAGCGGGGCGGGCGGGCCGTCGGCGTCGTCGCCGCCCCGGACGTGCGCGCGGCCCTCGCGGCCGCCGGGCACCGTGTCGTGCCGCTCGTGCCGGGCACCGCGGGCGCGGTGGCCGAACGCGTGGAGGCCGTCGTCGTGGATGTGGACGGCGTGGACGGGCCGTGGGCCGGGGCCCTCGACTCCGCCGGCGCGGCCCTCTACCTCGAGCTGCGGGGTGCCGTGAGCGCGGCCGCCGCGCGCGGGGTCACCGTCTGGGTGCTCTCCCGGGGCCGTCACCGGCACCGGCTCGGGGCCCTCGCCCTGCTCCACGCCGAGGACGTCATCGTGGTCGAGGCCGGCGCGGACCGGACGCCGTTGCACTTCACCGAGGACCCGGGCGACGCACCCCAGGGGATCGCCGACGTCCTCGCCGCCTGCCCGGAGGAGAGCGCATGAACACGCACCACCCCGACCGCCTGACCGATGCCGCCGGCGTGCGCGTCCTGCTCTACGGCGACGTCGACCTGAACGTCATCGACGGCTCCGCCACGTGGCTGCCCTCCCTCGCGGAGACCCTTGCCCGCACGGGTGCGAGCGTGGACGTCCAGCTCAAGGCCGTCGAACGCCGGGACCTGCTCACCGCTCCGCTGCGCGCCCTGACGGGGGTGCGCGTGCTCCCCGCTGAGCCGGCGGCCGGGCAGGGGGGAATGACCCCCTCCCGCGCCGCGGACGTGCTGGCCCGCCGGGACGAAGAGTCCCGGTACGACGTGGTGCTCGTGCGCGGCATCCACGCCTGCCTCGAGCTCGCCGACCGCGGCGCCTTCCCGGGGCGGCTGTGGTCCTACGTGACCGAGTACGGCTACGTGGAGGACGGCTTCCCGGCCGGGCGCGTCGAGGAGCTCGGCCGCATCGCCGCGGCGAGCCGTCTGATGCTGGCCCAGACGCCCCAGGCCCGCGCCGTGCTCGAGGCGATGGTCCCGGCCGCCGCCGGGCGCACCGAGCTGCTCTCGCCGATGGTGCCGGACGGGCTCGCTCCGGCCGAACGCGGCGAGGCGCCCGCCGACGGCCCGGTGCGTCTCGTGTACACGGGCAAGTTCGCCCACGACTGGCGCACCGACCTCATGCCGGACGTGCTGACCGCCCTCCACGATGCCGGCGTCCCGGCCACGCTCACGATGGTGGGGGACAAGGTGCACCCCGAGCGGGACCGGCCCGGCTGGGCCGCGGCGATGCGCTCCCGCCTCGAGGCCGACCGGCCCGACTTCGAGTGGACCGGAGCGCTCTCCCGCGAGGAGTCCATGGCCCGCACCGCGGTCGCGGACGTCTCTCTGGGCTGGCGCGCCCCCGCCCTGGACCTCTCGCTCGAGATCTCCACGAAGGTGCTCGAGAGCTGCGCGGTCGGAGTGCCGCCGCTCCTGAACCGGACCGTGGCGCACGAGGAGCTGCTGGGGGCCGACTACCCCCTGTTCGTGGACGGGGTGAGGGACTCGGCCCGGGACGTGGCCGCCCGCATCGCGGCCGCCCGCCACGACCTGCCGGCCCTCTCGCGGCGCGTCGTCGAGGCCGCCGCTCCCTACCGCATGGCCGCCCGCGCACGCGCCCTGACGGGCCTCATGGACCGGCTCGGCCTGCTCGACCGACGGCCCGCCCGCGGCGGGTCACGCACCCGCGTGGTCCTGGCCGGCCACGACCTGAAGTTCGCGGGGGAGCTCGTCGACCTGCTGCGGGACGACCCGGGCGTCGAGCTGCGCATCGACCACTGGCAGGGCCTGCACCGCCACGACGAGGCCGCCTCACGCCGCCTCGTCGAGTGGGCCGACGTCGTGGTGTGCGAGTGGGCGGGCCCCAACGCCGTCTGGTACGCTCGACACAAGCGGCCCGGCCAGCGGCTCGTGGTCCGCCTGCACATGTTCGAGCTGCGCGGCGGCTGGCTCTCCGCGCTCGAGACCGACGCCGTGGACCGCCTCGTGACCGTCTCCGATCTCTACCGGGACCTCGTGCGCGAGCACCTGCCCATCGAGCCCGCGCGGGTCTCGGTGATCCCCAACGCCGTGTCCGTGGCGGACCTGGACCGTCCCGGCCTGCCGGGTCGCCGGTTCCGGCTCGGCCTCGTCGGCGTGGTGCCGTTGCGCAAGCGCCTGGACCGGGCCGTGGACCTGTTGGAGATCCTGCGCACCCATGACGAGCGGTTCACCCTGCACGTGCGCGGCCGCATGCCGTGGGAGTACCCGCACGAGTGGCGCAAGCCCCTCCAGCGCGAGGGCTACCTCGACCTGTTCGCCCGCCTCGGCGCCGGTCCGCTGCGCGAGGCCGTCGCCTTCGAGCCCTTCGGGGCGGACATGGGCTCGTGGCTGACGAAGATCGGCTGGGTGCTCTCGCCGTCCACCACCGAGAGCTTCCACCTCGCGCCCGCCGAGGGCATGGTCTCGGGCGCGGTCCCGCTCGTCTGGGACCGGCCCGGCGCGAGGGGCGTGTTCGGCGACGAGTTCGTGCTCGACGACACGGACGCCGCGGCGCGGCGGGTGCTCGAGACGGTCGCCGACGACGCGCGGTGGGACGAGCTCTCGACCCTGGCCCGGGACCGGGTGCGCGCGTACGACGAGCGCGTCGTGGCCGGCCTGTGGCGCGAGGCGCTGGGGCTGGACTGAGGCAGGCCGGGCGACGGCGGTAGGGTGGGACGCGTCCGCCCCCGCCCGCCGGTGCCTGGGGCCGCCGCCGTGAACCATTCCCCATCGAGGAGACCCCGTGAAGAAGATCGAGACCGTCGCCGTCATCGGCCTGGGCTACATCGGCCTGCCCACCGCCGCCATCCTCGCCGAGAACGGCGTGAGGGTGCTCGGCGTGGACGTCTCGGACCGCACGGTGGACGCCGTGAATGCGGGCACGGTGCCCTTCGTGGAGCCGGACCTGGCCGGGTTCGTTACGCGCGGCGTCGAGAAGGGCCTGCTCAGCGCCTCGAAGACGACGCCGGCCGCGGACGCCTACATCGTCGCCGTGCCGACCCCGTTCAAGGACGGACACTCCCCGGACCTGGGCTACATCGAGGCCGCCGCCCGCGGCCTGGCCCCGCAGCTGACCGGCGACGAGCTGGTCATCCTCGAGTCCACCTCGCCCCCCGGCGCCACCGAGCACATGGCCGAGGTGATCTTCGCCGAGCGTCCTGAGCTGCGCGAGTCCGAGCTGGACTTCGCCCACTGCCCCGAGCGGGTGCTCCCGGGCCGCGTCATGGTCGAGCTCGTGACCAACGACAGGATCGTCGGCGGCTCGACCCAGCGCGCGGCCGAGCGGGCCCGCGACCTCTACCGCACATTCTGCGAGGGCGAGATCCTGCTGACGGACACCCGCACCGCGGAGATGGCCAAGCTCGTGGAGAACTCCTTCCGCGACGTCAACATCGCCTTCGCCAACGAGCTGTCCGTGATCTGCGCCGAGCAGGGCATCGACGTGTGGGAGCTCATCGAGCTCGCCAACCACCATCCCCGCGTGAACATCCTGCAGCCGGGCCCCGGCGTGGGCGGCCACTGCATCGCCGTGGACCCGTGGTTCATCGTGGACGCCGCCCCGCAGACCGCCCGGCTGATCCGCACGGCCCGGGAAATCAACGATGGCAAGCCCCAGTGGGTCATCGACCAGGTCAAGGCCGCGGCCTTCGACGTCCAGCAGGAGACCGGCCGGGCGCCCGTCATCGCCGCCCTCGGGCTGGCCTTCAAGCCGAACATCGACGACCTGCGCGAATCCCCGGCCCTGAACATCGCGGCCGAGCTGGCGGGCCAGTTCTCCGGGTCCGACGTGCTCGTCGTCGAGCCGCACGTGACGGAGCTGCCGGCCGCGCTGCAGGGCAAGGACAACGTGCGCCTGGTCGCGGTCGACGAGGCCCTCGAGGCCGCCGACATCGTGGTGCTGCTGGTGGACCACTCCGCCTTCGCCGACCTCGGCGACCGCGTGGCCGACAAGCGCGTGATCGACACGCGCGGCCAGTGGCGCACCGACCCGTCCCTCTGACCCGACGCGGCCCGCGCCCCGCCCGCCCCGCCGACAGGAGCCTGCACCGATGACCGCACGCGAGCGCCCCGCGTCATCCCGCCGCCCGCTGCTGCGGTCCCTGGCCCTGACCGCCCAGACCGTCCGCGAGCACGTGACGGACGATCCGGTGCTGCTGGCCCTGCAGGTCTCCCGTCGGCTGCCGCCCGCGCTGGCGGGCGGGGCGGCCGACATCCTCACCCGCCTGGGCCGGAACGGTGTCGTGCCCGCGCTCGGCCACGAGATGCGGGGCGAGCGCGCGGCGGCCCTGGCCGCCCTCGGCGTGGACGAGGCCGGCCGGCCCGTCCGCGCGTCCCGTCCGAGGGCGGGGAACGTCCGCGGGCTGGTCCACCGGGCCGACGCAGCCCTCGGCATGGGCCGGCCCGACGTCGCCGAGACGCTGCTCGGCAGCGTGCCGGAGGAGCATCGCGGCGCGGCGTGGACGGCCGCCGCCGCACGCCTGGCGGCCCACCGCGGAGACCTGGGCGGCGCAGCCGCGCTCGCCGCGCGGCATCCCCGCAACCGTCATCTCGCCCGCCGCATGGCGGGCGAGCGGGACGCGTTCCGCGGCGTCGCCCCGACCGTGCCGACCGAGCCCGGCTACCGCCCGGTCCCGGGGCGGGTGCTGCACGTGCTGACCAACTCCCTGCCCCACACCGGCTCGGGGTACGCCCAGCGCAGCCACGCGATCCTCACCTCCCTGCGGGACGAGGGCTTCGATGCCGCCGCCGTGACGCGGCCGGGCTACCCCGTGCAGATCGGCGTGCCCTGGGCGGCACAGCGGGATGTCGTGGACGGGATCGGCTACGCCCGGCTGCTGCCGGCGCGGCTCGCCCAGGGCCAGGCCGCCCGCATCCAGCAGCACGCCGAGCTGCTGGCCGCGCACGTGCGACGACACCGCCCCGCCCTGCTGCACACGACCACGCACTTCGTGAACGCGCTCGCGGTCGAGGCCGTGGCGCGGGCCTTCGGGATCCCGTGGGTGTACGAGGTCCGCGGGCAGCTCGCGGACACGTGGGCGGCGGTGCGCGGTCCCGAGGCCCTGGCCTCGGAACGGTACCGGCTCTTCCAGGAGCGGGAAGCCGAGGCCGCCCGCCGCGCCGACGGGGTCGTGACGCTCGGGGCGGGCATGCGCGACCGCCTGGTCGCGGCCGGGGTGGCCGAGGACGCCGTCGTGCTCTGCCCCAACGCCGTGGGCCCGGCCTTCGTCGCCGAGCCGGTGGAGCGGGACGAGGCACGCGCCCGGCTGGGCTGGGACCTGCCGACCGACGCCTTCGTGGTGGGCACCGTCTCGAGCCTCGTGGACTACGAGGGCCTGGACACCCTGCTGCGCGCCGCCGCGCGGCTGGCCCCGCACCGTCCCGGGCTGCGCGTGCACATCGCCGGCGACGGCGTCGCCCGTCCCGGGCTGCAGGCCCTGGCCGCGGAGCTCGGCATCGCGGAGCTGTGCGCCTTCCCCGGGCGGGTCGACCGCGAGGATGCGCGCCTGCACCACGCCGCCCTGGACGTGTTCGCGGTCCCGCGCCGGGACCTGCCCGTCACGCGCGCGGTGACGCCGATGAAGACCGTCGAGGCCTCGGCCACCGGTCGGCCCGTCGTCGCCTCGGGCCTGCCGGCCCTGGCCGAGCTCGTCGAGGACGAACGGACCGGCCTGCTCGTCCCCGCGGAGGATCCCGCAGCGCTGGCCGCCGCCCTCGACCGGCTCGCGGGGAACCCGGCCGAGCGGGCGCGCCTCGGCGCGGCCGGCCGGGAATGGGCCCTGCACACGCGCACCTGGGAGGCCAACGCGGGTCGCTATCGGGCGCTCTACGACCGGCTCGGCGTCCACCCGCGCTGATACAGTGACGCTGGCGCCGGGCCTCCCGCACCCTCGTGTTCCGGAGGCCTCCTCGGCGCCCGCCCGACGCTCGCCGCGTGGGGCCCGTGCACGGAAGGAAGACTGGACCCGCATGAAGATCGCCGTCGTCGCCCTGGGCAAGATCGGCCTGCCGCTGGCCGTGCAGTTCGCGAGCAAGGGACACGAGGTGGTCGGCGTGGACGTCAACGCCACCGTCGTGGACCTCGTCAACGCGGGAACCGAGCCCTTCCCGGGCGAGGCCCACCTGCAGGAGAAGCTCTCCTCCACGGTGGCCGACGGCCGCCTGCGCGCCACCACCGACTACGGCGACGCCGTCCCGGGGGCCGACGCCGTCGTGCTCGTCGTGCCGCTCTTCGTGGACGACGAGGCCCGCCCCGACTTCGGCTGGATGGACGGCGCCACCACCGAGCTGGCGAAGCACCTGACCCCGGGCACCCTCGTCTCCTACGAGACCACGCTGCCCGTGGGCACCACCCGCACCCGGTGGAAGCCGATGCTGGAGGAGGGCTCGGGCCTGACCGAGGGGGAGGACTTCCACCTCGTGTTCTCGCCGGAGCGCGTGCTCACCGGCCGCGTGTTCGAGGATCTGCGCCGCTACCCCAAGCTGATCGGCGGCCTGACCCCGGCCGGCGCCGAGCGCGCCCGCGAGTTCTACGAGGCCGTGCTGGACTTCGACGAGCGTCCTGACCTGTCCCGTCCCAACGGCGTGTGGGACCTCGGCTCCGCGGAGGCCTCCGAGATGGCCAAGCTCGCGGAGACCACCTACCGCGACGTCAACATCGGCCTGGCGAACGAGTTCGCCCGCTACGCCGGCTCGAACGGCATCGACATCTACCGGGTGATCGAGGCTTCCAACTCGCAGCCGTACAGCCACATCCACCGTCCGGGCATCGCCGTGGGCGGCCACTGCATCCCGGTCTACCCGCGCCTGTACCTGTGGAACGACCCGGCCGCGGACATCGTCCGCACCGCGCGCGCCGTGAACGCCTCGATGCCGGACTTCGCCGTGGACCTGCTCGCCCAGGCGCACGGCGACCTCGCCGGTCAGCGCGTCGTCGTGCTGGGTGCCGCCTACCGCGGCGGCGTGAAGGAGACCGCGTTCTCCGGTGTGTTCGCCACCGTGGGCGCCCTGCGCACCCGCGGCGCCGAGGTCACCGTGGACGACCCGATGTACACGGACGAGGAGCTCACCGCGCTGGGCTTCACCCCGCACTCCGCAGGCGCCGAGGTCGACGCCGCGATCCTGCAGACGGACCACGCCGAGTACCGCGCCCTCATCCCGGCCGACCTGCCGGGCGTGCGCACCTTCGTGGACGGCCGCAACGTCACCGACGCCGACGCCTGGGCGGGCGTGACCCGTCGGGTCATCGGCCTGCCGCAGGACGCCGAGGCCGCCCGATGAGCGGGAACGTCTTCACCGCCGCTTCGGCCGACGTGGCCGAGGACGCCATCCTCGGCGCCGGGACCAAGGTCTGGCACCTCGCGCAGGTCCGTGAGCAGGCCCGCCTCGGCGAGCGCTGCATCGTCGGTCGCGCGGCCTACATCGGCACCGGGGTGGAGCTCGGCGACGACTGCAAGGTCCAGAACCTCGCCCTCGTCTACGAGCCGGCCCGTCTGGGCCGCGGCGTGTTCATCGGACCCGGCGTCGTCCTGACCAACGACACCTACCCCCGCGCGGTCAACCCGGACCTGTCCCAGAAGTCCGGGGACGACTGGGACGCCGTGGGCGTGGACATCGGCGACGGCGCCGCGATCGGCGCGCGGTCGGTGTGCGTCGCGCCGGTGCGCATCGGCGCGTGGGCCCTGGTGGCGGCCGGCTCGGTGGTCACCCGCGACGTGCCGGACTTCGGCCTCGTGGCCGGGGTGCCCGCGAAGCGCATCGGCTGGGTCGGCCGGACAGGCCGCCGGCTGGAGGAGAAGGACGGCGTCTGGGTGTGCCCGGACACCGGGGAGACGTTCATCGAGCGGGACGGGGCGCTGCGCCCGGCCGGACCCGCGCAGGAGGAGGAGAACCATGGCTGAGTTCATCCCGGCGGCGAAGCCGCTCATCGGTGACGAGGAGCGCGAGGCGGTGGACCGCGTCCTGCGCTCCGGCATGGTGGCGCAGGGCCCCGAGGTCGCGGCCTTCGAGGAGGAGTTCGGTGCCGCGATGGTGGACGGCCGGGCCTGCGTGGCCGTCAACTCCGGCACCTCCGGCCTGCACCTGGGCCTGCTGGCCGCGGGCATCGGCCCCGGCGACGAGGTCATCGTGCCCGCCTTCACCTTCGCGGCGACCGGCAACGCCGTCGCCCTCACGGGCGCGACCCCGGTGTTCGCGGACGTGGACCTGCAGACGTACACCCTCGACCCGGCGGACGTGCGCGCCAAGGTGACGGAGCGGACCGCCGCCGTCATGCCGGTGCACCTGTACGGCCACCCGGCCCGCATGGACGAGCTCGAGGCGATCTGCCGCGAGCACGGCCTCCAGCTGTTCGAGGATGCGGCGCAGGCGCACGGCGCCCGCTGGAGGGGACGCCCCGTGGGCACCTTCGGGGCGTGGGGCATGTTCAGCCTCTACCCGACCAAGAACATGACCTCGGGTGAGGGCGGCATGGTCTCCGTGGCGGAGGAGGACGTCGCCCGTCGCCTGCGTCTGCTGCGCAACCAGGGCATGGAGGTCCAGTACCGCAATGAGCTCGTGGGCTTCAACAACCGCATGACGGACATCCACGCGGCCATCGGCCGGGTGCAGCTGACCAAGGTCGGCGCGTGGACCCGGCGCCGGCAGGAGATCGCCGCCCGCTTCGACGCCGAGCTGCGCGGGGTCACCGTGCCGACGGTGCTCGAGGGCGCCGAGCACGTGTACCACCAGTACACGGTCCGCCTGCCCGAGGAGCTGGCCGGGAAGCGGGCGGACGTGCTCGCCCGCCTGAAGGACGAGTTCGGGGTCGGCACGGGTGTCTACTACCCGGTGCCCACCAATGAGCTGCCCTCCTTCAGCGTCGAGGCGGACCTGCCGAACACCCGCGTGGCCGCGTCCACCGTCTTCTCCATCCCGGTCCACCCGTCCCTCACGGACGCGGACGTCACGCGCGTCGTCGAGGCCGTCAACACCGTGGTGGCGGAGGCCGCCGCATGAGCGTGCTGCGCACCGGACTGATCGGCCTGGGCATGATGGGACGCCACCACGCCCGTGTGATGCGCTCCATCGAGGGCACCGAGCTGGTCGCCGTGGCCGACGCCATGGGTGACCCGCACGGCGTGGCGAGGGACCTGCCCCTCTACGACTCGGTCCAGGGGCTCATCGACCACGGCGTGGACGCCGTCATGTGCGCGGTCCCGACCGGCCTGCACGAGGAGGTCGGCATGGCCCTGGCCGAGGCCGGGGTGCACGTGATGGTCGAGAAGCCCATCGCGCACAGCACCGAGGCCGGCACCCGCCTGGTCCGCGCCTTCGACGAGGCCGGCCTCGTCGGCGCGGTGGGCCACATCGAGCGCTTCAACCCCGCCCTCCAGGAGATGCGCCGCCGGATCCAGGCCGGCGAGCTGGGCCGGGTCCTGCAGATCACGACCGTTCGCCAGGGCGGCTTCCCCGCCCGCATCGCCGACGTCGGGGTCGTCAAGGACCTCGGCACGCACGACATCGACCTGACCGCGTGGCTGGCGGACAGCCCGTTCACGCGCGTGGCCGCGGAGACCATGACCAACTCCGGCCGTGAGCACGAGGACATGGTGGTCGCCAGCGGCCGCCTCGAGTGCGGGGTCATCACGAGCCACGTGGTGAACTGGCTCTCGCCGGTGAAGATCCGCCAGACGGTCGTCACCGGTGAGCTCGGCGCGTTCGTGGCGGACACCGTGCACGCGGACCTGACCTTCCAGGCCAACGGATCGGTCCGCACCCGCTGGGACGCGGTGTCCGCGTTCCGTGGCGTCTCCGAGGGGGACGTCACCCGGCTGGCGATCGAGAAGCCCGAGCCGCTGCACACCGAGCACGAGGCGTTCCGCGACGCGATCCTCGGCGTCCGGCAGGAGCACGTGTCCATGGCGGAGGGGCTCGACACGCTGCGCGTGGCCGAGGCGATGATCGCGTCGGCCCGCACGGGCGAGAGGGTGGCCCTGTGATGCCCCCGAGCGGAAGCCGGTGGTGGCGCCAGGCACGTGGACACGCCGTCCGCTCTCTCATCCGGCGTGCCGAAGGACTGCCGGGGCCTGGCCGTCGGTTGCTCCGTGACGGGTTCACGGCGCTGCCCGAGTGGACGCCGGGGAAGGACAGCATGCGTCGGATAGCTGGGCAGACCCGGTCCCGCCGACGTGATGGCGACGAGTCGCCGCCTCAGAAGGCGACACCGCGTCGTCGACCTCCGGGAGGCTACGGTGGATACCTGCATTGGTCAGACGCGGGATCGACATACTCCGAACGTGAGATCGCCACCTTCCTTCAGCTGGAGCTCGCCCACCTCAAGCAGGCTCTCTACGCCGAGCCGCTCCCGCCCCTTGAACCGACGGGGTATGAGGAAGAGGACGCGAGCAACACCGAAGACCGCATCGCCGAGTACTTGGATCTCGTCGAGGATTCCTCAGTGGCCGAAGGTGATGTGAGCCACCTCGTCATTCTGAATCAATACCCGAAGGTGGGGGCGGAGTATGGGAACGGATTCGTTCACCGCCGGGTCAAGTACTACATCGAGGCCGGTGTCCGAGTGCATGTGGCAGTGGTCAACGCGTCGGAGGAACCCAGCTCGTATGTGTATGACGGCGTGCCGGTTCTCGTGGGCAGGGGCGCCGAGGCCCGTCGTCTCCTCGAGACAACCGCGTACACATCGGTCTCGACACACTTTCTTCAGCCGTATATCTGGCGTCAAGTGCGTGAGGCGATGCGAGGGCACAGACTCTTCTCCTTCATGCATGGCTTCGAATCACGTCGATGGATCCGAACAATTCGGAACTACCGGTCACCTGAGCCGTTGGTGAATGGCATTAAGGACAGCCTCACTCGACAGCGATTCTGGCGCGAGGTTCTGAATGACCCGGCGGGACCCGAGAAGTTCGTGTTCGTCTCCCGCTGGTGGCGTCAGGGAGCCCAGGATGACCTGGAAATGGTATTCCCAGAGCAGCGAGTTGCGGTGGTGCACAATGTCATCGACACCGAGCTCTTCCGCTTCCATGAGAAAGACCCCGCACAGCGATTCCGGTTGCTGTGGGTCCGGTCTGCTGCGAACCTGAACTACGCCTCGGATCTCGCCGTCGCAGCATTGGTGCGCTTGAGGGAGACCGAATGGTGGCCGCAGCTGGACATCCGGATCATCGGCGACGGGAAGTACTTCGGTGCATTCGAGGAGACCTTCGCCGACGATGAGAACGTGGTTGTTGAGCGACGCTTTGCCTCTCAAGCAGAGATTGCTCGACTTCACCGGGAATACGGCATGTTCCTCGTGCCCACACGATGGGACTCGCAGGGCGTGTCCCGAGATGAAGCGATGTCGTCTGGCCTGGTCGCCGTGACCAACGCGGCGTGTGCTGTCCCCGAATTCGTCGACTCCAGTTGCGCCGTTGTAGCTCGTCCGGAGGACGTTGAAGGCCTGGTGGCCGGGATGATCCGGGTGTTCGAGTCGCCCGAACTCTTCCTCCGCCTGGCACGTGCGGGCGCACAGAGGGTCGCAGCCTCCACGTCACCCACGCACACCGTGATGCGTGAAATGGCGCTGATGGGACTCCTGCCCGAGTCCGGGGGGAGCGAGGCTTCGTCATGAGGTATCTGATGATCACGGCCGGTTTCGGGGTTGCCGAAGCGCGGCTCGTCGATGACGCACGGCGGAACGGGTCCACCATGGACGTCATCGACGTTCAAGGGCCCTCCTGGCTCCGATTCACCGGCTCCGGGAGGCCCGTGCCCCTGTTCCGCTGGATCGCCCAGTGGCCCCTGCGGGACTCCAGCAACCAGGTCGCGCGGGTGATGCGTCAGGTCCTTGAGCGCGGTGCATATGACCTGATCCTCGCGTCCGGCCTGCGGGCGTGCGGGTTTGCAGGACGATACCTCGAAGCCGAGTTCGTCCCCCTGCTCTGGCGGGGCGACCTGGACTTCTCGGCGGTCCGCCGGCACTCGGAAGAGGATTTCGCAGCCGTCACGAGGGCCGTGGACCGGCTGTTCCTCGAGGACGAATGGGAGTTCGACAAGGCCCTCTCGAAGGGGTCGTGGAGCGCCCACCTCCGCCATCCACGTCGAGCCCTGCCGCCCGAGTTGTTGCCTCCGCTGGCCGAAGAATTCGAGACGCCGAGCGTCGTCGTCCTCCACCCCGAACACGTCGACGCCGACCGCCTCGCGGCACAGATGGAGGCGCTCCAGACCGCGGTGGACACGGTGCCGGGCGCCTCGCTCCGCAGCCTCTCGGCCTCCGCCCTCTACCGCACCCGCGACCTCGTCGCGGGACGCGCGTTCGACGCGGTCGCGGCGACCCGGCTCGGCGGCGCCACGCACGTGGTCCTCGTGGGCTCGTCGCGCGACCACACGGCCGTCGGCGAACTCCTGGTCGGCGCCGGCGTCGCGGAACGGTTGGTGGTGGAGGACACCATCGGCTCGGGCGCGTGGGCCGCGGGCCATCCGGGCGTGCGGACGGGGCGGGGGCTGCGCCTCGTCACGGAGCTCGCCGCGGCCCTGCGCGGGGGGCCCGAGCCTCACTCCGCCGTCGACACCGTCGACGCCGGCACCACCGACCTGCTCGCCGCCTACCGCACGGCGATGACCGGTCTAGTGGACAGGACGTTCGAGGACCTCGCGGTGCTGCGGCACGACGGCCCGTTGGACGTGTTCTTCTCCACCTCGCCGCTCGAGGACCGCACCGACGGGGCCCGTCCCCAGCGGGTGCGCAAC
This sequence comes from Micrococcus sp. TCR-5, assembly GCF_052220525.1. Classification (NCBI taxonomy): domain Bacteria; kingdom Bacillati; phylum Actinomycetota; class Actinomycetes; order Micrococcales; family Micrococcaceae; genus Micrococcus; species Micrococcus sp. TCR-5. Next base: position 256,276 of record NZ_JBQPDO010000001.1, read on the forward strand.
ATGAACGACGCCCTCTCCGAGCCCGCCGCGGCGCTGCGGCTCTCCTCCGTCCCGGGCGTGTTCGACCGGCGGCTCCGGGTCCTGGACGATGCTCTCGCCGCCGGCCGTCCCCTCGGACTCCTCTACGGCGAGAACTCGACGTCGCCGATCCCGGTCGGCCGGGTGACCGCCGCCCTCGCGGACGTCATGGCCCGCTTCTCGGCCGGCGGCGGCACGAGCGTCTGGTTCGTTCGTGACCTGCACTGGCTGGACGAGATCGACGGGTACCTCGAGGACGCCGACGCGCGGCGCGACGTCCAGGAGCGTGGGCTCGCCGAGTTCGACGCGATGGCGGCGGCCGCGGATCGGCTGGCGGCTCCGTCTGCGGAGTCCGGGGCGGGCTTCGACGCCCTGCTGGCCCGCCATGGCCGCGGGCCCGTGGACTGGCTGCCGCTGCCGCCGGCCGTGTCTCCGGCGAACACCGTCCCCGCCGACGCCCCGGCGATCGGCGAGGAGGGCGTCACCCTGCTGTACGCCGGAGGCGTGGGCGGGATCTACGGTCTGGGCCAGTATCTCACCGCCGTCGGGACGCTCGACCCGCAGGTGCGACTCGACTTCGTCGTGCGCGCGGGGGAGCGTTCCGTGTTGGAGGACATGCTGGCCGAGCACGGCCTGGCGGACCGACCCGGGCTGCGGATCACCACGGTCCCGCTCGAGTGGTACGTCCCCGCGACGAAGACCGTGGTGGGCGTGGTGCTGCTGGGCGGCGAGTACGTCCGGTTCAGCTTCCCCTACAAGACCATGTCCCTGATCGAGCGCGGCTACCCCGTGCTCTGCTTCGCGGACATGGGGATCGCCGACTTCCTCGAGCGCAACCGCGTGGGGCTCGGTGTCGCGCGCTCCTCGGAGGCGATCCGCGCCGGCATCGACGCGCTCGTGCGGGACGGGGCGCCCGGCATGACCGACGCCCAGCGCACGCAGTCCTGGGCCGCCCGGGTGGCCACCGCCCGGGCATCGGCCGAGGACTGAGTCCCGGCCCCACCGGGGGCGCCCATCCGGGGACCCGGCAGGGGCCCGCGACGGATCACACCCCGGCGGGCCCGTCCGTCGTCTCCGCGGGGCTGAGCAGGGCCTGCATCCGCACCAGCACGGCTTCGGGCGCGTGCAGCCGCGCATGGTACGCGCGGGCCCGCTCCCGGCGCTCCCGCGCGGCCGCCGGCGCCTCCTCCAGCAGGCCCAGCACCGTGGCGAGGAGCGTGGCGTCGTCGGCTTCGATCGCCGGCGGGGCGCACTCGTCCGGCGCGGCAGTCACCGGCGGCCCGGCGACCACAGCGCTGCCCGCGGCCAGGGCCTGCAGGGCCGCGACCTCCAGTTCTCCCGTGTGCAGCGGAGCCACGACGACGTCGCCGTGGAACGCGTCGGGTCGACGACGGAACCGGGGACCCGACGGGGCCTCGACCGGGATCCCGCGTGCGGTGAGTTCCGCGACCAGCTCGTCCACCGCTGCCGACTCGGCCGAGGTGCGGTCCCCGGGCAGGACGAGCACGCTGCGGGGTGCAGACGCGCCGTCGTGACCGGGTCCCCGGTCCGTCGGCGTCGGGATCGGTGCGGGCAGCCACAGCACGCCCGGCGTCAGCAGCGCCTCCACGCGCCGGTGGGAGAGCACGGGGACTCCGGCGGCCAGGGCGGCCTGGAACGGGCGGCCCTGACGCCGGATGCGGCGGTCCACCGCCGCCCGCGCGTCCGGGGCCAGCCCTCCCCAGGGGTGACCGGGGACGGCCGTCAGCCGCCGGTCGACGCCGGCGAGGTTCCGCTCGCCGGCCACGAGCGCGACCTGGCGTCCGCGAGCCCGGAGGGAGAGCAGTTCATGGACGGGGGACTGCTCGGCCCGGCCCCACAGCGGCCCCTCGCCCCCGCTGAGGACCGTGCCGTGGGCACGGTCGTCCGTGACCCAGTCCTGCAGGACGCCCCAGACCGCCTCGGGGCCGCCCACGGCGAGGCCGCGGCCCTCGGGGACCTCCCGTGGCGGCCGCAGCGTCACGGGGCCGGCGTCGGCGGGCCAGGCGTCCACGAGGGGCCGGACCGTGGGCGGGTCGCCCACGACCAGGAGCCCGCGGGGCTGGGGATCGCGCGCGGGGTCCGGGGCGATCTCCACGGGCGGCGGCGCGGCGGGCGTGGGCACGAGACGTCGCCAGAGGCCGTGCAGCGCCCGCTCGGCGGCCTCCCACCCGTGACGGGCGGTGATCTTCGGGGTGCGTGCGGCGGCGGTCAGCTCGGCTTGTCGCGCCAGGAGGTCGCGCACCGCCCGGGCGAGGTCCGCCGCGTCCCCGGGGGTGAACACGGTCCCCACCCCCTGCTCCCGGACGAAACGGGCCTGCTCGCGAAGGTCGGACACGATCAGCGGCAGACCCGCCAGCAGGCATTCACGCAGCTTGGTGGGGACGGCGCTCTCGTGGGCCGGGGTGGGGAGCAGAGGGCTCACGCCCGCGGTGGCGGAGGAGACGTACCACGTCACAGAGGCCGAGGGCACGTAGTCGACGATGTGCATCCGGTCGGCGACGTCGAGCTGGGCCGCCCGGTCGCGCAGGCCCTGCCGGGCGTCGGGGTCGGGGGAGCCCACGAACGCGACGTGGACGCCGGGCAGCAGCGGCAGGGCGTCCACCAGCGTGCCCACGCCGCGGACCGCGGCCAGCCTGCCGAGGTAGACGAGCAGCGGGACGTCGTCGGACAGGCCCAGCTCGGTGCGCAGGGGCGGGCGCTCGGCCGGGTCCATCGGGAGCTGCGTGCCCCACGGCCCGTTGATCACCGTCACGGGGCGTTCCGGCAGGGCGTGGTACTCGCGCATCCGTTCGGCCAGTTCGTCCGTGACGGCGACGACGGCGTCGGCCCCGTGAATCAGCTCGGCCTCGGCCGCCTTCCACGCGATGCGCTGGTCCACGGGCCCGGGCATCATCTGGCCGGGCAGCCACTCGTGGGCGTCGTAGACCCACGGCACCGGCGGCAGGCCGCGCGCGGCGCGGTAGCGGTCGTAGGCGGCCGCGGCGGGCAGGGGATGGCGGTCGTGCACGTGGACGAGGTCGGGCGCGAGGTCGATCAGGGCACGCAGGAAGCCGTCCTCGTAGTCCGCGATCAGGGGCCAGACTTCGCGCCAGGCGCCGGTCCGTCCGGCGGCGAAGTTCTTCAGCGCGCGCCGGCCCCGCGTTGCTGCCGGGCCCCGGCGGCCCCGTGCCGGGCCGAGGCGGTCCAGGCGACGGGCGGCCCGGCCGAGTCGGCCGCGGGCCCGGTCGGGCAGGGCGTGGGGCGACAGCCCGTGCACCACGGCCTGGGGCAGGCCCGCCCCGGCCTCGTGGGCGAGGTCCCAGGCGGTCATCGCCGCAGCCTCCTCGGGGTCCAGCACGGCGGACCAGTCCGTCACGTCCGGCCGGGCGGTCCCGTGCAGGGTCTCCCAGGCCAGGTGCCGCCGGAACGTCACGGGCACGCGCAGGATGGGCACGGACCCGTACCGGCCGAGGTTGAACGTGGTGCGGTGCGAGACGCCCACCACGACGACCTCGTAGCCGGCGCGCACCGCAGAGACCGCGGCCTTCTCCACGCGCGAGTCTCCGACGACCTGGTTCCCCACCAGCATCGCCATCCGAGGTCGGCGGGGGGCGGGCGTGGCGACGGCCATGGGGCTCCTCCTCGGCGGGGTCAGGTGGCGGTGCCTCCCAGGATCCGGCGGACCAGGGCAGGCACGACGTCCTCCTCAGCATAGGTGTGTGCCACGTCTTGCCGGGCCTGGGTCACGGCGGACCGCCAGGCGCGCGCGTCAGCAGTGGCACGGCGAAGGGCGTCGGCCATGGTGGCCACGTCCGGGCTCAGCCACGCGGCGGGGTAGAGCAGGTCGGCGCCCGCCCACGCGAGCGCGGCCGGCAGACAGCCGTGCGCGGCGCCGTCGGGCAGCGTGAAGTGGAACGACTCGAAGTCCGAGACGGAGAGCGCGACGCCCACCCGGGCGTACCACGCGGGCATGTCCGGCCCGTGGGGGTCCCAGGTCACGGCTCCGGCGAGCAGCGGGTCGGTCTCGATGCGGCGCAGCTGCGCCCGGTAGTAGGCCGCCGCGGCGGGGCGTTGCGCCATCCAGCCGACCTCCGCCGGGTGGTGGCCGCGGATCCGGAGCGTGTGGCGGGGCTCGACCCGGCGTAGCGTGGCCAGCAGGTCGAGGGCGCGGTGCAGTCCCTTCCGCTCGGGCAGCACGCCGACCAGCCCGAGCACGAAGCGCCGGTCGTCGTCGCCGTCCGAGAGCGTGGGCGGCACGGCCACCGCGTTCGGCACCACCGAGGTCCGCGCGGCCGGGAAGCGGGTGTCCCGCAGCACCTGGGCGCGCACGTGCTCGGCCACGAACACCCACGCGTCCAGGGCGTCCTGCCGCACCCGGGACGGGAACGCCGTGCCCGCCTCCTGCAGGTGGAGCCTGCTGGTCAACCGCGTGGTGCGGCGCGGGGAGTCCAGGTGCCGGGAGTACCAGGCGAGATTGCCGAGGCTCCATTCGCAGTGCACCACGTCCGCCCACGCGGCCAGGGCGCGGCTGCGCTCGACGTCGTGGCGGGCGTGGCCGCGCCAGGCGTCCACGCGCACCTCGTGCCCGTCCGCCCGCAGCCGGTCCATCAGCGCGCCCGCGAACTTCAGGTCGTGGCCCGCGACGACGACGCGGCGCGGCTCCGCGGTCACCCGCACCCGGGGTGCCGATGCGGCGGGCGGGCCGGCGGCCTCGGCGGGCGTGAGCGAGTCCAGGCGCGCCGCCCGGCCGGCGGTGGCCAGGCGCTCCCACGTCTCGCCTGCCCGGTCCGGTCCGATCACGGCGCGGCCCGCGCGTGCGGCCACGCTGGCGGGCACGGGGTCCAGCCGGGTCCCCTCCGGGGCGAGGACAGCGTCGACGAGCCCCAGCGCGGCCAGGAACCGCGCCCGGCCGGCTGCCGTCGCCGGGTCCGGGCACACGACGAGGACCACCCCGGGGAGGCGGGCTCCGGCGGTGCGCAGGGCGGCGATCAGGGCCCCGCGGGAGGCAGGGTCAGTCACCAGCACCGTGTGCAGGCCGGGCGTGCCGGGGGGCGTCTCCAGGTCCGTGCAGCGCCGGGCGGCCAGCTCGGCGGCCGCCTCGACGGACCACCCGCCTGCCGCCGGCCCGGCCACCGGCAGGAGCAGGACAGCCGGCGCATCGGCCGGCCGGGGGCCGAGGGGGGAGAACGCGTCGAGGGAGGGGACGCGCCCACCCGTCAGGGCGCGGCGCAGCGCCGCCGCCGCCGGGAGCGGGAGCGCGGCCGCCGCGTCCGGCACGTGCACGTCCGCCGCACGCCAGGTGCGCTCCGGGAGGGTGGCCGCGCCCCGGGCGCCGCGCGCCGCACGGAGGGCCGAGGCGCCGGCGTCGCCGGCCGTGGCGGCCGCGCGCTCGCCCACGATGCGGGCCCGACCCGCCCAGCGACGCACCCGCGCCCCGGCCATGTTCACAGCGCGGTGATCCCGGTGGGCCGCTCGCCACCGGTCCACGCGATGCGCTCCCGCACGAGCTCCGACCGCTTGCGCTCGAGGATCTCCTGGGCCTCCTCGGTCCGCCCCTGGGCCATGGCCCGGGCGTAGAGGTTGTAGCCGCGCGTCACGGCGCGAGGGCTGCCGTCCATCGTCAGGACGCCCCGCTCGATCCAGATCACGCGCTGGCACATCTCCTGGATGGTGCTGAGGGAGTGGCTGACCAGGAACACGCAGCCGGCCTGCTCGCGCAGCTCGTCGAGCCGCTGGCGCGTGCGCTCCCGGAACTGGGCGTCACCCGTGTTGAGCGCCTCGTCGATCACGAGGATGTCCGGGTCCACCGAGGTGGCGATCGCGAACTGCAGGCGCGCGGCCATGCCCGAGGAGTAGGCCTTGAGCGGCAGCTGGAGCGCGTGGTCGTCGAGGCCGGACAGGGCGACGACGGCGTCCCGCTTGGCCTCCGCCTCCGCGCGGGACATCCCCATCGCCAGGCAGCCCAGACGGATGTTGTCCTCACCGGAGACCTGGCGGACGAGTGCGGCGTTGACGCCCAGCATCACGGGCGTGGAGGTCGCGTAGATGTGGCCGGTGGTCGGGCGCATCTGGCCGGTGATGAGCTTCATCAGGGTGGACTTGCCGGACCCGTTCGTGCCGATCACGCCCACGGACTCGCCGCGCCCCACCACGAACGACAGCGGCTGCAGCGCCTGGACCTCCGTGGTGCGCACGCCCCGGGCGGCGCGGACCCGGCCCCGCAGGCCCCGGCGGGGCTGGACCGCTTCGGCCGAGAGGACGCGGTAGGTCATGGACGCCTCGTCGACGACGACGGAGGGGGTCAGCGGCTCCGCGCTCATCGTTCCTCCCCGTAGGTCTCCTCGGCACGCCAGAACACCACGGTCCCCACCAGGAGCAGGGCCGCCGCCCACGCTGCGAGGACGATCCACCGCATCGGGTCGGCGTCGGAGGCGTACAGCAGGGACTGACGCGCGATGTCCAGGACGCAGTACAGGGGGTTCAGATGCATGGCGGTCATCAGCGGCGGGATGTTCGCGAAGCGGTCGGCGCTGAAGAACACGGCGGAGATGTAGAGCCAGATCCGGGTGCCGAACGCGATGAGGTTGGACAGGTCGGACCAGCGGGCCACGTAGCGGGCCAGCAGGAGGGAGGCGCCGACGTTGAACAGCGTCTGCAGCGCCAGCAGCGGGATCAGCAGCAGCCAGCGCCACGTGATCTGCTCCATCGGCGGGATGGCGAGGACCAGCAGCAGCATCACCACCAGCGTCGGGCCGAAGAGCATCAGCTCTCGGATGTTCGTCGCGATCGGCAGGGTGGCCCGCGGGAAGCGGAAGGCGCGGACGATGGAGAGGTTGGTCGAGATCGACCGCGACCCCGCCGTGATCGCACTCGAGGTGTAGCGGAACAGGAACACGCCGATGATCAGGTAGCCGAGGAAGTTCGGCACGCCGCGGCCCGTGCCGAGCAGCAGCCCGAACACGAGGAAGTACGCCGCACCGTCGAGGATCGGGTTGAGGGCCATCCAGACGCGGCCGAGCGCGTTGACGGAGTTCGCCCCGGCGATCCGGGAGCGGGAGTCGAACAGGATGAACGAGCGGTACTCCCAGAGGGAGGCCAGGTAGCGCGCCAGGCCCGGGCGGGCGCCCACTCGGCGCAGGCTGGCTCCGTCCACGGTCAGGACCGCGGTGCCGCTCGGGACGCGGGGGTCGCCGGTGTCTGACATGCCGTCGCGGCCTCTCTTCATGCAGGCGGGAAGGCGGGCCGGGGCGGCCCGCCGCGAGTCGTCACTCTAGCAACCGGCGGTGCGGCGGCGCCGTCAGTAGACTGGCGCCAGCTCGCGCCCGCGTCGAGCCTGATCGAGCCGCGGCCGCGGTCCGTCGTCCAGTCAAGAGGAGCAACTGTGCCCAAGGTCATGCCCATCTACGGAACCCGCCCGGAGGCCATCAAGGTGGCCCCCATCGTCAAGGCGCTGCAGGCCGACGAGCGGTTCGAGTGCGTGGTGACCGTCACGGGGCAGCACCGCGAGATGCTGGACCAGGTCAACGAGCTGTTCGGCATCGTCCCGGACCACGACCTGAACATCATCCAGCCCCGCCAGACCCTCAACGGCGTGTTCGCCCGCACCCTCGACGGGCTCGACGCCGTCCTCGAGCAGGAGCGGCCGGACGCCGTCGTCGTCCAGGGCGACACGACGACCTCGACGGCGGGCGCCGTCGCCGCCTTCAACCGCGGCATCCCCGTGGTGCACGCCGAGGCGGGCCTGCGCAGCTTCGACATCCTCTCCCCGTTCCCGGAGGAGGCCAACCGCAAGATCACCAGCCAGATCTCAGCGCTGCACCTGCCCCCGACCACCGTGAGCCGGGACAACCTGCTGCGTGAGGCCGTGGCCGCGGAGGACGTGTACGTCACGGGCAACACCGTGATCGACGCGCTGCTGGAGGCCGTCGGCCACCAGGTGCCGTTCGAGGACGAGCGTCTGGCCGAGCTGGAGGCGTCCGACCGTCGCGTCGTCCTGGTGACCACCCACCGGCGCGAGAACCAGGGCGACGCGATGCGCGGCGTCGGGCGCGCCCTGGCCCGCCTGGCCGCGGACCACCCGGAGGTCACCTTCGTCCTGCCGGCGCATCGCAACCCGGTGGTGCGCGAGGCGATCCTGCCGGAGGTCGAGGGCCGCGAGAACGTGCTCGTGACCGAGCCCCTGGCCTACGGCGAGTTCACCCACCTGCTGTCCGTGGCCACCGTCGTGCTGACGGACTCCGGCGGCGTCCAGGAGGAGGCCCCGTCGTTGGGCAAGCCTGTCCTCGTGATGCGCGAGAACACCGAGCGTCCCGAGGCCGTGACCGCCGGCACCGTGCGTCTGATCGGCACGGACGAGGAGGTCGTGGTCACCGAGGTCACCCGCCTGCTGACGGATGAGGCCGCGTACACCGCGATGTCCCAGGCGGTGAACCCCTACGGCGACGGCCGCGCGGCCGAGCGCACGGTCTCGGCGATCGCCGAGCTGCTCGGCGTGGGCGAGCGGCTGCCGGCCTTCGACGGCGCCTGAGCCGCACCGCACCCCCGGACGGGGACACCCCCGTCCACGCCACGAGGCCGCCGTCCCCGCGGGGACGGCGGCCTCGTGCGTGCCCCCGACTTCACCCGTCCTCGCGCGGGGTCACCCGGGCGTCCTCCGGGCGGACCAGCGGCAGGGACCCGGTGCGGGGCCCACCGGGCACGATCGGCAGATTGGTCTCCGGGGCACGCCACCACGCGAGCGCGCCGAGCAGGATGACGCCGCCGGTGAGCGCGAACGCCCATCCGTAGCCGGCGGTGTCCACCACGAGCCCGGCCAGCAGCGGACCGGAGATGGCGCCCAGGTCGGCGGACATCTGGGCGGTGGACATCACAGCGCCGGAGCGCCGCCCCTGGCCGACGACGTCGCCGATGGCCGCCTGCTGCGGGGCGTTGAGGGTGCCCGTGCCGGCGCCGGCCAGCAGGCACGCGAGCAGGAAGAGCGCGGGCGAGCTCATCCAGCCGATCACCCCGGTGGTGACGGCCATGACGAGCAGGCCCGCGAGGATCAGCGGACGGCGTCCATGCCGGTCGGACAGCCGCGAGCTGAACGTCACGGCGGTGACGTTGCCGAGCGCGAACACGGACAGGGCCAGGCCCGCCATGAGCGCGCCGTCCACCTCCCAGCCCAGCAGCGCCGTGCCGGCGAAGGCGGTGGCCGCGAACAGGGGCATCACCGAGTTCCGCACCCCGAACGTCGCCCAGCCGTTGGCGAAGAAGGAGACCAGCGCGGCCCGGTAGGACGGGTTGGCCAGGGCCTCCCGGATCGGCATGGCGGGGCGGACGTCGCGGACGGCGCGGTCCGCGAGCCGGGTGTCCTTGAGCAGGAAGAAGACGAGGGCCGCCGCCACCACCAGGGAGCTGCCGTAGATGAGGAACGGGGCCCGGTACCCGAAGACGGCCAGGGCGGAGCCTACGATCGGACCCACGATGTTGCCGATCAGGAACGCGGATGCGTAGGCGCCCGAGATTCGGCCACGCATCGTGGGCGGGGACTTGCGGGCCAGGAACGCCATCGCGGACACGGTGAAGAGGGTGGAGCCGACGCCGCCGAGCGCCCGGAAGAGGAGCAGCTGCGGGAAAGTCTGCGCGAAGGCCACCAGGAACATGGACGCGGCCACGATCAGCACGCCCGTCATGTACACGGGCGTCTCGCCGAGCCGGTTCGTCAGCTTGCCGGAGACCGGGGCGAACAGGAGGCGGGTCAGCCCGAACACGGACACGACGGCGGCCACCCCGACGGCGGACGCGTCGAACGTCGCCGCGTACTGCGGCAGCAGCGGGGCGATGATGCCGAAGCCGATCGCGATGACGAACGCGGCGGCGACGAGGACCTTGATCTCACGGGGCAGGGGGACCCGCGAGGAGCGGGCGGACGACGACGGCATGACCGCCATCTTCGCACGGCGCCGGGTGGGCGGCCCGGGGCGACGTCCGCCACGCCTCGTGGGATCCTGGTGAGATGGACCACCGTTCTTCCTCCGGCCGTCGCCGGATGTTCCGCGTCTGCGCCGGCCTGCTGGCCGCTGCCGTCGGGTTGGCGGGCTGTGCACCTCACCCTGCCGCGGCGCCCGGCGACGAGTCCGGGGATCCTCCCCAGACAGCTGGCCACCCCATGACCGCCGTCGAACGCGCAAGCCTCTCTCCGTGTCGAGGCTATGGGCAGCTCCAGAGATTCAACACCGTGGAGACCAACGCGCGGGACGTCTACGGGTGGCGCCAGTTCGATCCCGTCGCGGTGGGTGACGGATCGGGTGACATCGACTGGGATGTAGATCCTTACCAGGACGAAGGCTGGCGTCTGTGGCTGTCTTCCCTCAGGTGGATCGGGCCCAGCATCGAAGCCGGCCGGGAAGGCGACGAGGAGGCCCTCGGTGTCGCTGAGCGGGTCATACGCGATTGGCGGGCTGACCACGAGGGCGGATGGGGCGGCGACCATGATGATGCGGAGGCCAACCATCATCGCATGGGGGTCCTCCTCTGCTTCCGTGAAGTGGTCGCCGACCGCGCAGCACGTTCTGCTGAACTTGCCAAGGACGGCAGTCTGCCGGAGGAGTATGCCTGGCTGGATGATCTGATCGGCCAGCACGCAGCGCAGAACATGGCGCGCTACTCGAAGCGGCACAATCACGGGTCGATGGAGAATCTGGCTCTTCTGGGCGCCGGGTGCGTTCTGGGCCGACCGGACTGGATGGAGCACGCCATGGAGCGCGCCGAAGGAGATATCCCCTTCCAGGTGGACGACCAGGGCCTCAGCAACGAAGCGGCACCGCATTACGCGCAATTCAACTATGTGCTCTTCCAAGCCATCGATGAGACGGCAGCCCGATGCGGGGTCGAATCCGGCGCCTTCGAGGATGGGGTGGAAAAAATGGGTCAAGCCCTTCCTCATATGGTTGATTCGACGGGCTCATATTGGCAATACGGGGACAGTGCAGAGTTCCCTGTCAAGCCATTCGACGGCATGAGCGATGAGCTGCGCTACGCGGCCACCGACGGGGCGGAGGGCGTCGCGTCCGCCGACCGTGTCCGTGCTTTTGACTCCGGCCCCGTATTCGGCCGGTCATCCTGGGGAACTCCCGACGACGGCTTCGCGGACGCCGCCGCGTGGATGCTGCGCACGGGCACGGGGCGGGAGACGAAGTCCCACCGCGGTGATCTGATGCAGTTCCTGTACACGGCGCGCGGTCGCCAGATCGTCGAAGACGGGGGACATCCCGGCATCGTCGAGGACAGTTGGCGACCGTGGGGTCTGGGGCCGACTGCGCACAACGTGATCCACATTCCGACGCTCGACGAGTACCCGGGCGCGGGTCCCGCCGAGCGGGGTGATGTGTGGGTGTCGTCGGATGGCTCTGCCGACGGTGCGACGGCGCGCCAGAACCTGGACGTCGGCGGGGAGCGGGCCCGTTCTGTTCTCGTGCTCACCGACCCGGACGTCGCCGTCATCGTGGATCGCACTCGCATCCTCGACGGCCGGACGGACCATGTGGTCGAGACGCTCTGGAATCTTCCGGCGGAGTTCTCGGCAGAGAGGGTCTCCGAGGACACCGTCCGGGCGGTGGACGCAGGCTCCGGCGAATCGACGACCCTGGTGCAGGTGCGCCTGGACGGTGAGCCGGTGCCGCGTGGCGGTGTGCACCTGCGACGGGGCGAGACCGACGTCGAGGGCGGCCACGCCCACCACGGATGGCACTACCCCGCAGAGCAGGAACGGGAGGAGGCGACTCAGGTCGCGTTCCGTTCGACCGGAGCCGAGTCCGCGATCGTGAGTGTGCTCGTCCCGGCCGCCGCGGGTGACGCCGTGAAGGTGGACAGTGAGAGCGCCCCCGACGGCTCCGTCATCCTCACGGTCCGGAGCGAGGATGGGCACGCCCGAGTCGCGGTGCAGCAGGACGGCACCCTCTCCCGCCTGACGTGAACCGTGCGGCCCGGGGCGGGCGACGGCCCGTGTGACAGACTGGGCCCGTGGAAATCGTGCTCATAGTCTCAGTCGTGGCCGCCCTGCTGCTGGGCGGCGTGCTCGTCGGCCTGCTGGACCGGCGCCCCGCCCCGCCGAAGGGGTCGTACCAGGAAGTGCGGGACGCGGACGACCCGCGCCCGAGCCCGCGGCACGCGGCCCCGTCGGGCTCCACCGCCGTCCTGGAACGCCCCGAGGTCGACGAGGCGCCGCCCGTCGTCGCCGAGCCGGAGCCCACCGTCGTCGAGGAGGCGGAGACCGCCCCGGCGAAGCCCGAGTACGAGCGGCCCGAGGCCGCCGGCTCGCGCCTGGCCCGCCTGCGGGCCCGCCTGCTCAAGTCCAACAACGTCTTCGGCAAGGGCCTGCTGGCGCTGCTGTCCCAGGACCGCATCGACGACGACGTGTGGGACGAGATCGAGGAGACGCTGCTGATGGCGGACCTCGGCACCGAGCCCACCCTGGAGCTCGTCGACCGCCTCAAGGCCCGCGTCACGGTCGAGGGCACGCGTGACCCCGAGCAGGTGCGCACCCTGCTGCGCGAGGAGCTCGTGGCGATGGTGGACCCCTCGATGGACCGCCGTCTCGCCGCGACCCGCAAGGGCGACCGCCCCGCCGTGACCATGGTCGTGGGCGTCAACGGCGTCGGCAAGACCACCACCGTGGGCAAGCTCGCCCGCGTGCTCGTGGCGGAGGACCGCACCGTCGTGCTCGGCGCCGCGGACACCTTCCGCGCCGCCGCCGCCGAGCAGCTCGCCACGTGGGGTGCCCGCGTGGGCGTCGAGACCGTCCGCTCCGAGAAGGAGGGCGCCGACCCGGCGTCCGTCGCCTTCGAGGCCGTGGAGCGCGGCATCGCCGAGGGCGTCGACGTCGTGCTCGTGGACACCGCGGGCCGCCTGCAGAACAAGGCCAACCTCATGGACGAGCTCGGCAAGATCAAGCGCGTCATCGAGAAGCAGGCCGAGGTGGACGAGGTCCTGCTCGTCCTCGACGCCACCACCGGCCAGAACGGCCTGACCCAGGCGAAGGTGTTCGCCGAGGTCGTGGACGTCACCGGCATCGTGCTGACCAAGCTGGACGGCACCGCCAAGGGCGGCATCGTGATCGCCATCCAGCGCCAGCTCGGCGTGCCCGTCAAGCTGATCGGCCTCGGCGAGGGCCCCGATGACCTCGCGCCGTTCACCGCCGAGGGCTTCGTGGACGCGCTGCTGGCCGACTGACCCGCCGCGCCGCGCACCGGGCCCCTTCCGACGTCGTCGGGAGGGGCCCGCTGCGTCCCCGGTCACCCCCGGCGGCGCGGCGCGTCACATTGCGTCCGATTCCGTGCGCGCCACCGTGCCGCGCCTCACGCTCCGCTACGCTCCTTGAGCAACGGTCCGATCCTGGACCGGGCGACGACGCCGGACGAACGGCGTCGACGCGGCGGGCGTCCGGCTCAGACCGAGGAGACGCCCATGAACGAGATGACCCTGGACGCCGGAACCGTGTGGATGGTGGTGAGCGCAGGCCTCGTCCTCTTGATGACACCGGGGCTCGCCTTGTTCTACGGCGGGATGACCCGCTCGAAGTCCGCGCTGAACATGATGATGATGTCCTTCGTCTCGATGGGCCTGGTCGGCGTCGTGTGGATCCTCTGGGTCTCCGGCATGACCGGCGGCGAGGGCTGGCTCGGCCTCGTCGGCAGCCCGCTGGCCGACCCCGGCCTCACCACCGCGATGGAGGAGGGCGGTCTGATCGCCGCCGGCTTCGGCGCCACCTTCGCCATCATCACGGTGGCCCTCATCTCGGGCGCGGTCGCGGACCGCGCCCGCTTCCTCACCTGGTGCGTGTTCGTGCCGGTGTGGGTGACCCTGGTCTACGCGCCGCTGGCCTACATGGTGTGGGGCGGCGGCCTGCTCGCCGAGGAGGGCGCCATCGGCTCGCGCCTCGGCGAGGCCCTGGACTTCGCCGGCGGCCTCGTGGTGCACATCAGCGCCGGCGTGGCGGCGCTCGTCCTGGCCCTGATGATGGGCAAGCGCAAGGGCTTCGGCGTGGACCCCGGCCACAAGCCGCACAACGTGCCCTTCACCATGCTGGGCGCCGCCCTGCTGTGGTTCGGCTGGTTCGGCTTCAACGGCGGCGCCGCCGGCGACACGGGCCAGCTCGGCCTGATCTGGATCAACACCCTGGCCGCCGCCGCGGCCGGCATGCTCGGCTGGGTCGTGGTGGAGTGGGTGCGCCGCGGCCGCCCGACCTCGATCGGCACCGCCTCCGGCATCGTGGCCGGCCTCGTCGGCATCACTCCGGCGTGCGCCTTCGTCAGCCCGCTCGGCGCCCTGGTGATCGGCGTGGCCTCCGGCGCGGCCAGCGCCCTGGCCGTGAACCTCAAGTACCGCCTCGGCTTCGACGACTCCCTCGACGTGGTGGGCGTGCACCTGACCGCCGGCATCCTGGGCACCGTGCTCATCGGCTTCTTCGCCCTGCCCTCCGAGGGCCCCGCGGGCCTGTTCTACGGCGGGGACGGCCGTCTGCTGCTGGCCCAGACGGTGGCCGTCGTCGTGGCCGTGGTGTTCACCGCGGTGCTCACCTTCCTCATCGCGCTCGTGCTCAAGGCCACCCTGGGCCTGCGCGTGAGCGAGGAGGACGAGGAGCGCGGCGTGGACCTCACCCTGCACGACGAGTCGGCCTACCACTACGACGTCGGCTTCGGCGGGGTGCCCGTCCCCGCCGAGGCGCGGTGAGCCGCCGCGGACGGGTGAGGCCGGTCGGTTGCTAGGCTTGGCGGGCGCCGCGGTGGATGCCGCGGCGCCCGCGACCGACCGCGTCCGGCTCAGTCGACCCCGCTTCGAAGGATCACACCCGCCGTGTTCAACTCCCTGTCCGACCGCCTCACAGCCACCTTCCGCAGCCTCAAGGGCAAGGGGCGGCTGAGCGAGGCGGACATCGACGCCACCGCACGCGAGATCCGCCGCGCCCTCCTGGACGCCGACGTCGCCGTGCCCGTGGTCCGCCAGTTCATCGCGCAGATCAAGGAGCGCGCCCTCAGCGCCGAGGTGGCCCAGGCCCTGAACCCGGGCCAGCAGGTCGTGAAGATCGTCAACGAGGAGCTCGTGGGCATCCTCGGCGGTGAGACCCGGCGCATCCAGCACGCCAAGACGGGCACCACCGTCATCATGCTCGTGGGCCTGCAGGGCGCCGGCAAGACGACCCTCGCCGGCAAGCTCGCCCACCTGCTCAAGTCCCAGGGCCACACCCCGCTGCTCGTGGCCTGCGACCTCCAGCGCCCGAACGCCGTGAAGCAGCTGCAGGTCGGCGGCGAGCGCGCCGGCGTCCCGGTCTACGCGCCGCACCCCGGCGTCTCCTCCGAGTTCGAGGCCGCCTCCGGCGACCCGGTGCAGGTGGCCCGCGACGGCGTCGCCGAGGCCAACACGAAGTACCACGACGTGGTCATCATCGACACCGCGGGCCGCCTCGGCGTGGACGCCGAGCTCATGCAGCAGGCCGCAGACATCCGCGCCGCCGTGGACCCGGACGAGGTGCTCTTCGTCATCGACGCGATGATCGGCCAGGACGCCGTGGCCACGGCCCAGGCGTTCAACGAGGGCGTCGGCTTCACCGGCGTCGTGCTCACCAAGCTCGACGGCGACGCGCGCGGCGGCGCCGCGCTGTCCGTCCGCCACGTGACCGGCAAGCCGATCATGTTCGCCTCCACGGGCGAGGGCCTGAAGGACTTCGAGGTCTTCCACCCGGACCGCATGGCCTCGCGCATCCTCGACATGGGCGACGTGCTCTCCCTGATCGAGCAGGCCGAGCAGAACTGGGACCGCACCGAGGCCGAGAAGATGGCCCGCAAGTTCGCGGACCAGGAGGACTTCACCCTCGACGACTTCCTCGCCCAGATGCAGCAGCTCAAGAAGATGGGCTCGCTGAAGAAGATGCTCATGATGATGCCGGGCGCCCAGGGCATGCGGCAGCAGCTTGAGCAGTTCGACGAGTCGTCGATCGGCCGCGTCGAGGCGATCATCCACTCGATGACCCCGCACGAGCGCGTGGCCCCCAAGATCATCAACGGCTCGCGCCGTGCCCGCATCGCCCGCGGCTCGGGCGTGAGCGTGTCCGAGGTCAACGGCCTGCTCGAGCGCTTCGCCGAGGCGCAGAAGATGATGAAGCGCATGGCCGCCGGCGGTGGCATCCCGGGCATGCCCGGGATGCCGGGCGGCGCCTCCCGCAAGACGAAGGGCAAGGGCAAGAACGCGAAGCGCGATCGCGTGAAGTCCGGCAACCCGGCCAAGGCCGCGGCCGAGCGCAAGGCGATCGAGGAGCGGCGCGCCCGCGCCGCCCAGGCGCAGGCCGGGGCGGTGTTCGGCCGCGACGGCGCGGGCATGGAGGGCTTCGACCCGTCCACCCTCAACCTGCCGGCGGGCTTCGAGAAGTACCTCAAGGACCGCTGAGCCGCCCGCTGCTCGGTCGCGGCGCGCCGGGTGTGCACCGGCCCGCCCGATCTGGCAGAATGGCACGGTACTGAGCGTGAGCCCGGACGACCCTCTATCCTCCGCTGCGCTCCGTTCCGTGTGCCAGGTCGTCGACGCCCGCTGCCCCCACGCGGCGTCGTGCCCCGGCCCCCCAGATCCACTGAAGGAGAACCACACTCGTGGCTGTCAAGATTCGTCTGAAGCGGTTCGGCAAGATCCGCGCCCCGTTCTACCGCGTCGTCGTCATGGACTCGCGCACCCGCCGCGATGGCCGTGCCATCGAGGAGATCGGCAAGTACCACCCCACCGAGGAGCCCTCGTTCATCGAGATCGACTCGGAGCGCGCCCAGTACTGGCTCTCCGTCGGCGCCCAGCCGACCGAGCAGGTCGCCGCGCTGCTGAAGGTCACCGGTGACTGGCAGAAGTTCAAGGGCGAGTCGGGCGCCGAGGGCACCCTGAAGTCCAAGTCCGAGAAGGAGGCCTTCGTGGCCCCCGAGAAGGGCTCGGTCATCCTGCCGGAGGAGCCGAAGCAGGAGGAGGCCCCGGCCGAGTCCGAGCAGGCCGCCGAGGCTCCGGCCGAGGAGGCCGCTGAGGCGCCGGCCGAGGACGCCGAGAAGTCCGAGTGACCATGCTGACCGAGGCCCTCGAGCACCTGGTGCGCGGCATCGTGGACACGCCCGAGGCGGTCCGCGTGGACGCCCGCTCCCAGCGGCGCGGCGACATGCTGGAGGTCCGCGTGGCCCCCGAGGACCTGGGTCGCGTGATCGGCCGCCAGGGTCGCACCGCCACCGCGCTGCGCACCGTGCTGGACGGCCTGGCCGGCCACCCCGTCCGCGTGGACGTGGTGGAGACCGACCGCCGCTCCTGACGGCCCGTGACGCACGGCCCGCCCGCCCCTCACCGGGCCGGCGGGCCGTCGTCGTCTTCCGGCCCCGCCCCCTCCCGCCACCGACCGTCCCACCCAGGAGAGCCCATGAGTCCCGCAGCCCAGGACGACCTCGTCCGCGTCGCCCGCATCGGCAAGCCGCACGGCATCCGCGGCGAGGTGACCGTGCAGGTCTTCACCGACGACCCGGATGCCCGCTTCGCCCCCGGCGAGCGCCTCGTGGTGCGCGACGGCGCCCCGGGCCTGCCGGCGGAGCTCACCGTCACCCGCGCCCGGTGGAACAAGCAGATCCTTGTGGTCGGCTTCGAGGAGTCGCCGGACCGCAACGTCGCCGAGACCCTGCGCGGCGCCCAGCTGTTCGCCGTTCCCGCCGCGCCCGAGGAGTCCGACGAGTGGTACGAGGAGGACCTCGTGGACCTCGAGGTGCGGGTCGACGGCGAGCGCGTCGGCGTCGTCACGGCCCTGACCACCGGGGCGGTCCAGGATCTGCTGCACGTCGCGTTGGACGGCGTCGAGGAGGAGGCCCTGGTGCCCTTCGTCGAGGAGATCGTCCCGGAGATCGACTCCGAGGCCGGCGTGCTCGTGCTGACCCCGCCGCCGGGGCTGCTCGAGCTCGCCACCGGCGAGGACGAGGGCGCCGTAGACGGGCCCGCCGATGCGGATGCGGAGGACCGAGCGGTGCGCTTCGACGTCGTCACGATCTTCCCCGAGTACCTCGCGGTGCTCGACGTCTCGCTGCTGGGCCGTGCCCGCCGCGAGGGCCTCGTGGACGTGCACGTCCACGACCTGCGCGACTTCACCTTCGACCGGCACCGCACCGTGGACGACACGCCCTACGGCGGCGGCGCCGGCATGGTGATGAAACCGGAGCCGTGGGCGCTCGCGCTCGAGCACGTGGCGGCCCAGGGGCCCGTGTCACCGGCCCCCGCCGAGTCGTCGTCGGCGGAGCCGGGGGACCGCCCCGTGCTGCTCGTGCCGACGCCCTCGGGGGAGCGCTTCACCCAGCGGTTCGCCCGGGAACTGGCGGGCCGGGAGCACGTGGCGATCGCGTGCGGCCGCTACGAGGGGATCGACGAGCGCGTCTTCGGCTGGGCCGAGGAGCTCTTCGAGGTGCGGCTGGTCTCGCTGGGCGACTACGTGCTCAACGGCGGCGAGGTCGCGGCGCTGGCGATGATCGAGGCCGTCGGCCGCCTCGTGCCGGGCGTCGTGGGCAACCCGGCCTCGCTCGTCGAGGAGTCCCACGAGGACGGCCTGCTGGAGTACCCGGTCTACACCAAGCCCGCGGACTGGCGGGGCCGTGCGGTGCCGCCCGTGCTGCTCTCGGGCGACCACGGCAAGGTCGCGGCCTGGCGTCGGGCCCAGCAGAAGGAGCGCACGCGCGAGCGGCGACCGGACCTGTGGGCGGCGTACGGCTCCGAGGCCTGACCCGCCGCGCCCGACGGGCCGGAGGGGCGTCGCGACGTCGTCGGCTGTGGCATAATGGATCCTCGCGTCCGCCGGACGCCCGACCTGCCACAGGGGGCGCGCGTCAACGGATCGGACCCCGGGACCGCACCCCACGTGCGGAGCCCGGCCCTCGGCTCGGGACCCGGCCCCCTCGTCATGCGGACGTGGACGGGCCGTGCGCCCGCATACCACGCGGTTGACCTGTGGCATCCGCCAGGAGAGATGACATGCACATTCTCGACTCGTTCGACAAGAAGACGCTGCGCGACGACATCCCGGAGTTCGCCCCCGGCGACACCGTCAAGGTGCACGTGAACATCATCGAGGGCAAGACCGCCCGCGTCCAGGTGTTCCAGGGCTACGTCATGGGCCGTCAGGGCTACGGCGTGCGCGAGACCTTCCGCGTCCGCAAGGTGTCCTTCGGCATCGGCGTGGAGCGCGTGTTCCCGGTGCACTCCCCGGTCATCGACAAGATCGAGGTCGTCACCAAGGGCGACGTGCGCCGCGCGAAGCTGTACTACATGCGCGACCGCCACGGCAAGGCCGCCCGCATCCGCGAGAAGCGCGCCGACGCCAAGTGATCATCCCGGTCGGCCCCGCCGACCGGTGATCGACCCATGCGCACCTCGGAGCCCCGTGACCCCCGCCGGTCACGGGGCTCCGTCGCGTCCGGGGCCGGCTCCTCCTCGGGCCCGACGGCGGCCCCCGCCTCCGGCACGAGCCGCTGGTGGGCGTGGCTCGGCCTGACCGTGGTGGCCGCCGTCGTGGTGGCCGCGGTGCTGCGAGCCCTCACCGGCCCCGTCTACCTCATCCCCTCCGGGTCGATGGAGCCGACCCTGCAGCCCGGCGACCGCGTGCGGGTGGAGGCCGCCGCGGCCGGCGGGCAGGGCCTGCACCACGGCGACGTGGTGGTGTTCGACGGCGCCGGCAGCCTGGCGCCGTACCGTTCGGCCGGATCGCTCGAGCGCGGCCTCGAGGACGTCGCCCGGTGGTGGGGTGTCGGCGCGGCCGAGGACGTCTTCGTCAAGCGCGTGCTGGCCCTGCCGGGGGACCGCCTCGAGTGCTGCGCCCCGGACGGCCGGCTGCTGCGCAACGGTGAGCCGCTGAACGAGCCGTATCTCGGCAGGCCCGTGACCGCAGACGAGCCGGCCGCGGCAGGGACCTGGTCCTTCGAGGTGCCCGACGGGCGCATGGTCGTCCTGGGCGACCACCGCGCCGCCTCCCGGGACTCCCGCGCACTGCTGGGCGCCCCCGGCGGCGGGCTCATCCCGCTCGAGCGGGTCGAGGGCCGGGCCGCGGAGATCGTGTGGCCCCTGGCCCGCCGCGGGACCGTGGACGCCCCCTCCGGGGACACGCCGTGACGGGGCGCCGCACCGCGCTGATCGCCGCCGCCGTGACCGTACTCGCCTGCGTGCTGGCGTGGGCCTTCCTGGCGCGCATGTACGCCATCCCGTCCTCGTCCATGGAGCCCGGGCTGCAGGCCGGCGACCGCGTGGTCGCCACGCTGCTCACCCCGGACCCGTTCCCGGTGCGCCGCGGTGACGTGGTGGTGTTCGAAGACACGAAGGGCTGGCTGCCCGGGGGCGGCCACGTGATCAAGCGGGCCGTCGGGCTGCCGGGGGACACCGTCTCCTGGACGCCCGGCGAGGAGACGCTGCGCGTGAACGGGGTGCCCGTGGATGAGCCGTACCTCGCGCCGGGGGAGACGCCCGCGCAGGAGGCGTTCGAGGTGACCGTCCCCGCGGGGCGACTGTGGGTGCTCGGCGACCATCGCTCGGCGTCGGCGGACTCCCGCGCGCACCGCGCCGGGCCCGGGGGCGGGTTCGTGGCCCTCGACGACGTGGTGGGCCGCGCCCGGCTCGTGGTCTGGCCGCTGGACCGGATCGGCGGCGCCGGCGCCGACCCCGACGCGTTCGCCGCCGTGCCGGACGCGCCCGCGCCGGAGGCCCGCACGTGACCGCGAGCCGGGGCGGTGGCCGGCCGACGGTGCGCGCCGGCCTGGACGTCGAGGCGGGGCTGGCCGCGCCGGTCCTCGCCGCGCGGGGAGTGGACCGGGTGCTCGTGGCGGGCATGGACGAGGTGGGCCGTGGCGCGCTGGCCGGGCCCGTCGTCGTCGGGGTGTGCGCCGCGTGGCTGCCCGCCGCCGGGCAGATCCCTCCGGTGCGTGACTCCAAGGCGCTCACGGACCGACGCCGGCGCGCCCTGGTCCCGCAGATCGAGGCCTGGGCGGCCGGGGTGGCGCTGGGCGAGGCCGGCCCCGCGGAGATCGACGCGCTCGGGATCTCGGCGGCCCTCGGCCTCGCCGGGCGCCGGGCGTGGGCGGCGCTGTACGCCGCGGTGGGGCAGGAGCCGGTCGCCCTCGTGCTCGACGGCCGGGACGACTGGCTGAGCCGCTCCGATCCCGACGCCGGCCCCGCGCCCGCGCCGCGCCCGCTGCCGCCCGTGCCCACGATGCTGGTGCGGGCCGAGGACCGGTGCGCGACGGTGGCGGCCGCGTCGATCGCCGCGAAGGTGGCCCGCGACGACGTCATGATCGCCCTCGACGCGGCGCACCCGGGGTACGGGTGGGCCGGGAACAAGGGGTACGGCTCAGCCGCGCACCGGGCCGCCCTGGCCGAGCGCGGGGCGAGCGAGCAGCACCGGCGCAGCTGGAACCTCGGGCTGCCGGACGCGCCCGCGCAGGCGCCGCCCACGCTGTTCGACTGAGCCCCCGGGGCCGGGCGCGGCCGCCCGTTCGACGTGCGACCCCCGGACGGGGGAGGATGGAGGCCGTGCGTGCCCGGACTGTCGCGGGTGCGCGGCGAACACTGAGGAGGCATGTCATGAGCGCAGACGACGTCGAGGACTTCGAGGCCGAGGCCGAGCTGCTGCTCTACCGCGAGTACCGGGACGTGGTGGGCCTGTTCCGCTACGTCGTGGAGACCGAGCGGCGCTTCTACCTCGCCAACGACGTGCAGCTGACGCCCCGCCAGGCGGACGGGGACGTGTTCTTCGAGATCCTGCTCGAGGACGCCTGGGTGTGGGACGTGTACCGCACGCAGCGGTTCATCAAGCGCGTGAAGGTGCTGACCTTCAAGGACGTGAACATCGAGGAGCTGCCCACCGAGGACCTGACGGTCCCGCCGGACGGCCAGCTGCCGAGCTGACCCACGCCTGATCGGCCCCGAGGGCGGGACGCCGACGTCCACTCCTGCACAGGCGTCCGGCCCCGCACAATCCCCGCCGTCGCCGACCCGGCGACCCTGCTCGGGACCACCCTGGTGCCCAGGAGGTGGTCGGGATGACGGGGACCGCGGAACGGATCGGGGCGCAGCCGCCCGGAGACAGGCGCGCCAGCCGCGCGCACACGGCGCTGGGCCGGTTCGGCGAGGACGCCGCCGCACGCTGGCTCGCCGAGCGCGGCTACGTGATCGCCGACCGCAACTGGCGGGGTGAGGCCGGAGAGCTGGACATCGTGGCCCAGCACGCCGGCTGGTGGGTGGGCGTCGAGGTGAAGACCCGCTCGGGCCTGGCCTTCGGCGACCCGTTCGAGTCGATCGACCGGCGCAAGCTCACCCGGCTGCACCGCCTCACCGCGGCATGGGTGCGGACACACGCCGGAGAGCGCCGGGGAACGCCCTGGCGCGTCGACGCCGTCGCCGTGCTGGTGCCGCGCACGGGCGGGATCCGCTTCGATCTGCTGCAGGACGTGCGGCCGTGAGCGGCATCGGACGCACCCGCTCCATCACGCTGGCGGGTCTGCGCGGGGAGGTCGTGCACGTCGAGGCGGACATCGCCCAGTCCCTGCCCGGGTTCACCCTCCTCGGCCTGCCGGACCAGGCGCTGCAGGAGAGCCGGGACCGCATCCGCTCCGCCGCGCGCAACGCCGGACTGCCCCTGACCCGGCGGCACCTGACCGTGAACCTGCTGCCGGCGGGGGTGCACAAGCGGGGCGCCTGCCACGACCTGGCGATCGTCCTGGCGGCCTACGCCGCGGACGGGCGGGTGCGGAACGTCGAGGGGCCCGTGTTCCTGGCCGAGCTCGGCCTCGACGGCGCCCTGCACCGCTCGCCGGAGACCGTGGCGATGGTGATGGCCGCCGTCGACGCGGGGTGCTCCGAGATCGTCGTCGCCGAGGACGCGGAGGCCGAGGCCCGACTGGTCCCCGGCGCCGAGGTCCGCGGCTTCGCCCATCTGCACGACGTCATCCGCGCCTTCGGCGGGGAACCGGACGGAGAGGCGCCCCGCCGCCCGGCCCGACGGCAGGTGACAGCCCCGGAACCGGAGCCGGCCCGTGCGGTGCCCGACCTCGCCGAGGTCGCCGGGCAGGCCGAGGCCCGGTTCGCCCTCGAGGTCGCAGCCGCCGGCGCCCACCACCTGCTGCTCATGGGCGCCCCGGGGGCGGGCAAGACCATGCTGGCCGAGCGCCTGCCCGGAATCCTGCCGCCCCTGGACCGGCGCACCGCGCTCGAGTGCGCCGCCCTGCGCTCCCTCCGCGGCGGCGCCGCCCGTGTCCGGCGCAGGGGCGGGACGGCCCAGGGGTTCGACGGTGACATCGACCGGACCCCGCCGTTCGAGGCACCCCACCACTCGGCGTCCCGCTCGGCCCTCGTGGGCGGCGGCAGCGGCCTCGCCCGGCCGGGAGCGGCCTCCCTCGCCCACGGCGGCGTGCTGTTCCTGGACGAGGCCCCCGAGTTCGAACGACGCACCCTCGAGGCGCTGCGCCAGCCCCTCGAGTCCGGGGAGGTGCTGCTGCACCGGGCCCTCGGCGCCGTCGTCTACCCGGCCCGGTTCCAGCTCGTGCTGGCCGCCAACCCCTGCCCGTGCGGCAAGGGCGGCGGCACGGGCGTCGAGTGCCGGTGCAGCGTGCCCGAACGCCGCCGCTACGCCCAGCGGCTCTCCGGACCGCTGCTGGACCGTGTCGACCTGCAGGTCACCGTGCGGCCCGTCGACGCGCGGCAGCTCACGGGGGCGCCCGCCTCCGAGACCACCTCGCAGGTGGCCGCCCGGGTCGCCGCGGCCGCCGACCGCCAGGCCCAACGCTGGGCCACCGCCGCAGAGCGCGGGCTCGTCCCGTCCGGGCTGCGCCGCAACGCGCACGTCCCCGCCGCGGTGCTGCGGCACGGCCCGTACGCCGTGCCCCGGGCGGCCCGCCGGCCCGCGGACGACGCCGTCGACCAGGGCCTGCTGAGCGCGCGCGGCCACGCCCGCGTCCTCCGCCTCGCCTGGACCCTGGCGGACCTGCGCGGCGCCGAACGGCCCGCACCCGAGGACACCGACGTGGCACTCACGCTGCGCCACCAGAACGAGGAGGACGCATGACCACCCACGTCACCCCGGCGGCAGACCACGTCCCCGTCGCCGGGCCGCGCCGGCCGGACGCCGCCCGGCTCGCCCGCGCCGCCCTGACCCGGCTGGTCGAGCCCGGGGACGCGCTCGCGGTGCAGACCGTCACGGCGCTGGGGCCGGAGCGGGCGCTCGCCCTGCTCACGGGCCGGGAGACGATCCAGCCCGCCGAACGCGATCTGCTCGCCGATCACGCCGGCACGCCCGACACGCTGCCCCGGCGCTGGGCCGCGGGCCTGGCCCGCTGGGCGCCCCGGGCCGCCCGACTGGAGCCGGAGCGCGACCTCGTGACTCTGCACCGGCTCGGGGGAGGCCTGCTGATCCCCGAGGACGACGCCTGGCCCGCCGCCCTGGCGGACCTGGGCGAGGAGGCGCCTCTGGGCCTGTGGTTCCGCGGCTCCGGAACGCTGCCTCCCGCGGACCGGATGCTCGCCGTCGTCGGCAGCCGGGAGGCGACCGCGTACGGGCGGACGGTGACCGCCCGCTGTGCCGCCCACGCCGTCCAGCAGGGCGCGTGCGTGATCTCCGGCGGCGCGTACGGCATCGACGGCGCCGCCCACCGGGCCGCGCTGCAGGCGCTCGCCGCACCGGGAGACGCGGCGGATCGCGACGGCGTCCCGCCCACGGTGGCGGTGCTGGCCGGCGGCCTCGACCGGTTCTACCCGGCCGGCCACGAGGACCTGCTCCGCGCGGTGATGGCCGCCGGGCTGCTCGTGTCCGAGATGCCGCCCGGGGCGAGCCCCACGCGCTACCGGTTTCTGCAGCGCAACCGAGTCATCGCCGCGCTCGCGGGGGCCGTGCTGGTGGTCGAGGCGCGCTGGCGGTCGGGAGCGCAGAACACGGCGGGCCACGCGTTCGGCCTCGGCCGCGAGGTGGGCGTCGTCCCCGGCCCCGTGACCTCGCCCAGCTCCGCCGGCTGCCACCGTCTGCTGCAGGAGAGCCCCGCCCGTCTCGTCACCACCGAGCAGGAGGCCCTTGCCCTGCTCGGTCAGGGGCCCGCCCGGAGCGGCGGCGCGGGTGGGCCGTCGTCCACCCGGGCAGCTCCCGAGCCTGCCGCGCGGCCCACCGACGGGCTCACGATGGAGGAGGCCCTCGTCCACGAGGCGCTGCCCCTGCGCCAGGCGGTGCCCGTCGACCGGATCACCGTCAGCGCCGGGCTCGCGCTGCCCACCGTCCTGGCCTGTCTGTCCCGGCTGCAGCGGGCGGGCCTGGCCGAACGGGTCGAGGACCGGTGGCGG
This sequence comes from Micrococcus sp. TCR-5, assembly GCF_052220525.1. Lineage (NCBI taxonomy): Bacteria > Bacillati > Actinomycetota > Actinomycetes > Micrococcales > Micrococcaceae > Micrococcus > Micrococcus sp. TCR-5. The sequence continues at coordinate 281,632 of NZ_JBQPDO010000001.1, forward strand.
CGCGCATGACCTCCGGCCGCGTCGCCCGGGGCGCGGATGGCAGAGTGGGGGGATGGCCCCGTCGTCCTCCGTCCGTCCCGCCCCGGCCCCGCGCGCCCCCTCGCCCCGGGACACGGCCTGGCTCGAGGCGTTCGAGGAGCACCTGCGCCACGAGCGGAACCGCAGCCCCCAGACCGTGCGCGCGTACCTCGCCGATCTGCATTCCCTCATCGACTACGTCGCCGGCACAGCCGCCACCGCGGGGACGCCCCCCGTGGACGACGATGCTCCCGCTCGCCACGGGCCCAGCGCACCGGACGTCCTCCCCGAGCTGGACATCGAGGACCTGCGCGGCTGGTTGGCGGACATGAGCGGGTCCGGCCTCGCCCGCGCGACCCTGGCCCGCCGGGTGGCCGCCGTCCGCACCTTCACGGCCTGGCTGCGCCGCGAGGGCCTGCGCTCCGACGACCCCGCCCTGCGGCTGCGCTCGCCCCGGCCCGAGGGGACGCTGCCCCACGTGCTCCAGGAGCAGCAGGCGACCCGGCTCCTCGCGGCCGCCCAGGAGCGTGTGGACGCGGCCGCCGCGGGCGACGACCCCGCCGCCCACGCGCTGGCCCTGCGGGACGCCGCCCTGCTCGAGCTGCTCTACGCCACGGGCGCCCGGGTGGCCGAACTCTCCGCCCTGGACGTGGACGACCTCGAGGCCGGCCGCGGCGTCGTCCGGCTGACCGGCAAGGGAGACCGGCAGCGCACCGTCCCCTACGGCACACCCGCGGGCCGCGCCCTCCAGGCGTGGCAGCGGCTCGGTCGCCCCCGCCTGGCCCGGCCGGACTCCGGCCCCGCCCTCTTCCTCGGCGCACGCGGCGGCCGGCTGGGGGTGCGCCAGGCGCGCACCGTCGTCGACCGGGCGCTCGAGGGCCTGGGGGACACCGCGGCCCGCGGGCCGCACGCGCTGCGCCACACGGCCGCGACCCACCTCCTCGACGGCGGCGCCGACCTGCGCAGCGTGCAGGAGCTGCTGGGCCATGCATCCCTGCGCACCACGCAGGTCTACACGCACGTCTCGATCGATCGCCTCCGCGAGGGCTACCGGCAGGCCCACCCACGCGCCTGACGCCTCCCCGGAGCGCCCCCGGCCCCTCCACTGCGCCACCGCGACACGCGCGGCGGCGCACCGCCTCGTTGCCGGCCCGGCATCCCTGGTGCACAATGGCCCCAGGATCCACCGGAGCCGCGACGTGGTCGTAGGGGAAGACGCACCGCATCGCACCCCCGGAGGCATCCATGACCAGCACCCAAACCCGCGGCGTGGTCCACATCCTCTCCGCCCCCACCGCCCTCTGCCCCCACGTGGAGTGGGCGCTGAGCTCCGTGCTCGGCCCCGCGACCTCGGTGGAGTGGGAGGGTCAGCCGGTCGCGCCCGGCCAGCACCGCGCCGAGGTGCACTGGACGGCGCCCGCCGGCACTGGCGCGCGTCTGGCCTCCGCCCTGCGTGGCTGGCCGCACCTGCGCTTCGAGATCACGGAGGAGCCGTCCGCCGGGGTCGACGGCTCGCGCTGGTCCCACACCCCGGACCTCGGCATCTTCCATGCCACCACGGACGTCTCCGGCAACATCATGGTCTCCGAGGATCGCATCCGGTACGCCTACGAGGCCGGCGCGGGCGACCCCAGCGTGCTGATGCACGAACTCTCCCTCGCGCTCGGCGAGGCCTGGGACGACGAGCTCGAGCCGTTCCGGCTGGCCGCCGCCCACGCCAACGTGCGCTGGCTGCACCGCGCTGTCTGAGCCTTCGCCCGGCCGGCGGCGCTCCGGCTCAGACGCTGCGGAACACGGCCACCGCGTTGTGGCCGCCGAACCCGAACGAGTTCTTCACGGCCACGCGCGGCCCCTCGGGCAGGCGGGCGGGGGAGCCGGTGACCACGTTCAGCGGGATCTCCGGGTCCTGGTGGTCCAGGTTGATGGTCACGGGCGCCTGGCCGTGGTGCACGGCGAGCACGGACAGGATCGACTCGATCGCGCCTGAGGCGCCCAGCAGGTGGCCGGTCTGGGACTTCGTGGCCGAGACCTGCACCTGGTCCAGGTGGTCGCCGAACACGGCCCGCATGGCCAGGTACTCCGGGGCGTCGCCCTTGGGTGTGGACGTCGCGTGGGCGTTCACGTGGCACACGTCCTCGGGGGTGATGTCGGCCGACCTCAGGGCGGCGCGCATCGCACGGGTCGCGCCCAGGCCCTCGGGCTCGGGCGCGGTGATGTGGTGGGAGTCGGAGCTGACGCCCGCGCCGGCCAGCTCGGCGTACACGCGGGCGCCGCGGGTCTTCGCGTGCTCCTCCGACTCGATCACCATGACGCCGGCGCCCTCGCCGAGAACGAAGCCGTCGCGGTCCACGTCGTAGGGGCGGGACGCGGCCTGCGGGTCGTCGTTGCGCTTGGACAGCGCCTGCATCGCGGCGAACGCGGCCATCGGCAGCGGGTGCACGGCGGCCTCGGCGGCGCCGCAGATCACGACGTCGGCCTGGCCGGAGCGGATGAGCAGCAGCGCGGTCTCGAGCGCCTCGGTGCCGGCGGCGCACGCGGACACCACCGTGCGGGCGCCGGCGCGGGCGCCGAACTCGAGGGAGAGCGCGCCGGCGGCGCCGTTGGGCATGAGCATCGGGACGGTCATGGGCAGCACGCGGCGCGGGCCGCGCTCGCGCAGGGTGTCCCAGCCGTCCAGGAGGGTCCACACGCCGCCGATGCCGGTGCCGAAGGCCACGGCGAGCCGGTCGCCGTCGACCTCCGCGCCCTCGAGGCCGGCGTCCTTCCAGGCCTCGCGCGCGGCGACGGTCGCCATCTGGGTGGCCGGGTCCTGGCGCTTCTGCTCCACCTTGGAGAGGACCTCGGAGGTGGGCACGGCCAGCTCGGCCGCGAAGGTGACCGGCAGCTCGTACTTCTCCACCCAGTCGTGCTCCATGGTGCGCGCACCGGAGACGCCCTGCAGGGCGTGGGACCAGAAGGTGGGCACGTCGCCGCCGATGGGCGTGGTGGCGCCGAGGCCGGTGATCACTGCGGTGCGGGTCATGGGTCTGCTGCCTCTGGGTCTCGAGTGGGGATCGGGCGGAGGGGGAGTCGTCGGCACGACGCGCGGCGCTCGCCGGGGTGCCGGAAGTCGAGGGTGGCGGGGCCGGGGGCGCTCACGCGCCCCCGGCGCTCACCGAGGGGACGGGACGGACCGGGCCCGCCGCCGTCGTGGGCCGATCAGGCCTGGGCGCCGTCGATGAAGTCGACGGCGTCCTGGACGGTCTTGAGGTTCTTGACCTCCTCGTCCGGGATCTTCACGCCGAACTTGTCCTCGGCGTTGACCACGATGGTCATCATCGAGATCGAGTCGATGTCCAGATCGTCCGTGAAGGACTTCTCCGGCTGCACCTCGGCGGTGTCGAGGCCGGTCTCCTCGTTCACGATCTCGGCGAGGCCGGCGAGGATCTCTTCCTTGGAAGCCATGGGGCGTCTCCTTCGGTAGGGGTGTGGGGTGTACGTGATCAGTGAATCAGACGGCGCCGCCTCAGGGGAGGCGGACCACCTGGGCGCCGTAGACCAGCCCGGCGCCGAAGCCGATCTGCAGGGCCAGGCCGCCGGTGAGCTCGGGGTTCTCCTCCAGCAGACGGTGCATGGCCAGCGGGATGGACGCGGCCGACGTGTTGCCGGCGTCCGCGATGTCCCGGGCCACGACGACGGACTCCGGCAGCTTCAGCTGCTTGGCGAACTCGTCGATGATCCGCATGTTGGCCTGGTGCGGGATGAACGCGGCGAGGTCTTCGGGCTCCACGCCCGCGGCGTCGAGGGCCTCGCGGGCCACCTTCGCCATCGACCACACGGCCCAGCGGAAGACGGAGGGCCCGTCCTGGCGCAGCGTGGGCCAGAGCATCCCCTCCGCGCCGGTGATCGCCGAGGCGTCGCCCGTGGTGCGGGCGTGCTCCACGGCATCGCGGAGCTCCAGCTGCGAGTGCGTCATGGAGATCGTGGACCAGCGCTCCCCGTCCGAGCCCCACACCGAGGGGGAGATGCCCGGCTCGTCCGAGGCCGACACGATCACGGCGCCCGCGCCGTCGCCCAGGAGGAAGGAGATGGAGCGGTCCGTGGGATCCACGACGTCGGAGAGGCGCTCGACGCCGACCACGAGCACGTGCCGCGCGGTGCCGGAACGCACGAGCGCGTCGGCCTGGGCCACGCCGTAGCAGTAGCCGGCGCACGCGGCGGAGACGTCGTAGGCGGGCGCCGGGGTGGCCCCGATCTCGTGCGCCACGAGGGCCGCGGCCGAGGGGGTGGCGTGCGGGAAGGTGACGGTCGAGACGATCACGGCGTCCAGGTCCGAGCCCTGCAGGCCGGCCCGCTCGAGGGCCTCCCGGGCGGCGCCCACGGCCATGACGGGCACGGTCTCCTCCGCCGTGGCGCGCTGGCGCGTGACGATGCCGGTGCGCTGGCGGATCCACTCGTCCGACGAGTCGATAGGGCCGATGAGGTCCTCGTTGGGGACCAGGTTCGCCGGGCGGTAGGCGCCCACGGCCACGATGCGGCTGGCCGCGGGGCGCTCGTGCTGCTTCAGGGTGACGGTCATGGTGCTTCTCTCTGCCGGGCGGTGCGCGGGGTTCAGGCCGAGTGCTCGGCCAGGAACGCCCGCGCGGCGTCCAGGTCCTCGGGGGTCTTCACGGCGAGCTGCGCGGTGCCCTTGAGACCGCGCTTGGCCAGTCCGGTCAGTGTGCCACCGGGCAGCAGCTCCAGGACGCCCGTGACCTGCCGCGTGGCCATGGTCGCCATGCACAGGTCCCAGCGGACCGGGCGGGTGACCTGGTCCACGATCCGGGCGAGCACGTCCGTGCCGGACTCGACGGCCTCGCCGTCCCGGTTGGACAGCAGGGGCAGGCGCGGGTCCGAGGGGGAGAGGCCGGCGACGTGGGCCGCGAGGTCGTCCACGGCGGGGCGCATGTGCTCCGTGTGGAACGCGCCGGCCACCTTGAGCGGGATCACGCGAGCGCGGGCGGGGGCGGACTCGGCGAGCGCGCCGAGGGCCTCCGCGGTGCCGGCGGCGACGATCTGGCCGGCGCCGTTGACATTGGCGGGCGCCAGGCCCGCCGCGTCGATGGCCGCGAGGACCTCGTCCTGGTCCCCGCCCACGACGGCGGCCATGCCCGTGGGCGTGGCCGCGGCGGCCCGGGCCATGCCGGTGGCGCGCACGCGCACCAGGGAGAGGGCCTCGGCGGGGGACAGCACGCCGGTGACGGCGGCCGCGGTGACCTCGCCCACGGAGTGGCCGGCCACGACGGTCGACTTCGGTGCGGCGGCGTCCGCCTCGAGGGCCGCGGCGGCCACCAGGCCGGCCGCCACGATCAGCGGCTGGGCGACGGCGGTGTCCTTGATGGTCTCCTCGTCCGACTCGGTGCCGTGGCGGATCAGGTCCACGCCCGCGGCGTCGGAGAGGGACGCGAGCAGGTCGCGGGTCCCGTCCAGCTCGAGCCAGGGGGCGAGGAAGCCGGGCGTCTGGGACCCCTGTCCGGGGCACACGATGGCAAGCATTCCTCCATCGTGTCAGGATCGGCCGCCATCCCGGACAGATCGCGCCACGAAGCACGGCGAGTCGGTTTGGAGGGTTTCTACAAGTGGGGGGGCGCCGCCCCGGCTCAGTCCGAGCCTGTCCCGGTCGTCGGCCGCGCCCCCGCGAGCCGGCCCAGGGTGATCGCGGTCTGCAGGACGTACGCGTCGCGGGGGACCAGCGGGTCCCAGCCGGTCACCTCGGCCACCCGCTTGAGGCGGTACCGCACCGTGTTCGCGTGGACGAACAGCTCGCGGGCCGTGCCCTCGAGCGAGTGGCCCAGCGCGCCGTACGCGTCCACGGTCTCCAGCAGGGAGGTGCCGGCGTCGGCCAGGGGCGTGAACACCCCGTCCACGAGGGCTTCCCGGGCCGTGGGGTCGCCCAGCAGCGCCCGCTCGGGCAGCAGGTCCTCCGCCGGGGTGGGCCGGCTCGCCCGGGGGTGGGCGGCCGCCGCGCTGAGCCCGGCGAGGGTGTGCCGCGCCGAGACGTGCACCGAGACCAGCGAGTCCACGACGGGTCCCACGATCACCGGTCCCGGCGCGAACCAGGGCGCGAGCGCCTCGCCCACCGCCCGCGCGTCCCGCACCGAGCCGACCACGAGGACGAGCCGTTCGGACTGCACGCCCACGAGCAGGTCGCAGTCGAGCCTCGCCGCGGCCCGCCGCAGGTCCGGGATGAACGCGGGCTTGTCCTGCCCCGGGGCGAGACCGGCCATGACCATCACGTCGTGGTCCCCACGCCAGCCCAGCGCCGTGGCCCGATGCCGGATCTCGTCCGGGTCCTGCCCGCGCAGCACCGCGTCCAGCAGGACCGACTCGAGCCGCGAGTCCATCGCGCCGCGCATCTCCGCGGCCCGGGCGTACACGTCTGCGAGCGCGAACGCGACCTCGCGCGAGTAGTGGAGGATGTGTTCGCGGACGGGCGCCTGGTCGCGCTCGGCCAGCAGCTCCGGCACCCGCGTCTCGACGACGTCCACCATCGTCCGGATGAGCTGGAGGGCCCGCTGCAGCGAGATCGCCCGGGTGAGATCGGTGGGCGCGGGCCCGAAGACGTCCTGCAGGACGTGGCCCGTGGAGGTGGGCCGCTCGAACCACGTGAGGAAGCCCTGCAGGGCGCGCTGGGCCACGAGCCCGAGGGCGCTGCGCTCGTCCGGGGTGAGTCGGCGGTACCAGGGCAGGGTGGCGTCCAGCCGCTGCAGCACCGCCGTGTTCAGTGCCCCCAGGTGGCTCCGGAGGCGGGCCAGCCCGTCGGTGCTCACGGGGCGAGGGGCGGCGGGGCGGGGCTCGGGCATGCGCTTCATCCTAGGCGCGTGTTGTGGGGTTCCTACAGCGACGACGCCGGCCGCCCGCCTCCGTGGCGGAGGCGGGCGGCCGGCGTCGGGTCGGGAGGACGTCGGCCTCCCCGCGGCGTGCGGGTCAGGCGTCGCCGCCTGCGATGCCGGTGGTGCCGGCGTTGACGTCGTCCAGGCGGTACTTCTCGTGCGCCTTCGCGGCCGTGCCCCGCTCGACCTCGCCCTCCTCCTCGAGGAGCTGCAGCGCGCGGACCACCATCGAGTGGGTGTCGATGAGGAAGTACCGACGGGCGGCGGCGCGGGTGTCCGCGAAGCCGAACTCGTCGGCGCCGAGCGCCGAGAAGCGGTTCGGCACGAACGGGCGGATCTGGTTCGTCCACGAGGTGGAGTAGTCCGAGGTGGCCACGATCGGGCCCTCGGCCCCCTGCAGCGCCTGCGTCACGTAGGGCACGCGCGGGGTGGCGGACGGGTCCTTCAGGGCGTCCTTCTCCGCCGCGACGGCGTCGCGGTACAGCTCGTTGTAGGAGGTCACCGACCACACGGAGGCGTTCACGCCCCACTCCTCGGAGAGGATCCGCTGGGCGTCGAGCGCCCACGGCACGGAGACGCCGGAGCCCAGGAGCTGGACCTTCGGGCCGTCGCCCTGGCCCTCGGAGAGGCGGTAGATGCCCTTGAGCAGGCCCTCCACGTCGAGGCCCTCGGGCTCCTCGATGTGGGTGATCGGCTCGTTGTACACCGTGAGGTAGTAGATGACGTTGCGGACGTCGTCCCCGCGGTCGTGGTCGCCGTACATGTCCTCCAGGCCCTGGCGCACGATGTGGGCGATCTCGTACGAGTACGCCGGGTCGTAGTGCTTCACGGCCGGGTTCGTGGACGCCAGGACGGGGGAGTGACCGTCCATGTGCTGGGTGCCCTCGCCGGCGAGGGTGGTGCGCCCGGCGGTGGCGCCGATCATGAAGCCGCGCGCGAGCTGGTCGCCTGCGGCCCAGATGTTGTCCGCGGTCCGCTGGAAGCCGAACATCGAGTAGAAGATGTACACCGGGATCATCGGCTCGCCGTGCGTGGAGTACGCCGTGCCGATCGCGTTGAACGCCGCGGTGGCGCCGTCCTCGTTGATGCCGACGTGGTAGATCTTCCCCTGCGGGGACTCCTTGTAGGACAGGAACAGGTCCCGGTCCACGGACAGGTAGTTCTGCCCCTTGGGGTTGTAGATCTTCGCGGTCGGGAAGAACGAGTCCATGCCGAAGGTGCGGGCCTCGTCCGGGATGATCGGCACGAAGCGCGGTCCCATGTTCTTGTCCCGCATCAGGTCCTTGAGCAGGCGCACGAACGCCATGGTCGTGGCGGCCTGCTGCTTGCCCGATCCCTTGCGGGCCTGCTTGTACGCGGACTCCGGGGGCAGCGGGATCGCGTGGTAGTCGCTGCGCCGCTCCGGCACGAAGCCGCCCAGCTCCTTGCGCCGCTCCATCATGTACCTGATCTCCGGGGCGTCGGCACCCGGGTGGTAGTACGGGATGTTGTACGGGTCCTTCTCGATCTGCTCGTCCGAGATCGGGATGCGGTGGCGGTCCCGGAACACCTTGAGGTCGTCCACCGTCAGCTTCTTCATCTGGTGCGTGGCGTTGCGGCCCTCGAAGGACTTGCCCAGGCCGTAGCCCTTGATGGTGTGGGCCAGGATGACGGTGGGCTGGCCCTTGTGCTCCATGGCGGCCTTGTAGGCGGCGTAGACCTTCTTGTAGTCGTGGCCGCCGCGCTTGAGGCCCCAGATCTCGTCGTCGGTCATGTCCGCCACCATCTCCTTGGTGACGGAGGACCGGCCGAAGAAGTGGTCGCGCACGAAGCCGCCGGACTCGGCCTTGTAGGTCTGGTAGTCGCCGTCGAGCGTCTCGTTCATGATGCGCACGAGCTCGCCCTCGTCGTCGACCTCGAGCAGCGGATCCCACTCGCGGCCCCACAGGACCTTGATGACGTTCCAGCCGGCGCCCCGGAAGTAGGACTCCAGCTCCTGGACAATCTTGCCGTTGCCGCGCACCGGCCCGTCGAGACGCTGCAGGTTGCAGTTGATCACGAAGGTGAGGTTGTCGAGCTTGTCGTTGGCCGCGACGTGCAGCTGACCGCGCGACTCGGGCTCGTCCATCTCGCCGTCGCCGAGGAAGGCCCACACGTGCTGGTCGGAGGTGTCCTTGATGCCGTTGTTGTGCAGGTACCGGTTGGTCTGCGCCTGGAAGATGGCGTTCATCGGCCCCAGGCCCATGGACACGGTGGGGTACTGCCAGAAGTGCGGCATCATCCGCGGGTGCGGGTAGGAGGGCAGGGCGTGGCCCTGGCGGGACTTCTCCTGGCGGAAGCCGTCGAGGTCCTGCTCGGTCAGGCGGCCCTCGAGAAACGCGCGGGCGTAGTTGCCCGGCGAGGAGTGGCCCTGGAAGAAGATGTGGTCGCCGCCGCCCGGGTGGTCCTGACCGCGGAAGAAGTGGTTCAGGCCCACCTCGTAGAGGGTCGCCTGGCCTGCGTAGGAGGAGATGTGACCGCCGACGCCGACGCCGTCGCGCTGGGCGCGCTGCACGAGGGCCATGGCGTTCCACCGCAGGTAGTTGCGGTAGCGGCGCTCGAGCTCCTCGTCGCCCGGGTACTCCGGCTCCTGGTCCGCCGGGATCGTGTTCACGTAGTCCGTGGTGGTCACGTAGGGCAGGGCGACGGACTGGGCGCTCGCGCGCTGCATGAGGGAGCGCATGATGTACTGCGCCCGCTCCGTGCCGCGCTCCTCGATGAGTCCGTCGAGGGACTCGATCCACTCCGACGTCTCCTGGGGATCCTTGTCCGGGAGCTGGTCGGTCAGACCGCTGCGGATCTGCGAGCTCTCTTCGGCTGCGCTCACGGTGCCTCCTGGTTCTCGTGCGGAGGGGTGCTCCGCGGTGGGCTGCGGGCAGACGATCCGGTCCGGGCCCGCGACGCCGAGCCGGGCGCGTCGCCCGGAGAGTGCGTCTGTTCCTCCCCAGAGTAGACCGCAGCCGCCGCGTCCGCCCGGCCGGAGGCCCCGGAACGGCGGCGTCCACGGCGTATGGTGGTCATCATCACCCGCTCGACGGCGCGGGCCGCAGTGCCCGCCACCATCAAGGAGGACCGGACACTATGCAGGCTGGGTCGACGCCGACCTCGACGGACAGCGCCCTGCTGGCGGAGCTCGCCCTCTCGAGGGGCGACCTGGTGCAGGAGTGGGGGTACGACGACGACGTCGACTTCACCTTCCGTGACGCGCTCGAGGACGCCCTGGGCGAGGAGCTGCTGACCGAGGACGATCAGGAGCCGGCGGACGCCGTCCTCTTCTGGTGGCGCGCGGACGACGGCGACGTCATGGATCTCACGGATGCCCTCGTGGACGCCCAGCGGTCCCTCGATGCCGGCCCCGTCTGGATCATGACCCCCCGCACGGGGCGCCCCGGCCACGTCAGCCCGGCGGACGTCGCCGAGGCCGCCTCCACCGCGGGCCTGCACGCCACCACCGGGGCCGGCGCCTCCGAGGACTGGGCCGCTCAGAAGCTCGTCCAGAAGCGCGGTGGCTGAGCCCCCGTCCGGCGGGACGCGGGGCGCCGACGTCGTCCCCGCGCTGCGCGACGACCACGGCCAGAGGTGGCCGTGGCCGCCGACGCGCGGGCCCGAGGACGCGGCCGCGCCGCGGGGCACGTGGCTCGTCTTCCTGCCCGGGGCGTTCACGCCGGTGTGCACGGACGAGCTCGGCTGGCTCGGGGCGCTCGCCGGGGACGTGGCGGTCGACGAGGTGGCTGTCCGCGTGGTCTCCTGTGACGCCGCCCCCGTGCTGCGCCGCGTCCGCGAGGAGCTGGCACTGCCGGAGCCGCTCACCCTGCTCTCCGATTTCTGGCCCCACGGCGCGGCCTGCCGTGCCCTCGACGTCTTCGACGCGGAGACCGGGCGGCCCCGCCGCGTCTCCGTGCTGCTCGGCGCGGACGGGGTCGAGGCCGCGCGCGTGGTCGCCGCCCCGGGGCAGGCACGCACCCGGGGCGAGCACGAGGCGGCGACGCGCGACCTGCTCGATCACCGGTAGCCTGGACGGACACCGGCACCTGTAGCTCAGTCGGTCAGAGCATCTCGTTTACACCGAGAGGGTCGGGGGTTCGAGTCCCTCCGGGTGCACCGATCGCGGGGCCGTGACATGGCGTGACGCCCTGACCTGTCATGTCGCCGGCCCGCCGGGCGCGTGTGAGACCATGCTCACCATCATGGGCTCCTCGTCAGCGTCCTCGCGCGCCTCCGCTCCGCCCTCGCGGTGGGCCGAGGTGCGCTCCGGCGTCGCCGTGACGCTGGGCGCCGGCCTCGGCCTGTTCCCCCTGGGCGTGGCCTTCGGGATGCTCGTGGTCCAGGCCGGGCTGCCCGCGTGGGTCGCACCCCTGTTCTCCGTGGTCGTGTTCGCCGGGTCCGTCGAGCTGCTGCTCGTCTCGCTGGTGGTGGCGGGCACGCCGCTGCTCACGATCGCCGTGACGGTGTTCCTCGTGAACTTCCGCCACGTGTTCTATGCGTTCAGCTTCCCGCTGCGCGTGGTCCGGGGGCGCCTCGCGCGGATCTACTCGATGGGCGCCCTGATCGACGAGGCCTACGCCATCGCCGCGGCCCAGCCCCGCGGCTGGACCGGCCCCCGACTGGTGGCCATGCAGATCGCGCTGCATGCGTACTGGGTGCTCGGGGGCCTCGCCGGGGTGGCCGTCGCGTGGCTGCTGCCCGCGCCGGTCGAGGGCCTCGAGTTCGCGCTCGTCGCCCTCTTCATCGTGCTCGCCATGGACGCCGCCCGCACGCGGGCCCAGCTGCCCCTCGTGCTGGCGGCCGCGGTCGCCGTCGGGGTGGCCCTGCTGCTGGCACCGGCACAGGTGCTCGTCGTCGCCTTCGCCCTCTACGCCGCGGTGCTGATCGCGTTCCACGTGCTCGCCGCGCGCGGCGTCGCGCTGCCGCTGCCGGAACCCGCCCCCGTCACCGGGCAGGTGCCCGTCGTCGCCGCGGCGGGGGAGCGGCCCGTCACGGACGCCGAGCCCGGCGCCGAGGATGACCCCCGATGACCGGCGCCGCGTACCTGGTGGCCGCGGCCGTCGTCGCGGGCCTCGTGACCTTCTGCCTGCGCGCGTTGCCGTTCGCCCTGCTGCAGCCGCTGCGGGAGTCCGTGCTCGCCGCGCGGCTGGCGGTGTGGATGCCCGCCGGCGTGCTGACCGTCCTGGCCCTGGTGATGCTGCTCGACGCCGCGGCCCTGGCCCCCGGAGAGCCCGTGGACGGGACCCGGGTGGCCCACGCGCTGATCGCGGCGGCGGTGACAGTCGTCGTGCATCTGCTGGCCGGGCGGCGGACCCTGGTCTCGATCGCCGCCGGCACGCTGGCCTACGTGCTGTTGGTCAACCTGGCCTGACCGGCGGCGGGGCGGGCTCGCCCAGGCGTTCGGCCCACGCGCGGGCCGCCGCGGCGAGGCGCCGGCCGTAGGCGGTGACCCCGTCGGACAGCGTCCCGGCGTTGTAGAGCGTCCCCGCCCGGGCGATCCCCTCCGCGGAGAGGTCGCCGCGCAGGTGCCCGCGCAGGATCTCCAACCCGAAGGCCAGGTTGTCCTCCGGCTCCCACAGGCGGAGGCCGCGCTCCGCCGCCTGCGCGAAGTACGGCGGCCACGTGATCTGCGCGGGCCCCACCCCGTTCGACGTCTCCCCCTGCGCCACCCGGGCCACGAGCTCCTCGTAGCGCTCCCGGGTCACGGGGACGTCCGTCCCGCGCGGGGCGCTGTGCACGCCGCCGGCGTCGTGCCCGAAGACGTTCCGGCCACCGGACTCGAGCTCGGCCAGGGCCGCCGCCACCGGGAGGGGCACGTCCGCCCGGCGTGCGGCGGCCACGATCGCCGCGGCGTTGTCGAGGTGCCGGCCGAGCGTCGCCGGCGGGTCGGACGAGCGGTCGCGGGCGGAGCGGCGGGTGAGGAGGTCGCGGAGCAGGCCCATCGGCCCACCCTCCCGCATCCCGGGTTGAGTTGTCGCGGGTGACGGGCCCACGCACCCGCGACAACTCAACCCGGGATGCGGGGCAGGGGCCGGGCGGCGGCGCGTCGTCGGCGTCCGGGGCGCACTAGGGTGGAGCGCATGTCCGCGACCCCCCTCGGCTTCTGGAAGCTGCCCGCCCGTCCCGACGGCGCCGCCCGTCACCTCGCCGTCATCACCGGGGGCGAGGCGCAGCAGACCATGCTCTTCCTCCAGGACGGGCAATGGTCCATCCTCGCCCTCTTCCAGGACGAGCTGGCCGGCAAGGCCGCCGCCCGCACCCTGGACGCGCTCCTGCAGTCCGTCACCTGTCTGCGCATGGGCGGCCGTGACGTCCTCGACGGCGCCGACACCCCGCGGCCCGGTGTCGAGTGGGCCGGCTACGACCGCGAGTTCGAGGAGGCCGACGTGGCCGAGCAGCGCGACGTCGAGCCGCGCGGCCGGATCTGGATCCTCCCCGCCACGGACGGCGCCTCCGTCGGCCTCAAGCTTCCCGGGCACCGCCGGTACGACGACGCCGTCGCCCAGTTCGCCGACGTCGACGCGGCGCGTGCCGCCGTCGCGGCGATCGACGAGCTCCTGGGCGTCGGCCCGCGCGGCTGAGCAGGCCGACTCTCGTCGGCCCGGGGCCGCGACCGTTCGCCTCCCAGGGTTCACCTGCTGTTCACGCGGCTGCGCTGCCGGGCCCGGCTTCCTCGTCCGCCGCCCGCCCATAATGGTGGACAGAGCACAGGCCGCGGCCCGCCGCCGTCGTACCGAGGAGGGGGACGGACGGGCACGGTGACGCACCCAGTGAAGGAGACGGTCCATGGAGCTGCTGCAGCCCGACGCCCCCCGCGAGAACCTCCGCGAGTTCATCGACAAGCTGCGCGACGGCGGCTACACCGTCTCGGACGGCCACACCAACGATCCCGACCTGATCGATCCGCAGGGCCGTGCCGTGGAGACGTGGAGGGAGGACTACCCGTACGAGACGCGCATGACGCGCGAGGAGTACGAGCTGGAGAAGTACCGCCTGCAGATCGAACTGCTCAAGCTGCAGTACTGGGGCGAGGACACCGGCCAGCGCCACATCATCGTCTTCGAGGGCCGCGACGCCGCCGGCAAGGGCGGCACCATCAAGCGCTTCACCGAGCACCTGAACCCCCGCACCGCCCGCGTCGTGGCCCTCAACAAGCCCTCGGACCGCGAGCTCGGCCAGTGGTACTTCCAGCGCTACATCCAGCACTTCCCCACGGCGGGCGAGATCGTGCTGTTCGACCGATCGTGGTACAACCGCGCCGGCGTCGAGCGCGTGATGGGCTTCGCCACGGACGAGCAGTACCGCCGCTTCATGAACCAGGTGCCGCTGTTCGAGAAGATGCTCGTGGACGACGGCATCCACCTCACCAAGTTCTGGTTCTCCGTGACACAGACCGAGCAGCGCACGCGCTTCGCGATCCGCCAGATCGACCCGGTCCGCCAGTGGAAGCTCTCGCCCATGGACCTCGAGTCCCTGGACCGTTGGGAGGCGTACACGGAGGCCAAGGAGGCCATGTTCCTCCACACGGACACGGACCACGCCCCGTGGATCTCCATCCGCTCCAACGACAAGAAGCGGGCCCGCCTCAACGCGATGCGCTACTTCCTGTCCCAGTTCGAGTACGAGGGCAAGGACCACGAGGTCGTCGGCACCCCGGACCCGCTGATCGTGCGCCGCGGCCGCGACGCCGTGGGGGACTGACCGCGGTCGACGTAGGCTGGGGGGCGGGTCCGTGTCCGGCACGGCCCGTCCCACCGTCCGAGCCACAGGAGGCCACCCGCGATGACCGAGCAGACCACCACCGTCCCCGTCGGCGCCGCCGACATCGGCGTCACGGGCCTGGCGGTGATGGGCGCGAACCTCGCCCGCAACTTCGCCCGCCACGGCTACACGGTGGCCCTGCACAACCGCAGCCGGGCCCGCACGGACCAGCTCGTGGCCGAGCACGGTGACGAGGGCGCGTTCGTGGCGACGGAGACGCTCGCCGAGCTCGTGCAGTCCCTCGCCGTGCCGCGCCGGGTGCTCATCATGGTCAAGGCGGGCGCCCCCGTGGACGCCGTCATCGACCAGCTCGTCCCCCTGCTGGACGAGGGCGACATCGTCATCGACGCCGGCAACTCCCATTACGAGGACACCCGCCGCCGCGAGGCGGCCCTCGCCGAGAAGGGCCTGCACTTCGTGGGCGTCGGTGTCTCCGGCGGCGAGGAGGGTGCCCTGCACGGTCCGGCGATCATGCCCGGCGGTCCGGAGAAGTCCTACGAGGCCCTCGGCCCGATGCTCGAGAAGATCTCCGCGCAGTTCGAGGGGGAGCCGTGCTGCGCCTGGGTCGGCACGGACGGCGCCGGCCACTACGTGAAGATGGTCCACAACGGCATCGAGTACGCGGACATGCAGGTCATCGGCGAGGCCTACGACCTGCTGCGCCGCGTGGGCGGCCTCGAGCCCGCCGAGCAGGCCGAGGTGTTCACGGCGTGGAACCAGACCGACCTGGCCTCCTACCTCATCGAGATCACGGCCGAGGTGCTCGCCCAGGTGGACGCGGCCACGGGTCGCCCCCTCGTGGACGTGATCGTGGACGAGGCCGGGCAGAAGGGCACCGGCCGCTGGACCGCGATCTCGGGTCTCGACGTCGGCTCCCCGGTGGCCGCGATCGCCGAGTCCGTCTTCGCCCGCTCGCTGTCCTCCCAGCGCGCGGTGCGCGAGGCCGCCCGTGAGACCCTCGCGGCCGGCGTCGACGAGGACGCGCAGCGCGCCCCGCAGGACACGGACACGTTCGTGGAGGACGTGCGCCAGGCGCTGTTCGCCTCCAAGCTCGTGGCCTACGCGCAGGGCATGGACATGCTCGCCGCCGCCGCCGAGGAGTACGGCTGGTCGCTGGACCTGGGCACCATCGCCTCGCTGTGGCGGGACGGCTGCATCATCCGCGCCGACCTGCTCGACGTGATCATGCAGGCCTTCGGCGGCCGCGACACCTCCCGCCACCCGGCGCCGGGCACCCGCGCCCCCGGCCAGCCGCTCAACCTGCTCTTCGCCCCCGAGTTCGCCCAGGCGATCGCCGAGGCCCTGCCGGCCTGGCGCCGCGTGGTCGGCACCGCCGTCGCCGCGGGCGTGCCGGTGCCGGTGTTCTCCTCGGCCCTGGCGTACTACGACGGCCTGCGGGCCGACCGCCTGCCGGCCGCCCTCGTGCAGGGCCAGCGCGATTTCTTCGGCGCCCACACCTACCTGCGCGTCGATCGCGAAGGCTCGTTCCACACGCTGTGGTCCGGTGACCGCACCGAGGTGGACGGCGAGGGCGTGCCCGTGGTCATGCCGCAGCCGACCGAGGGCGACCCCACGCAGGACTGACCCGGCGTGGACCCGGCCCTCAGATCCAGAGGGCCGGGTCCACGTACTCCGCGGGGTCCACGAGCGGCTTGCCCTCGGACGGGCCCTTGCGCGGTCGGACGGTGGCCGGCACGCCGGTGGCGATCGCGTCGGCGGGGGTGTCCTTCACGACGACGGCGTTGGCGCCCACCGCCGTTCCCTCCCCGAGCTCGACGGGTCCGAGGATCTTGGCGCCGGCCCCCACCACGACGCCGTCGCGCAGCGTGGGGTGCCGCTTCACCTTGGCCAGGGAGCGGCCGCCGAGGGTGACCCCGTGGTACAGCATCACGTCGTCGCCGATCTCTGCGGTCTCGCCGATCACGACGCCCATGCCGTGGTCGATGAAGAACCGGCGACCGATCGAGGCGCCGGGGTGGATCTCGATGCCCGTGGCCGCGCGCGTGACCTGCGAGAGCACGCGGGCGGGCATCTTCAACCGGTCGTGCCGCCACATCCGGTGCGCGACGCGGTGCGCCCACACGGCGTGCAGACCCGAGTAGACGAGGGCCACCTCGAGGTCACCGCGCGCCGCCGGGTCATGGCTGCGGACGGTCGCGATGTCTTCCTTGATGCGGGAGAACAGTCCCACGGGCGGCCCCTTCGGGTCGGTGCGGTCGGTGAGCGGGCGGCGGTCAGCCGCGGATGTCCTCGAAGAGGGCGGTGGAGATGTAGCGCTCGCCGAAGTCACACACGATGGCGACGATCAGCTTGCCCTCGGACTCGGGCTTGGCGGCCTCCTTGAGGGCGGCCGAGATGATCGCGCCGGTGGAGATGCCGCCGAGGATGCCCTCCTCGGTCCCGAGCCGACGGGCGGTCTCGATGGACTCCTCGAAGGCGGCCGGGTAGACCTCGTCGTAGAGGTCGGTGTCCAGGATCTCGGGCACGAAGTTCGCGCCGATGCCCTGGATCTTGTGCGGGCCGGCCTGGCCGCCGGAGAGGATGGGGGAGTCGGCCGGCTCGACGGCGATGAGCTTCACGTCCGGCTTCTGCTCGCGCAGGTACCGGCCCGCGCCCGTGATGGTACCGCCGGTGCCGACGCCGGCGATGAACACGTCCACGGCGCCCTCGGACGCGTCCCAGATCTCCGGGCCGGTGCCCCTGTAGTGGGCCTGGACGTTGGCCTGGTTCGCGAACTGCTGGGCCCAGATGGAGTTCGGGGTGCTGCGGACGATCTCCTGGGCGCGCTCGAGGGCGCCGCGCATGCCGTCTGCCCCGGGGGTCAGCACGATCTCGGCGCCGAACGCCTTGAGCATCACGCGGCGCTCGGTGGACATGGTCTCGGGCATGGTCAGGATCACGCGGTAGCCGCGTGCCGCGCCGACCATGGCCAGGGCGATGCCGGTGTTGCCGGAGGTGCCCTCCACGATGGTGCCGCCGGGGGTCAGCTCGCCGGCCGCCTCCGCGGCGTCGACGATGGCGGTGCCGATGCGGTCCTTCACCGAGTTGGCCGGGTTGTAGAACTCGACCTTCACGGCGACGTCGCCGGGCAGGTCCTTCGCGAGGCGGTTCAGCCGGACCAGGGGCGTGTTGCCGACCGCCTGGGTGATGTCGTCAAGGATGCGGGCCATGGTGATACCTCCGGTGGTGGTGCGCCTCGGGGCGCGGGCGATCTAGTGGGTGTTCCTGCGTCAGGCTATCGAGCCGCGGCGGCGCTCAGGCGTCCACGAGCCACGCGGAGTAGTTCCGGCGCACCTTCGCGAGCTTCGGATCGATGACCACACGGCAGTATCCGTTGGAACGGCGCCGCGCATAGAAGTCCTGGTGGATGTCTTCGGCCGGGTGCCACGCGGACGCCGGCTCGACGCGTGTGACGATGGGGCTGTCATAGTTCGCCTGTGCCCGGGCGATCTCGTCCGCGAAGAACCGGGCCTCGGCCTCGTCGTGGGCGAAGACGGCCGATCGGTACTGGGTGCCGACGTCGGCCCCCTGGCGGTTCAACGACGTGGGGTCGTGGCCGGTGAAGAACAGGTCCATGATCACCTCGGGCGGCACGACGGCGGCGTCGAAGCGCACGCGGACCGCTTCGGCGTGGCCGGTGGTCCCGGTGCACACGGACTCGTAGCTCGGGGCGGGGTCGTCGCCTCCGGTGTAGCCGGACTCGACGGCGAGCACGCCCCGCACGCGACGGTAGACGGCGTCGAGGCACCAGAAGCAGCCGCCGGCGAGCGTCAGCTCGCGGACGTCGGCGGGCGCGTCGGAGGCGCCGAGGGGCTCGGTACGGGGGGAGTCGGTCATGGCAGGCACAGCAACGCGGCCCGCGCTTTTCATTCCCGACGTCGCCGCGCCGTGCCCTCACCCAGGGCCGCCGGGTCGTGCGTGCCCGGGCCGGGTGGGCCATCATGGCCGGTATGACCGTGTCCCGTCCCACCGTCCCCGCCTCGCCGGAGCACGCCCTGGCCCCGCCGACGCTCGGGCAGGTCCTCGAGGTCGTCCAGGGGCTGTGGCCGCGGGAGCTGGCGGAGCCGTGGGACGCCGTCGGGCCGGTGGCCGGGCGCCCGGAGGCCCCGGTGCGGACCGTCCTGTGGGCGTTGGACCCGGTGCAGGCCGTGGCCGACGAGGCCGTCGCCCGCGGGGCCGACCTCGTGGTCACCCACCACCCGCTCCTGCTGCGCGGGACCTCGTCCGTCGCCGCCGTCGGACACGCCGCCGCGAAGGGCCGCCTGCTGCACACCCTGATCGAGCACCGCATCGCCCTGCTGGCCGCGCACACCAACGCCGACGCCGTCGTGGACGGCGTCTCGGACGTGCTGGCCCGTGCCGTCGGCGTCACCGGAGCGCTCTCGCCCCTGACGGCCTCCGCCGCCGGCACCGGGGCCGAAGGCATCGGCCGGGTGGGCGACCTGCCCGAGGAGACCGACCTGGCCGCCTTCGCCCGGGCCGTGCACGCGGCGCTGCCCGCCACGGCCGGCGGCGTGCGCGTGGCGGGCGACCCCGCCCAGCGCATCCGCCGCGTCGCCGTGTGCGGCGGTGCCGGAGACAGCCTCTTCGACGCGGTCCGCGCGTCCGGCGCGGACGTCTACGTGACCGCCGATCTGCGCCACCACCCGGCCTCGGAGGCCCGGGAGACGGCGGCGTCGGGGGAGGGGCGTCCCGCGCTCGTGGACGTCTCGCACTGGGCGAGCGAGTCCCTGTGGCTCGAGCACGGCGCCCGCGCCCTGGAGGCCGCCCTGGCGGAGCGGGGACTGGGCGTCACCACCCTGTTCTCAGATCACCGCAGCGACCCCTGGGACTTCCTGGTCGGGGGAGAGCGGGCCGACGAGGGGAGTCACGCATGAGTGAGGTCACCGCACCGCCGGCCGTCCAGGCCCGGCTGCTGGAGCTGCAGGAGCTCGACACGGCCCTGGACCAGGCCCGCGCCGTCGTCCGTCGGCTCAAGGCGGACCCGGAGCACGCCCGGCTGCGCGCCCGTGCGCAGGAGTTCGAGGAGGCGCTGCCCGGTCTGCAGGACGCCGCCCGCACCGCCGACCGGGCGGGGGCCGAGGCCACCGAGAAGGCCGCCGCCACCCGCGCCCGTCGGGACCGGACCCGGGAGCGGCTCGAAACGGGCCAGGGCGGGCCCAAGGAGCTGCAGGCCATGCAGCACGAGGACGACACGCTCACCGCACTGCTCGACGACCACGAGGCCGCGGCCCTCGAGGCCATGGAGGCCGCCGACGCCGCCGAGTCCCGGCTCTCGAGGGGCCACGCCGCTCTGGAGCGGGCGCAGGCCGAGGTCGAGGCCCGCGCGGCGGAGGTGCGCCGCGAGGGGCAGGCTGTGACCCAGCGTGGCCGGGACCTCATCCAGCGCCGGGCGGCGTTGGCCGCGGAGTTCCCCGCGTCGTTGCTGGCCCTGTACGAGGAGGCGCGGGAGCGCAACGGCGGCATCGGCGCGGCCCGGCTCGTCGGGAACCGGTCCGCGGCCGCGGGCACGGAGCTGTCGCCCGCGGAGGTCGCGCGCATCCGGGCCCTCCCGCCGGCCGCCGTCGCCCGCTGCCCCGAGTCCGGCGCCATCCTCATCCGGGACTGATCCCGGGCCCCGCCCCCGGCGCGATCAGTAGAGTGGGGGGCCGCGTCGGACGGCGCGACCACGGACACGAGGAGGCGCACGGTGAGCGGACGAGTCCTGCAGGTGGAGGCCGACGGCGGGTCACGGGGCAACCCCGGCGTCGCCGGCTACGGCGCCCTGGTGCGCGACCCGGCCACGGGCGAGATCCTCCGGACCGACGCCGCTCCGCTGGGGAAGGCGTCCAACAACGTGGCCGAGTACTCCGGGCTCGTGGCCGGGCTGCGGATGGCCCGGGACCTCGACCCGGAGGCCCGGGTGCACGTGCTGATGGACTCCAAGCTCGTGGTGGAGCAGATGTCCGGGCGGTGGAAGATCAAGCACGACGACATGCGGCGCCTCGCGGCCGAGGCCCGTGCCGTGCTGCCCCCCGAGCGCGTCAGCTACGAATGGATCCCACGCAACCGGAACAAGGACGCCGACCGCCTCTCCAACGAGGCCATGGACGCCGGCGCGCGGGGCGGGCAGTGGGACGCCGGCGCCTCAGAGGTGCCCGTTGCGGCCCCCACGGCCGCGGGGTCGACCGCCGCGGAGGCGTCCACGACCTCCGCACCGGCGGTGGCCGGGTCCGGCCTCGACGCGGACGCGGACGTCCGGGCCGTGGAGGCGGACGGGCCCGACGCCGTCGCCTCGCCGGAGGATGCGACCCCGGCGCCCGCGCCCACGGGCCGGCTGCACCACGTGGAGATCTGGGTCGCCGACCTCGCGGCGGCCGAGGCGAGCCTCGGCTGGCTGTTCGGCGAGCTCGGCTACGTGCCCGGCGAGGGGTGGGCCGAGGGCCGGACGTACCAGGGGGCGGGGGAGTACCTCGTGCTCGAGGCCGGGCCTGACGTCGCCGCGGGCGCTCACGAGCGCACCCGTCCGGGCCTGAACCACCTGGCCTTCCGGGCCGGGTCGCGCGCCCGCGTGGACGAGCTCACCGCCGCCGCGCGCGGCCGGGGGTTCCGCCTGCTCTTCGAGGACCGCCACCCGCACGCCGGGGGTGCGGACCACTACGCCGCCTACCTCGAGACCGCGGACGGCTTCGAGGTGGAGCTGGTGGCCGTCGAGGACTGAGGCCGCGTCCGGACAGAGCGATCCTCGGCCCGGATCATCCCTCGGGCAGGATCACCCGCAGCGCGCCGGGCTTCGCGCCGGACGGCCGGGCCAGCTCGACCTCCCAGCCGGGGCCGTCCCCGGCCCGCGCGACCACGTCCGCCACACGGTCCAGCGTCGAGGTCTCCCGGGCCCCCGCCTCCAGGAGCGCGCGAGCCACGAGGCCGCGGGTGTGCTTGGCGAAGTGCGAGACGACCGTCCGCTCGCCGTTGCGCAGCTGGAACACGTCCACCGCGAGGGTCCGCTCCGCCGGTGCCCGCCACTGGGCCGCGTAGCCGCCGGAGCGGCAGTCGACGACGGGCCCGCCGTCCTGTGCGGCGAGCGCGTCGAGGGCGGGGGTCATCACGGGGCGCCAGTGCGCGGCCAGCCCGGGCAGCCCCGGCAGCTTCGCGCCGACGGGCAGCCGGAAGGCGGGGATCCGGTCCGCCAGCGCGGTGGCGCCGAACAGTGCGGAGAAGACCAGCACGGACGCGCGGGCGCGGCGCTTCGCCGCCGAGGACAGGGCGGCGTGGTCGAGGGCATCGAAGAGCACCCCCGTGAACACCCGGTGACCGGGCGCGGCAGGGGCCGAGGCCAGGCGCGTGTTCGCCTCGACCTCGCCGGCGAGCGACGCCCCGACGCCGAGGGCCGCCAGGGCATCCGGGGCAGCCGAGACCGCGGCGAGCCGCCTGAGCAGGTCCGCGCGGGCGCCCGTCACCGCGGCGTCCTCGGCCAACGCGAGGGAGTCGAGGTCGAGCGGGGCCCCAGAACGGGGTGCGGTCTTGCCCTCGGAGGGCGGCAGCAGGATCAGCACCGGGCCAGCCTAGCCAGGCGCCCCGGGCCGACGCGCAGACGGGCCGGGCCGACGTCGTCGTCCGGACCTGGCACAGTGGTGGGGTCCGCACAGCCGCCCCGCATCCCAGGAGTCGCCCGATGACCGCCATGAACGTGTTCGGCGTGGTGTTCCCGTTCGTCCTGCTCGTGATCGCGGCCGCCGTGTGGCTCGGGGTCCGCTCCAGCGGGCGGGAGCGCACGCACGCCTCGGCCGTGGAGCACCGCCTGCGGGAGCGCACCTTCACGGGGCAGGACCGCGTGACGCTCGAATGGCCACGGGACCGGCGACGCCCGAGCCTGGCGAAGGTCGTCTCGATCGGCGAGTCGTACGGGTACCGGCTGCTGGACAAGCAGGAGCGCGAGCACGTGGTGGAGCTCGAGTTCGAGCGGATCCTCGACGACGAGGGGTTCTGACCCCAGCCGGGGGCCGTGAGGCGGGACGGACCGGCTGTAAGCCGGGTTCTGTGCCTCGCGCGCGTTGCCCCGCGCGAGGTGACGGCCATCCATCTGGGCCCGCCATCGCTGACGGGCTCGAGCGGCCAACCCGGACGCTGGGGCGAGCAGCCCTCGTGACGCGTCCTGTTCGGCCTTGCACCGGATGGGGTTTACCGAGCCGGCCCCGTCACCGGGGCCGCTGGTGGTCTCTTACACCACCCTTTCACCCTTACCGCCGCGCACACGGCGCGGAGGCGGTCTTCTCTCTGTGGCACTGGCCCGCGGGTCGCCCCGGGTGGATGTTGTCCACCATCCTGCTCTGCGGTGCCCGGACTTTCCTCGCACCCCCGCAGGGGCACGCGGCCGTCCGCCGATCCGTCCCGACCGACCAGTCTACGCCCCGCTGAGGCCGCGGGGCCGCTGCGGACGCGTCCTCGCCTAGAATGGAGGCGTCCGCCGACAACGAGGTCGGGGGACGGGGCCTGCCCAGGACGGCCCCGCCAGGTTTCAAGGAAGGACTCCCGTGGCAGACACCGCCTCGACCCAGACCCCCGAGTGGAACACGCAGCAGAAGCTCGCGGAGAAGATGGTCCCCCTGCTGGGCACCCTGTACCGCGAGCACAACGTGGTCACCTCGATCTACGGGCGCTCCCTCGTGAACCGCGGCGTGATCGACATCATCAAGGCCCACCGCTACGCCCGCCGCGTGCAGCAGGCGCCGCTGAGCGTCGAGTCCACCTATCCACTGGTCGAGGCCATGGCCGCGATGGACCTGGGCGCCGCCACCGTCGACCTGGCCGAGCTGGCCGCCAAGCAGAAGGCCTCGGGCCAGGACGTCCAGGCCTTCCTGGACGCCGAGCTCGCCGAGGTCAAGGGCAAGGCCGGTGAGGGCCTGGGCGAGACCCAGGACGTCGTGCTCTACGGCTTCGGTCGCATCGGCCGCCTGCTGGCCCGCATCCTCCTCGACCACGCCGGCGGTGGCTCCAAGCTGCGCCTGCGTGCCGTCGTCGTGCGCAAGAACTCGGAGGATGACCTGATCAAGCGCGCCTCCCTGCTGCGCCGCGACTCGATCCACGGCCCGTTCGACGGGACGATCGTGGTGGACGAGGACCGCGACGTGATCACCGCCAACGGCACCGAGATCCAGGTCATCTACTCGAACGATCCGACCACGGTGGACTACACCTCCTACGGCATCAAGGACGCGCTGGTCGTCGACAACACCGGACGCTGGCGCGACGACGAGGGCCTGTCCCAGCACCTGCAGGCCAAGGGCGCCGCGAAGGTCCTGCTGACCGCCCCGGGCAAGGGCGAGATGAAGAATATCGTGTTCGGCGTGAACTCGGACGACATCACGCCCGAGGACACCATCATCTCGGCGGCCTCCTGCACCACCAACGGCATCACCCCGGTGCTCAAGGTCATCCAGGACGACTACGGCATCGACCACGGCCACGTGGAGACCGTGCACGCCTACACCAACGACCAGAACCTCGTGGACAACTTCCACAAGGGCGCCCGTCGTGGACGTGCCGCCGGCATGAACATGGTGCTCACCGAGACCGGCGCCGCCAAGGCCGTGGCCAAGACCCTGCCCGAGCTCAAGGGCAAGCTCTCCGGCAACGCCATCCGCGTCCCCACCCCGGACGTGTCCATGGCCATCCTGAACCTCGAGCTGACCAAGCCCACCTCGGTGGAGGAGCTCAACGCCCGCCTGAAGCAGGAGTCCCTCACCGGCGCCCTGCGCGGCCAGGTCGGCTACGTGGACTCCCCGGAGGTCGTGTCCACCGACTTCGTCGGCTCGGACCGCGCCGGCGTCGTGGACGGCCTGGCGACCCTCGTGAACAACGACGGCAAGAACGCGATCCTCTACGTCTGGTACGACAACGAGTACGGCTACTCGCACCAGGTGATCCGCGTGGTGGAGAAGATGGCGGGCCAGCAGGTCCCCGCCTTCCCGCAGGCCTGACCCGCCGATGATCGACGGCCCGTCCCCGCGGAGGGGACGGGCCGTCGTCGTGTGCCGACCGGGGCGGACGCGGAGCCGAGGCTCAGGCCTCGTCGTCCCCGTGGTCGTGGTCCGCGTGGTCGTCGGCGTCGTGGCCGAAGGGGTCCTCGTCGGTGCCGGGCAGCCACGTCACGCCGGGCACGTTCAGTCGCTCGGCCCGCTGCGCACGCTTCCAGCGCCGCTGCCACTTGCCCTCGAGCCGGTTCACGTAGAGGGTGCCGTTGAGGTGGTCGTACTCGTGCTGCATGATGCGCGCGAACCAGCCCTCGGCCTCGAACTCGAACATCTCGCCGTCCACGCGCTGGCCGGACAGGCGCACGCGGGTCGGGCGCTGCAGGGGGAAGCCGAGCCCGGGCACCGAGAGGCAGCCCTCGGTGTGCTCGTCCGGGTGCGGGTCGTCCTGCGGCGCCTTGTCCAGGTGGGTCAGCACCGGGTTGATCACGTGGCCCACGTTCGGCGCGTCGCCGGAGTCCGGGAACGTCCACGTGAAGATCCGCAGCCCGACCCCGACCTGCGGGGCGGCCAGACCCACGCCGTGCGCGGCGTCCTGCGTGACGTACATGTCCTCGATCAACTCGCGGATCTCGTCGTCGATCACCTCCACCTCGGCCGCGCGCCGGTGCAGCACGGGCTCGCCGTAGACGGTGATGGGACGGATGGAGGCCATGGCGCTGCGCTTCCCGGCCCGGGCTGCGGGCCTGCGTGGGTAGGGGGACGGGGGAGCCCCCAGCCTACCGCCGCGGACACCACGACGACGGCGGTCATTCCGCGGCAAGGGCCTCCAGCGCCTCCGGGTCCAGCAGCGTCACCCGCGGGCCCTCGATGGCGATCAGGCCGTCGTCGGCGAGGCGGCGCAGCCCGCGGCTGAACGCCTCGGGGGTGGTGCCCAGCAGCGAGGCGACGTCCTTCTTCGGCGCGGCCAGCACCACGACGAGGTCGGCCTCGTCCCGGAGGGCCGGCAGGCCGAGCAGATGTCCGGCGATCCGTGCGGTGACAGGCTGACGCTCCCATGCCAGCCGTTGTTCAGCCTCGGCCAGGCGGACGGCCAGCGTCCGCATCACGCGTCCCCCGATGCCCGGATGCTCGGCCAGGAGTCGGGCGACCTCGGCGTGGGAGAAGGTGCACAGGCGGGTCGCGGCCACGGCGCGCGCCCCATGCCGGGCCGGCTCGCCCGTGAGGAACTCGTGCTCGCCCACGGAGTCGCCGGGCTCGACCATCCGCACCACGCGTTCCCGGCCGGTCGCTGAGCCGAGCGTCAGCGCCAGGCGGCCGCTGTGCACGACGCACAGGCGGTCCGTGCGGTCACCGGCCAGGTGCAGGGCATCGCCGGCCTCGAGCACGAGCGGCCGCGCCAGGGCGGAGACCCGGCGCAGCTGCTCCAGATCCAGCCCGGAGAACAGCGGGACCCGGGCCGCGCACGGCTCTGGTTCATCCACGAGGGCGAGGGGCAGGTCGATACGCACGCCATCAGCCTCCCACACGGCGGCTTGACCGCGGTCAAGGCGTACCCGCCGTCCCCTTCGTAGCGTCAGTGACATCCCCGGAGGACGGGGATCGGACCGGGCACCCGCCCCGTCTGCTCAGCCTCACCGGCGACCGCGCCGGTGACGACCGACTGGAGTGACCATGACCCCCACCACGCACACCCTGCTCCGCGCCGAGGGCTTCAGCTGCCCCTCGTGCGTCCGGAAGATCGAGAAGGCCCTCGACGCCCTGCCCGGCGTGACCGGCGCGCAGGTCCACTTCGAGACCCAGCGCATCGAGGTCGACCACGACCCGCAGACCACCACTGCCCAGGACCTCGTCGAGGCCGTCGCCAAGGTCGGCTACACCGCCCGGCCGTCGGCCTTCTGACACCGCCCCGCCCCCGACGAACGGAGTCCGCCATGTCCACCCCCGCCGTCACACGTCCGGGCCGCCCTCGTGCCCGGTTCGCGTTGTCCCGCCGCTGGCGGCGCCCCGTGGTGGCCGGCCTGCTGATCGCCGTCTCGCTCGTGCTGGCGCCCGAGCAGCTGGCCCACGGGACCGGACACCTCGTGGCGGCGGGCCTGATGCTCGCCGCCGCCGTCGTGGCCGGCCTGCCGATCGCGCGCGACGCGATCGCCGCCCTGCGGGTGAAGACCGTCGGCATCGACCTGCTCGTCGCCACCGCCGCGATCGGCGCGTCACTGCTCGGCAATTTCTGGGAGGCCGCCGCCGTGACCTTCCTCTTCGCCCTCGGCCACGCCCTCGAGGACGCGACCCTGTCTCAGACTCGCTCGGCGCTCGCGGACCTCGTCTCCACGGCGCCCGAGACCGCCGTCGTCGTGGACGCAGACGGGACCCAGCGCACCGTGCCTGCCCACGAGGTGGCCCCCGGCGCGACCGTCCTCGTCAAGGCCGGCGCTCGGGTGCCGGTGGACGGCGTGGTGCTCACCGGGGTCGGCGCCGTGGACGAGGCATCCATCACGGGCGAGTCCATCCCGGCGGAGAAGACCGACGGTGACGCCATGTACGCGGGCACCGTCGCCACGGCCGGCCTGCTGCAGGTGCAGGCCCGGGGCGTCGGCGCCGACACCACGCTGGCGCGCATCATCCACCGCGTCGAGGCGGCGCAGGAGGCCCGTGCGCGGACCCAGCAGTTCATGGACCGCTTCTCCCGCTGGTACACCCCGGCGATCATGGTGCTGGCCTTCGCTACCGGCCTGATCACGCGGGACGTCCCCCTGGCCCTGACCCTGCTGGTCATCGGCTGCCCGGGCGCCCTCGTGATCTCCATCCCGGTCGCGATCGTGGCAGGGATCGGCCGCGGCGCCAAGGACGGCGTGCTCATCAAGGGAGGGGAGTTCCTTGAGCGCTCCGCTAAGGTCGACGCCGTCGCCGTCGACAAGACCGGCACCCTCACGTCGGGCACCCCCGAGCTGACAGACGTCGTCGCGTTCGAGCCCGGGGCCGAGGACGAGGTGCTGCGCTGGGCCGCACGGCTCGAGGCGGCCTCGGACCACCCGCTGGCCGCGCCGGTCGTCGCGGCGGGCCGGGACCGCGGCCTGCTGGACGGCCCGCTGGCCACGGATGTGGACGTCGTCCTCGGCCGCGGGCTCACCGGAGAGGTGGACGGCCGTGTCGTCGCCGTGGGCAACGTGGCGCTGCTGCGCGAGCGCGGCGTGGATCCGGCCGCGACCGACCGGGTCGAGACCGTCGCGGCCGAGCTCGCGGAGGCGGGCCGGACCCCGGCGGCGGTCGTCGTCGACGGCATCCCGCTCGGCGTCCTCGCCATCGCAGACACCCTCCGGCCCGAGGCCGCGGGCATGATCCGGGCGCTGCACGGGATCGGCGTCCGCGAGGTCGTGATGCTGACCGGCGACCAGCCCGGCGTCGCGCAGGCCGTGGCCCGGCAGGTGGGCGTCGACGACGTGCGGGCGGGCCTGCTGCCCCAGGACAAGCTCGAGGCGATCGAGGCCCTGCAGGCCGAGGGCCGCGTCGTCGCGATGGTCGGTGACGGCGTCAACGACGCCCCGGCCCTGGCGACGGCGGACATCGGCGTGGCCATGGGCGCGGCCGGCTCCGGTGTGGCCATCGAGACCGCGGACATCGCCCTGATGGGCGACCGGCTCGAGCGGCTGCCGCAGGCGCTCGATCTGGCCCGGCGCACGGTGCGGGTGATGCGGCAGAACATCGCGATCTCCCTCGTCACCGTCGCGGCCCTGCTGGCCGGCGTCTTCGCCGGCGGCGTCACGATGGCCGTCGGCATGCTCGTGCACGAGGCGTCCGTGCTGCTGGTCATCGTGAACGCGATGCGCCTGCTGCGGCGCCGCGATCAGCCCAGGTCCACGACCTCGAACTCGAGCAGGTCGGCGCCCGTGGCGACCGGCGCCGGGCGGCCGCCCTGCTCGGCGGCGTGAGCGGCGGGCATGCGCCCGTCCCGCCAGCGCCGGAAGTCCTCCTCCGACGCCCACGTCGTGACCACGAAGTAGCGGTCCTCGCCCGCAGTGGGCCGGAGCAGCTGGAAGCCCTCGAAGCCCGGCTCCTGGTCCACCGCGTGCTTGCGGGCGGCGAACCGCTTCTCGAGCTCCGGGCCGGCGCCCTCGGGGACGCTGATGGCGTTGATCTTCACGACGGACATGGGCAGACCTCCTCGTCGGCGGGGGTGCGGCGTCGGGTCGACGCCCTCACCGGCCGACTCTACGCCCGGCTGCGGACCGGGAGTCCGTCGATCGGTTGAGGCCCGGCGGCGTCGTCCCTGCGACGCTGAGCCGTGGAACCGGCCGCGGGGGACCCCGGGCGGCCCTGCTCGAGGCAGCCTCCTCGCGGCGGGCGCCTCGAGCGGGGGCATGCTGATTGGGGCCCGGGCCGTCCAGGCCGCGGGCGCGTTCCTCTCGGGCGCCGTGGCCCGTCACCTGGCGGCTCGGTTCAGCGCCCCGGGCACCATGCTGATCGGGCGGGGCCTGGAAGTGGCCGGGGTCGTGGTGCTCGCCCTGCTCCTGGGCCCGGACACCTCAGGTTGGCTCGGCCCTGGGCACCGCGTTCGCCGGGGCCACCCTGTCCATCGCCCTCGCCGCCGCGCTCCCCGCGGCCCTGGACGACGCCGGCCTCACCGGTCCGGCGGCCGACTCGCTCGCCTCAGCCACGCGGGGCTCGGCCGGCACCACGATCCCGCAGCTGCGGGCGCAGGGCGAGCGCGGCCCGCTCGAGGAGCACACGGGGCCGCCGTCGACGCGCTCACGGCCGGCTTCGCCGACGCGGCGCGCTGGGCACTGCTCATCGCGGCCGTGTTCCTCGTGCTCGGATTCATCGGCGCGCTGCGGCTGCGGCGGGCGTCCGGGAACCCCTGAGCACACGAAGAAGCCCCCGGAATCCGCATGATTCCGGGGGCTTCGAGTGGGATGAGGGACGAGGATTGAACCCGGCTGGACACGCCCCGGCCTGGCTGAATCATGCGGGACGGTGGGCCACGCGCCCCGGTTTGAACAGGTCGTGTTCGGTGGACGGGGGCTACCAGGGTTGCATTCGGGAGAGGTGACGGGGGTTCCCGCGCGTGGAGCCGGAATCGAAGCCGCCCCACCACCAGGGGAGGTGGCGGGAGCGGGAGCCGCAGCGGTCACGGGATTGGCCGCGGCAGGCGGCGGCCGCACGAAGGGGATGGCGGGCGGCGCCGAGGCCCAGCGTAGCCCGGGCGGGACGGCACGGTTACGGGTAAATCCGCGACACGGAAGGCCAGCTTCTCCCTATGCTGAAGCAGTGCACCTCGCCCTGCTGACTGCGTCCGCAATTTCCTCGCTCCCCATCTGGGCGCAGTGGATTTCCGCCCTCGCGCCCGTGGGAACCGCCACCGCCGTCATCGTTGCCTTCCTCGCCTACCTCCAGAAGAAGCGCTCTGACGACCGTGCGGACTGGTGGGCCCGCGCCGTGAAGGCCATGGAACTGATGACGGCCGAAGAGACCACCTCCGTGAACGCCGGCATGGCCCTGGCCAGCCACATCATCGACAGCGAGACGGCCTCCGACAAAGACCGGGCCATGTTCGCGGAGGTCGTCGACAGGATCGTCGACGACATCATCCAGGACAGCGTGCAGGTGGAGAGACGGGTGGCCAAGGAGAAACGGCTGCACCGCCAATCGCGCAGCGGTGGCTTCCTCAACAACGTGCGCACCGGATGTCCCTGGCTCCGCGGTCACACCCAGTAGCCTCTAGTCGTTACATCCACACCGGCTCTACACTCGTCTTCAACACCCGGAGGTGACCACCATGACTGCCCAGCTCTCGTCGAACGCGCCCCGCCCCCGCGACTCGAGCGCCTACGTGACCGTTCATAGCCGCGGCGGGCAGAAGGTCTTCGTCCGCGACGCCGCTAAGCGAGAGACCCTCCGGCGCGCTGACGCGCTCCTGGTGAAGCTGGCCTCCTCCAAGACTGGCGAGACCACCGAGACACGGCGCGGCCGCCGCTCGGCCTGACCCAGACGCACGAGAGCGCCCCCGCACTCCCTTGAAGGGAGGACGGGGGCGCTTCGTCGTGGGGCCGGTCAGTCGGTGACGCGATGGCGAGGGCTGCGGCCGAGTTCGCGCACGAACGAGCCTTCGGCCACCTAGTCGTTCGGGAGCCAGCGCCGACGTCGGAGCCCTCGCGGATCTCGACGACGTCGCCCACCGGCACGGTCGCGTTCTGGGCCGCCCAGCGAAGGCCAGGCTGGACCATGCCGACGACGGAGAGGCCGACAGCGATGGAGAACGCCGCCCAGTCGGGTAGGTCAGCGAGGATGGCCGCGCCGGCCACCTGTCCGTTCGTGACCACATGGTGCTGCAGCTGTGGGGCCGCGCGTGACCGGGCCGCTGAGCACCTGGTCAGGTTGCGGGGGACGGCGCTGGCGATGTGCGTGGCCACGCTCTCCGAGGACCCCGTGGCGACCGCCGCCTACCCTGTGGTCACGCGGCGTGCGGGGGGCAGACCCGCGGGCGCGCGGTGCGGGCGGCCTCGCGGCGGTAGCCGGCCAGGGTGCCCTCGCTGCAGTGAACGGCGCGGGCCAAGACGTAGCGGTCGAGGCACTGGGCGAGCGTGGGTACGTCCTCGGTGCCGTCGGCGTGGGCCTCGAGCGGGCGACGTCCGGGCCCTGGGCGGGGTCCTCGATGATCGCCTTGATGCGGAGCGCCCCCGTCTCGGAGAGCATGGCTGGCATCTGCCGGAAGCGGCCGCGCTCGTAGTAGCCCACCCGGAAGGTGGTCACGCCCTTCTTCGACGTGCGCGTGCTGATGGTTGCCATGACTCGCTCTCCTCGGTCCCGTCGCTCACGCGGAGGCCGCTCCGGCCCCGCGGGGTGCCGAACACAACCATGGACGCAACCACGAACACGATGAGGGAACGAGAAAGCCCCCGGAACCAGTAAGGATTCCGGGGGCTTCGGGTGGGGTGAGCGACGGGGATTGAACCCGCGACCTTCTGGACCACAACCAGACGCTCTGCCGACTGAGCTACGCCCACCATGCCTGCTTCACACGGACGGATCCGCGCGGCGCAGCGGGGTCCACAGTACACGAGATCCCGCGCAGCGCCGAATCGGGGCACTAGGGCCGGGAGTGCCTGCTCAGGCCTGCGCCCCGGACACCACCTCCGCGATGGCGCGGGCCTCCTCCGTGGTGGGGCCGGGGGCGGGGGCCATGACGGCGGCCCGGTAGTAGCGCAGCTCGGTGATGGAGTCCTTGATGTCCCCGAGGGCGCGGTGGCCGCCGGTCTTGGCGGGGGCCTGGTAGTAGGCGCGCGGGTACCAGCGGCGGGCCAGCTCCTTCACGGTGGACACGTCCACGATCCGGTAGTGCAGGTGGTCGACGACGGCGGGCATGTAGCGGGCGAGGAACAGCTTGTCCTGGCCCACCGTGTTGCCGGCCAGCAGGCCCTTGCCGGCGGGCACGCGGGCGGCGATGTACTCGAGCACGCGCGCGGCGGCGTCGTCGAGCTCGAGGCCCTCCGCCAGCTCCGACAGCAGGCCGGAGGTGGTGTGCATGTCCCGGACGAACGGGTCCATCTGCTCGAGGGCCGCCTCGGAGGGACGGATCACCAGGTCGATGCCCTCGTCCAGGATGTTCAACTCGGCGTCCGTGATGAGCACCGCCACCTCGACGAGCTCGTCGACCTGGGGGTGCAGGCCGGTCATCTCGCAGTCGATCCAGACCAGGGGGGCGCTCTCCGGCGTGGGGGTGCTCGTCTCGCTCATGCCCCCAGGCTACTCGCGTGTCACGATGGTAGATTCGAGCGAGCCGCGCCCTCGCGCGCCCTCGCAGGACCGCACGGAAGGACCCGTCGCATGAGCGTGTCGACCCCGCGTCCGTCCGGGTCCACGGCCCACCGGCCGGAGTACGTCGGCGTCGGCGGCCTCCGCACGGACCCCCAGGTCGCCGGTGCGGACTGGTGGCCCATCCTCGTGGGGACCCTCGGCTCCCTCCTCCTGGTGGTGGGCTCGTACTCCGTCGGCTGGCTGGCCTCGGCCTCCCCGATCAATCGCTGGCAGTGGCTGATCCCGTGGCGCACCCAGGAGACCGGCGTGCTCGCCGGCGCGGCGCTCCTCACCCTCGGCTGCTGGGTGATGTTCTGGGCCTGGCTGCGCCTGGGCCAGACGATCCGCCCCTTCGGTCGCGGCGCCCTGCGCACGGTCAACCTCGCCACCGTCCTGTGGTGCCTGCCCCAGGTCGTGGCCCTGCCGATCTTCAGCCGGGACATCTTCGCCTACGTGGGACAGGGCCGTCTCATGGAGGCGGGGCAGGACCCCTACGTGGACACGATCTCCTCGCTGTCCAACTGGTTCCAGCTCGGAGCGGACGCCACCTGGGCGGACTCCGAGACCCCGTACGGTCCGATCTTCCTGTGGATCGAGCAGGCCGTCGTCGCGATCTCGGGGGACATGAACCCGGACCTGGCGATCTTCCTGTTCCGCCTGGTGGCGGTGGCCGGCGTCGCGCTGATCATGGTCTTCGTGCCGCTGCTCGCCCGCAGGATGGGCGTCAACGATGCGTGGGCGCAGTGGATCAGCGTCGCCAACCCGCTCTTCACCATCAGCTTCGTCGCGTCCGGGCACAACGACGCCCTCATGGTCGGCCTCGCCCTGGCCGGCACGTGGTGCGCGCTGCGCGCCGGGCATCCGCTCCGCCCCCAGCGGCCCGGGCAGTCCGTCGCGTGGGGGGTGGCCGGCGTCGTGCTGGTCACCCTATCCCTGGGCATCAAGCCCATCACCCTCGTGCTGCTCCCGTTCATCGGCCTGCTGTGGGCCGGCCCGACGGCCCGATGGCCGCGCCGGTTCGCCTTCTGGGCCCTCACCGCCGGGATCTCCTTCGGCCTCATGGCCCTGGTGGGCGTGCTCAACGGCTTCGGCTTCGGCTGGGTGGCCGTGATGGTCGGCACGGGCACGGGCACCGTGCCGTGGGGGCCGATCGGCATGCTGTCCCTCATCACGGTGGGGGCGAGCGAGCTCCTCGGGCAGGGGGCGGACGTGCAGGCCGTCGAGGGGGTGTACAAGACCGCCGGACGCGTGCTCTCGGTGCTCATCGTGCTGGCCCTGATGTTCCTCGGCCGCCAGGACCGCGTGATGACGCGCATGACCTGGGCGTTCACCGCGCTGGTGATCCTCTCGCCCATCATCCAGCCCTGGTACCTGTTGTGGCTGCTCCCGTTCTTCGCCGTGATCGGCATCCGGGACAACTGGCAGATCAAGTGGGTCGTGTTCACGGTCGGCTACTTCCTGGCGTTCGGCGCGTCGGACCAGCTCTTCACCTGGCAGTTCCTGGACATCGCGGACCAGGTCAAGGCCGTGTCCCTGATCGTCTCCGCCGTGTGTCTGCTGTGGATCCTCGTCGTGGACCGCCGCACCAGCCGGTTCGTGAAGGACCACTGGCACGTGCGCCCCGCCGTGCGCGCCGGCCTGGCCCGGCTCCGTGGCGCCCCTCGACCCGTGGAGCCGGGGGAGTGAGGCCCGCCGCCCCCGCGACGACCGGCGCCCGAGGGCCCCGTCCGAGCCGCGTGGCGGCGCAGCCCGAGCCGGAGGCGGCCGTCCGCCGGGGCACGTGGGCGTCCGTGCTCATCACGGTGGGCTCCTGGGGCGTGGGGTGGCTGCCGATGACGCCCGACTCGGTGTTCTCCGGCACCACCCTGCTCAACCCGCTGCGGGTCTACCTTCCCGGCGTGCTGCTCAGCACCGTGCTGCTGGCCGCCGGCTCGCTGCTCCTCGTCCGATCCTGGCTCGAGCTGGGGCGCGCGCTGCGGGGCCGCTGGGAGGAGCACGGCCGCCTGGTGGCCCGGGCCGCCTGGTGGTGGTCCGCCCCGCTGATGCTCGCGCTGCCGATCTTCTCCCGCGATGTGTTCTCCTACCTCCAGCAGGGCCGGCTCCTCGCGTCGGGTCTCGACCCGTATTCCCAGGGCGTGTCCGCCCTGCCCGGCTGGTTCATGCAGGGAGCGGACTCCATCTGGGCCGAGTCCCCGTCCCCCTACGGGCCGCTGTTCCTGCTGTTCGCCGAGACGACGTGGCGGGCCACGGGCGGCAACATCGAGCTCTCCGTCACGGCGTTCCGGCTCCTGGCGCTCGCGGGCCTGGCGCTGTGCCTGTGGGCGGTGCCGCGGCTGGCCGCCGTCGCGGGCCGATGCGGGGTGTGGGCCACGTGGGTGGCCGTGGCGAACCCACTGTTCCTGCTCTACATGATCGCCGGCGCCCACAACGACGCGCTGATGTCGGGGCTGATGCTCGCGGGCATCCTGCTCATGGTCCGCCCGCCCCGCCGCCGCGTGCATGCGCTGTGGGGGAT
Organism: Micrococcus sp. TCR-5; assembly: GCF_052220525.1. Taxonomy (NCBI): domain Bacteria; kingdom Bacillati; phylum Actinomycetota; class Actinomycetes; order Micrococcales; family Micrococcaceae; genus Micrococcus; species Micrococcus sp. TCR-5. The sequence continues at coordinate 316,518 of NZ_JBQPDO010000001.1, forward strand.
CGTGCTGATCGCCCTGTCCGTTGCGATCAAGCCCCTGACAGCTTTGGTGCTGCCCTTCGTGGCCCTGCTCCTGCCCACCGGCTGGGCCCGGTTCCGCGCGGCCGATCCGCGCCTGCGCCGGCGGGACCGGCTCGGCCCGTGGTTCACGACGGCGGTGATCTCCCTGGCCGTCCTCACGATCCTCGGCGCCGGCTCCGGCCTCTGGTTCGGCTGGGTCCCGGCCATGCTCACGAGCGGGGACGCGGCGTTCCCGTATGCCCCCGTGGGCCTGCTCGGCCTGCTGCTCGGCGCGGTCGTCGAAGCCGTGACGCCCCTGGGGGCGCGCGACGTGGCCGCGGCCTTCTACACCGCGATGACGGTGTCGGCCCTCGGCTTCACGGCCTGGCTGGCCCTGCGCCGCCGGCCCCTGGACCCGGTGTTCAGCGCGGCGGCCGTGCTCGTGGTGGCCGTCGCCACCGCCCCGATCGTCCAGCCGTGGTACCTGCTCTGGGTCCTGCCGCTGCTGGCGTGCGCCCTCCGCCCGCTGCCGTGGGGCGCCGACCATCCCCGCTGGCTCGGGTGGGTCACCGCGCTCGCGGTCCTGTTGCTCACCGGCGTCGGCGTGGTGGACCAGCTCTCCGTGGCGCAGTGGCTGCCGGTCCTGGCCGTCCGCGTGTTCACCCTGGTCCTGATGCTCGCGGGGATCGGATGGATCATCCACCGCGATCCCGTCACCGCGCCCCTGTTCCCCGGGCGGCGGCGTCCTCCCCTGGAGGTGGTCGAGCCGCGGGCCGCGGCGGCGTCGCCGACGCCTCCGGAGGCGGGCGTGCCGCCGGACGCGCCGCCCGACGGGCCGCCGTCGACCGCCGCGCACCCCGCCTCCTCGTCCACCCGCATCCCCCAGGAGAGACCGTGACCTCCCACCCCCGCAGTCCCGCCCCGTCCCGTCCGAGCGGCCGCTGGGTCGGCCTGCTCGTCGGCCTGACCGTGGTGGCCGCCGCCGTCGGCGTGCTGACCAAGCAGTGGTGCCGCGTGAACGGCTGGGCGGCCCCCGGCGTGCACGCGCACATGTGCTATTCGGACTTCGCCCAGCTGTTCCCCACGCGGGGCCTCTCGGACGGCCACTTCCCCTTCTACACGCCGCTGCCGCCCGAGCAGTGGATGGAGTACCCGGCGTTGCTGGCCGTGGTCGCGGGTGTGACCATGTGGCTCGTGCCCGCCTCCGGCGACCTGCACGAGCGCACCGTGACCTACTTCGACGTGAACGCGATCGGCGTGGTGCTGTGCTGGATCGTGCTGGTCGTCGCGACCGCGTACACCGCGCGCGGTCGCTCCCGGGACGCCCTGCTCGTGGCCCTGGCCCCGGGGATCATCCTGACCTCGATGCTCAACTGGGACCTGTGGGCCGTGATGCTGGCCGCCCTGGCCCTGTGGGCGTGGACGGCGGGCCGTCCGACCCTCGCCGGCCTGCTCATCGGGCTCGGCACCGCCACGAAGCTCTACCCGCTGTTCTTCTTCGGCGCGATCTTCGTGCTGGCGCTGCGCACGGGCCGCTGGGCCGGGTTCGTGAAGGCGGCCCTGGCCGGGGCCGCGGCCTGGCTCGCGGTGAACCTCCCGTTCATGCTGACGGCGTTCGACCAGTGGTCGCGCTTCTACACGTTCTCGGGGGACCGCGCGGTCTCCTTCTCCTCGACCTGGCTGGCGCTGGCCTGGACAGGATGGTCCGGGGAGACGTTCACGACGCTTCAGAACGGCCTGTTCCTGGTGTGCTGCGTGGGGATCGCCTACCTCGCCCTCGCGGCGCGGCACCGTCCGCGCATGGCCCAGCTGTGCTTCCTGATCGTGGCGTCCTTCATCCTGTGGGGGAAGGTGTACTCGCCGCAGTTCGTGATGTGGCTGATCCCGCTCGTGGTCCTCGCGACGCCGCGGTGGCGCGCGTTCTGGATCTGGCAGGCCGTGGAGGTCTACCACTGGGGCGGGGTGTGGATGGAGTCGGCGCGCATCACCTCCGACGGGGCGTTCGCCGGCGGCGCCTGGTGGATCACCGCCTGGTATGCCTCGGGGATCGTGGCGCACATCGTCGCCCTCGTGTGGCTCATGACCACGGTGGTCAAGGACATCCTGGACCCCGTCCGCGACCCGGTGCGCCGCACCGCACTCGACCAGGGGGCCCCCGAGATCGCCCCGGGGGTGGCCGAGGACCCGCACGCCGGCGTCTTCACCGGTGCCCGTGACCGACTGCTCCTGCCCCCGGCCGGACTCGGCCTGCAGCCACTCGGCGAGTCCGCGGGCCGCTGACGGCGGAGCGGGTCCGCCGGCGCCGTGGGGTTCCGCTCAGCGGTGCTCGAGGTACGTCGTGCAGGTGGGCGAGACCGCGCGGTCCGGGTGGTGCAGGACGACGACGTCGCCCGCGGACCAGACCCGCTCGAAGCCGAGCCGCTCGGCGCGGGCCAGCGCCTGCTCCGGGGTGAGGGGGTCCCAGCCGCCGAGCTCGGGCACCGAGGTGTCCACGATCATCCACGTGGCCAGCTCGTCGCCGATGTCCCCGTGCAGCCCGACGTGGGTGCGGGCCGTCAGGTGCGGCACGGCGTTGTCGGCGGCCTCGACGCACACCCCGTCCGGGATCAGCCCGACCGCGTGGTCGAGGTCGCGGGCGTGCTGCGTCATCGTCATGTCGCCGGCGATCGTGCGGTGCAGCGGGTACACCTGCGGGAAGAACGCGGTGCCGATCAGACCGGCGGCCAGTGCCGCGGAGACGAGGACGGCGGGCAGCCGGCGCAGCGTGTCCCGGCGTCCGGCCAGCCGGTGGGCCGCCTCGAGCGCGGCCATGAGCAGCAGCGGGGCGAGGATCGCGTCGTACTGGTACACGGGGGCCCACACGTTGAGGCGGTCGTTGAACAGCCGCGAGAGCAGGATCGGCAGGGCCATCAGCGTGAGCGGGCTCAGGACCGGCAGGAACAGCAGCGGGACGAAGTGCAGGAGCCAGAGGGCCACCTTCAGCGGGTGGTCGAACAGCACCGCGACGGCGTTCCACGGCTGGGTCAGCAGGAACAGGACCGAACTGCGCATGTCCGGGCCCAGGGCGGTGAACTGCCAGTAGCCGAACGCGCCGGTGGGGGAGTAGTGGGGGATCACCACGGACGTGGCGAACCAGTAGCCGAGCACGCCCAGCACGGCGGTGACCGCGGCCTGCGGCCAGAAGCGACGGATCGCCATCACCAGGGCCACGGCCAGCAGGGTCACGCCCATGTCCTCTCGGACCGTGAGCAGCAGCGCCGCCAGGCCGGTGGCGAGCCACGCCCGCTGCCCGTCCAGGGCCCACACGAGCCAGGCGAGGATCGGCACGCCGAGGGTGACCTCGTGGAAGTCCCAGTTCACCATCGCCTGGAAGGGCCAGGAGAGCAGCAGGGCGGCGACGGCGGCCAGGGCCACCCCGTGTCCCGCGCGACGACGGGCGAACAGGTACACCGGCACGGCGGACGCGGCGAGGGCCAGCGCCATGACCACGCCGAGCATGCGGGGGTCCGGCCATACCCAGTAGAAGGGCGCCAGCAGCGCGAGGATCGGGTGGAAGTGGTCGCCGAGGATGTGGAAGTCCACGCCCTTGACGGAGCTGAGGGGGGCGTTGAACAGCGCGTACTGCCGCACCACCTGGTCGAAGATGCCCAGGTCGTAGCCCTTGGCCTCGTAGGTGGCGTACCGGAGGAAGGAGTGCGTCACGTACAGGGCCGCGGCCGCGACGAGCAGGGCGGCCAGCTGGACGCCCTCGCGACGGGTCACACGGACCTCGGGGACGGCGGGTCGCGGGGCGCGGAGCCAGGAGCGCAGACGGTCCAGGACGGTCTCCTTCGGGCGGTCGTCGGGCGTGCTCGGACGGCTCCGCCCCTGGTCTGGGTGCCCCAGGAGGGATTCGAACCCCCGACCGGCGGATTAGAAGGCCGCTGCTCTGTCCAGCTGAGCTACTGGGGCTGGGCCGTGTCAGTCTAACGGCCGCCGGCCGCGGCGCCGTCGGCTCCTGCACAGTCGCCCGGGGACCTCCGCGCGTCCCCAGACCGGCCCCGATCCTGCCGGGGTGCCCCGCGGTGGGGTTGTCTGGCCATGGCGGATCAGCCGATGCGCCGACGACTCGCCCCGGCGCCCACCGGGGCCCAGCCCAGGAGGCACACCATGCAGGACCTCATCACCGTGCGCGGCTTCGTGGCCACGGACCCCGCCACCCGCCACACCGCATCGGGGGCCGCCGTGACCGGCTTCCGCCTGGCCACCACCGAGCGGCGCTTCGACCGCGAGACCGCCGAGTGGGTGGACGCCCACACCAACTGGTACAGCATCTCGGCGTTCGGCCAGCTCGGCTCGAACACCGCCCAGTCCGTGAAGAAGGGCAACCCCGTGATCGTCACCGGTCGACTCCGGGTCCGCGACTGGTCCTCGGGCGAGCGCTCCGGCACGTCCGTGGACGTGGTGGCGGACGCCGTCGGGCTGGACCTGGGCTTCGGCTCGGCGGCGTTCCAGCGCAGCCAGCGCGCGGCCGTGCCGCGCCCCGAGTCGGCCCCGCGCGACGACGACGCGTCGGGCGGGCGGGCCGGCGCGGTCGGCGACGGGTTCAGCGCGGGCCTGCCGGACGGGTTCCAGGGTGGCGACGCCCCGGCCTCGCCCGGCCCGGACGAGTCGGACGCGGGCGCCCCCGGGCGCGAGCCGGCGGCGGCCGGCGTCGCCTGACCACGGGGCGGCACGGAGCACGGAGGGGGAGCGGGCTCGGTGGTCGCGGGATCGGCACGATGAGTGGAATCCCGCGGCCACCGACTAGCCTGGGCCGCATGGCGGAATTCATCTACACGATGGTCAAGGCCCGCAAGAAGGTGGGCGACAAACTGATCCTGGACGACGTCACCATGTCGTTCTACCCCGGGGCGAAGATCGGCATGGTCGGCCCCAACGGCGCCGGCAAGTCGACGATCCTGAAGATCATGGCCGGGCTGGACGAGCCCTCGAACGGCGAGGCGCGGCTCTCTCCCGGCTACTCGGTGGGCATCCTGATGCAGGAGCCCAAGCTGGACGAGTCCAAGACGGTGCTCGAGAACGTCCAGGAGGGCGTCGGCGAGATCTACGGCAAGATCCAGCGCTACAACCAGATCTCCGAGGAGATGGCGAACCCGGACGCGGACTTCGACGCCCTCATGGGGGAGATGGGCGAGCTGCAGTCCGCCATCGACGCCGCGGACGCGTGGGACATCGACTCCCAGCTCGAGCAGGCGATGGACGCCCTGCGCACGCCCCCGGGGGACGAGCCGGTCACGAACCTCTCCGGCGGCGAGAAGCGGCGCGTCGCACTGTGCAAGCTGCTGCTGGAGAAGCCCGACCTGCTCCTGCTCGACGAGCCCACCAACCACCTGGACGCCGAGTCCGTGCTGTGGCTCGAGCAGCACCTGGCCTCCTACCCGGGCGCCGTCATCGCCGTCACCCACGACCGGTACTTCCTCGACCACGTCGCGGAGTGGATCGCGGAGGTCGACCGCGGCCGCCTCTACCCGTACGAGGGCAACTACTCCACCTACCTGGAGACCAAGCGTGCCCGCCTCGAGGTGCAGGGCAAGAAGGACGCCAAGCTCGCCAAGCGCCTGGCCGAGGAGCTCGACTGGGTCCGCTCCAACACGCAGGGCCGTCAGGCGAAGTCCAAGGCCCGCCTGGCCCGCTACGAGGAGATGGCGGCCGAGGCCGAGAAGACCCGCAAGCTGGACTTCGAGGAGATCCAGATCCCGCCGGGCCCGCGGCTGGGCACCGTCGTGATCGAGGCCAAGGACCTGAAGAAGGGCTTCGGGGACCGCGTCCTCATCGACGGCCTGTCCTTCTCCCTGCCCCGCAACGGCATCGTCGGCGTGATCGGCCCGAACGGCGTCGGCAAGACCACCCTGTTCAAGACCATCGTCGGCCTCGAGCCCCTGGACGGCGGTGAGCTGAAGATCGGCGAGACCGTGAAGATCTCGTACGTGGACCAGTCTCGCTCCAACATCGACCCCGAGAAGTCGCTGTGGGAGGTCGTCTCGGACGGCCTGGACTACATCAAGGTCGGCAACGTCGAGATGCCCTCGCGCGCCTACGTGTCCGCGTTCGGCTTCAAGGGCCCGGACCAGCAGAAGAAGGCCGGCGTGCTCTCCGGCGGTGAGCGCAACCGCCTGAACCTGGCCCTGACCCTCAAGGAGGGCGGCAACCTGCTGCTCCTCGACGAGCCCACCAACGACCTCGACGTGGAGACCCTGACCTCCCTCGAGAACGCGCTGCTCGAGTTCCCGGGCTGCGCCGTCGTCGTCTCGCACGACCGCTGGTTCCTGGACCGCGTGGCCACCCACATGCTGGCCTACGAGGGCACCGCGGAGGACCCGGCCAACTGGTACTGGTACGAGGGCAACTTCGAGTCCTACGAGGCCAACAAGGTCGATCGGCTCGGCCCCGAGGCCGCCCGCCCGCACCGGATGACGCACCGCAAGCTCACGCGCGACTGAGCCGACGCGCCCCCGGGCGCCGCGCCGACGACGGCCCGCCGCGATCACGTGATCGCGACGGGCCGTCGTCGTGCCGGGACGAGTGCACATCGGCCGCCATGAACGGCCCGCGCGCGGCGCGGACGTCGAGCCGCCTCACCCGTGGCAGGGCCCGATCGGCAGCCTCACCCCCGTGGAACCGCCGGGTCAGCGCCGCCAGCTGCGGCGCAGCACCGTCCGCATGGCCATGCGCTGGGCCGCGCCACGAACCCGCGCCCGCCGGGCGGCGGCCCCCTCGGGCAGGCGGACCATGCCCTCCTGGGCGACCGTGGCCACGAGCGTCCCGTCCTCGGTGAACACGGCGCCCGTGCCGAGGCCGCGCGCGCCCTGGGCGCTGGGGGAGTCTTGGACGTAGAGCAGCCACTGGTCGACGCGGGCGGGCCGGTGGAACCACATCGCGTGGTCGAGGGAGGCCGCGGACATGCCGGGCTGGATCCAGGCCACGCCGTGCTGCCGCAGGATCGGCTCGAGGAGCGTGTAGTCCGAGGCGTAGGTGAGCGCCGCCAGGTGCAGCGCGGGGTCGTCCGCCAGGGGCGTGAAGGTCTTCATCCACACCATGTTGCGGTTCTCGGTCTCCGCGGCCGGGTCCACATAGATGGCCGGGGTGACGTGGCGGATGTCGAACGGTCGGGACCAGGCCCACTCCTGGGCCACGGGGTGGTTGATGCCGCCCAGCACGTCCGCCGTCGTGGGCAGGTCCTCGGGCCGGGGCACTCCCTCCGGCATGGCCACCTGGTGGTCCAGCGCGCTGCCGGCGGGCTCCTGGAAGGAGCAGGTCAGGGCGAGGATGGCCTTCTCGTTCTGGGAGGCCAGCACCCGGCGGACGGAGAAGGAGCGGCCGTCCCGCAGCGTCTCGACGGTGAACGTGATGGGCTGCAGCGCGTCCCCGGGGCGGATGAAGTAGCCGTGGAGCGAGTGGGCGGGGCGGGCGGCCGGCACCGTGCGGGAGGCGGCCGCCAGCGCCTGGGCGAGCACCTGGCCGCCGAACACCCGGCCGTTCGTCTGGCGGGGGGTCGTGCCCGTGAAGCGGACCTGACCCGTCACCGGGTCCGGCGCGGCCGGCGTCAGCTCCAGGATCCCGCGCAGCACGTCGGTGGGGTCCTTCGGGGCCGAGGCCGGGCGGGCCGGTGCGCGACCGGGGCGGGGACGGGGATGGCGCTGCGGCACGAACGGCTCCTTCGACGTGGATGGACCCCGCGACGGCGGGGCGGCCCGGGACGCGACGGACCTGGGACAATGCTTGCATGACCGAGCACTCCGCCGCCGCACCAGTCCTCCGCTTCGTCGACGACCGCGCTGTGCGGGACCTCGAGCAGCTGGCCACCCGCGCCCGTCGCGTCGCCGACACGGGGATGCGCCTGCACGTCGTGCCTGCGGCGGGGCGCTCCCGCACCCCGATGCTCGCCCAGTGGGTCTCCGTGCTGCAGCCGGCCGGGCTCGGAGACGGGGTGCCCGTCGTCCTGGGGCTGCGCACCGTGCCCCTGGCGACCGCCGACGGCGTGGCGGACCTGGACGCCGTCGTCGCCCTGGGATCCGTCACCGAGCGGACCGCCCGGATGCGCGGCCAGGACCCCGTCGACCTGGCGTTCGCCGTGCCGCCGGGCCGCGAGCACGTCACCTGGACCGCGCTGACCCCGCCGCGCGGCGGCTGGACGCCCGTGGCCGAGGTCGCCGACGAGGAGCTGGCCGAGGTGGCCACGCGCGGCGCGGACGCCGTGCGGGACGCCCTGCCCGAGAACCCGGGGGAGGCGCTGGTCCGCAGGGTCCGGGCGCAGATGTGGGGGCCCCTGCTCGGGGGCGAGGCGCTGCAGTTCCCGGCGGGCATGGCCTTCGGCGCGCACGCGCTGGGCTTCCTGCGGCCCGGCGGCCGCGCCCGGCTCAGCACGGCGGGGCCGTGGACGCGCCTGGACACCCCCGGCGGCTTCGTGCTGGGCCGCCCCGCCATGGCGGTGTGAGCGCGCGCCCCCATGTCGGGGCGCGGCCCGCGGGCCGGTCAGGCCGAGTTCTGCAGGGAGTGGGCGGCCCGCTCCAGGTAGTCCCAGAGTTCGGCCTCGTGCAGCGGTGACAGCTCCAGCGTGTCGACGGCGGCGCGCATATGCCGCAGCCAGGCGTCGCGCGCGGCCGGATCGATCCGGTACGGGGCGTGTCGCATGCGCAGGCGGGGGTGGCCGCGCTCCTCGGAGTACGTCCGCGGTCCGCCCCAGTACTGCTCCAGGAACATGAGCAGCCGGCGCTGGGCGCCCTCGAAGTCGTCCTGCGGATACATCGGGGCGAGGATCTCGTCCTCGCGCACGCGGGCGTAGAACTCGGCGGTCAGCCGGTCGAAGGTCGGGCGGCCGCCGACGGCGGCGTAGAAGCTGGTGGCCTGACCGGGCGCGGCCGGGGTCCCCGGGGTTGCACCGGCGGGGCCCGCCGCGGCGTCGCGGGCGCGCACCTGCTCCACCGGGGCGGGGGTGCCCTCCTGCATCACCGGCTCGACCTCGGTGGGCCGCTCCGCCAGGCCCGTCACCCGGGACGGGCCCTTGGCGACGCGCGGCCGCAGCACCGCCAGGGGGGCGCCCAGGCGCGCGGAGTGGTCAGGCAGCGTCGGCGTGCCGGTGGGCACGGCCTCGGGGCGGACCGGCTCGATGGTGACCGGGGCCGAGAGCGAGTTCGCGATGAAGCACAGCCGGTGCGCCTCGGCGTGGAGGGCCTCGGCCCGCTCCCGGTCGGCCTCGTCCTGCAGCGTGACCTCGGGCCGCAGCGTGATCGCGATGAACCGCCCGGCGCCGTCGCCGTCCACCTCGAGCTCGCCCTCGACCCCGCACGTCATCCCCGTGACCACGACCCCGGAGGTCGCCGCGACGTGCAGGTAGGAGAGCACGTGACACTCGGCGAGCGCGCCGAGCAGGAGGGTCTCCGGGTTCCACTTCGAGTCGTCGCCGCGGAAGGGGCGGGCGGCCGAGGCCTGGATCTCGCCGACGGCGGCGTCCTGGATCACCACGGAGCGGTCGTAGTCGCGGACGCCGGAGGTGCCCGAGCCGCGGTCGCCCGTCCACTCGGTGCGCAGGGAGAAGGTGTGCTTCATGGGTTCCAGCCTAGCCAGCCCGCGCCTCGACGGCGGCGGGGGCGGTGCTGGAGGGCATCTTCCGTGGAATGCCCACCAGCCCCCGCCCGGTTCAGGCCCCGGCGTGGACCTGACGCACGTGCGTCGTCGCGTGCTCGCGCGCGGCCAGGGCGCGGACCGTCTCGTCCCGGCCCTCGGCGAGGACGCGGGACAGCCCCGCGCGGGTGTCGGCCAGCCGCTCGGACAGGGCGGTGGCGCGGTCGGCGATCTCCGGGGTGACCTGGGCGGTCGGGTAGCCCAGCGTCGCGGCGGTCTCGGCCATCTCGTGAGAACGGGAGTCCCACATCGCCTCGACGCCCTCGAAGTAGGCGTCCGCGAAGGGCGCGATCAGCGCGGCGTCGTGGGCCCGGGCGAACCCGATCAGGGCCTGGCGCTGCTCCGTGTTGGACAGCTCGCCGGCCATCACCCGGTCCCAGGCCGCGCGCTTGGCCTCGGCCGTCGGCACGGCGGCCCGGGCCTGGATCGCGGCGAGCGCGCCCGTGGCGGTCGCGTCGGCGCGCTCGGCCTCGGCGATCTCGGCCTCCCCGGCGCGGCCGGCCGCCACCAGCGCGGTGAGCAGCTCCCAGCGCAGGTCCGTGGTGAGGTCCAGCCCGGGCACGGTGCAGGTGCCGTCGACGAGGGCGGCCAGGCGGTCCAGCTGCGCCGTGGTGCGGGCGTGCAGGGCGAACGCCTTGACGAACTGCAGCTGGTTGTCCGAGCCGTCCTCGGCCTCCGCGACGAGGCCCCACAGACGGTCGGCCGCCGCGACCCGTACGGCCTCGGCCTGGTCCTCGGGCAGGTACAGGCCGATCGCCGTCGCGAGCTGGCGCAGCAGCGTCTGCACCACGGACGAGTCCCGCTCGTGGCCGACGTTGGCGAGGACGAGGTCGACGAACCAGGCGGCGGAGGCCTCACCGTCGCGCACGGTGTCCCAGGCCGCCCCCCACAGCAGCGTGCGCGCCAGGGAGCCGTCCACATCCTTCAGACGGGTGGACGCGGCCTCCCACGAGGCGTCGTCGAGGCGCAGCTTGGCGTAGGCCAGGTCGTCGTCGTTGGGCAGGATCACGGCGGGACGACGGCGGCCGGCGGCCTCGGCGACCTCGGTCACCTCCCCGGCCACGTCGAGCTCGAAGCGCTCGGTGCGGGTCAGGCGGCCCGTGGCCTCGTCCACGTCGTAGAAGCCCACGGCCAGGCGGTGGGGGCGGAGCACGTCGTCGCCGGGCGCCGACGGCGAGCCGTCCGGGGCGCTCTGGCGCAGGCGCAGCGCGGTGATGGTGCCGGCCTCATCCGTCTCCACCTCCGTGCGCAGCGTGTTCACGCCCGAGGTCTCGAGCCACAGGCGGGTCCACTCGGACAGGTCTCGGCCGGACGCGGCCTCGAGCTCGGACATGAGGTCCGGCAGCTCGGTGTTGCCCCACGCGTGCTGGGCGATGTACGCGCGGACGCCGGCCATGAAGTTCTCCTGGCCCACCCAGGCCACGAGCTGGCGGAGCACGGAGGCGCCCTTGGCGTAGGTGATGCCGTCGAAGTTGACGAGCACGTCGTCGAGGTCGCGGATCCGGGCCTTGATGGGGTGCGTGGAGGAGAGCTGGTCCTGGCGGTAGGCCCAGTTCTTCTCCATGGAGGAGAAGGTGGTCCAGGCGCCGGTGTACTGCGTGTTCTCGGCGGCGGCGAGCGTGGACATGAACTCGGCGAAGGACTCGTTGAGCCACAGGTCGTTCCACCAGCGCATGGTGACCAGGTCGCCGAACCACATGTGGGCGAGCTCGTGGAGGATCGTGATGGCGCGGCGCTCGATCAGCGCCTCCGGCACGGTCCCGCGGAAGACGTACGACTCGAGGAAGGTCACGCAGCCGGCGTTCTCCATGGCGCCGGCGTTGAACTCGGGCACGAACAGCTGGTCGTACTTCTCGAACGGGTAGGCGTGGCCGTACTGGGCCTCGAAGAACTCGAAGCCCTGGCGGGTGAGCTCGAAGACGTTCTCCGCGTCCAGGTGCTCCACCAGCGACGCGCGGCAGTAGACGCCGAGGGGGATCGTGCGGCCGTCGGCGCTGGTCAGCTCCGAGTGCACGGAGGCGTACGGGCCGGCGACGAGCGCGGTGATGTAGGAGGAGATGCGCGGGGTGGGGGTGAACTCCCAGACCGCGGCGTCCACGCCCTGCGGGTTCTCCTCGTTCGCCACGACGCCAAGGGTGCGGCGGGAGGCCTCCGGCTGGTTGGACACCACGGCCCAGTGCGCCGGCGCGGTCACCGTGAAGCGGAAGGCGGCCTTGAGGTCGGGCTGCTCGAACACCGCGAACATGCGGCGGGAGTCCGGCACCTCGAACTGGGTGTAGAGGTAGACCTCCTGGTCCACGGGGTCCACGAACCGGTGCAGGCCCTCGCCGGTGTTGCTGTAGTCCCCGAGCCCGTCGACCACGAGGGTGTTCTGCGCCGCCAGCGGGCCGATCCGCAGTCGGGCGCCGTCGAAGTCCGCCACGTCCAGCGCCTCGCCGTTGAGGGTCACCGTGGGAGCCTGCTCCGCCACGAAGTCGATCCACGTGTGGGTGCCCACCGCGTCCTGCGTGGCCGCGAACGTCACGGTGGTGGCCGTGTGGAAGTGCTCCGCTCCGCGGGTGAGGTCCAGGCTCACTTCGTACGCGTCCACGGTGAGGGCGGCCGCGCGCGCGGCGGCCTCTTCGCGGGTGATGTTCATGGCGGCGGCGGTGGTCACGGTCGGACTCCTCCTGGGGTCGGGTGGATGCGGCACGGCCGGGCGCCTGTGATGGGGGCCATGGCACGGTGCTCCCCAGTGTGCCACCTGGCCCGGGCGTCGTGGACGGCCGCGTCAGGGCGGGCCGGCCGGCGTGCTCAGCCCCCGATCTCGGCCAGTCGGGTCGCCGCCGCACGCAGCACCTCAGCCACCTCGGGCACGCGTGCCGGTGGCATCCGCTGCTCGGCCGCCGAGGCCGTGAGGGACACCTGGGGGATGCTTCCCATCCGCGCCGGGACGCCACAGGCGACTCCGGCCACCCCGGGCACGACCGGCACACCGCCGCACCACCCCTGCTCGTCCATCTGACGCAGCAGGGTGTCCAGCAGGTCGTGCAGGGCCCCGTCATCCGTCAGGTTCCAGCGGCGGGGAGGCCGGGCGACGACCGCGTCCACCTCCGCTCGCCGGCGCTCGGGCGGCAGGGCGGCCAGGAGCGCGATGCCGGCGTACCCGGCGGCAAGCCTCTTGACCTCGCCGACCTCCACGGTGAAGACGCGCACGGGGGAGTCGCCGTCGCATCGCAGGAGGTAGGCCACTCCGCCCGCAGCCCGTGCCGCCAGGTAGACCGTGTCCCCCAGCTCGTCCGCGGCGGCCTGGACCACGGCCCGGCTGGCCTCGCGTTCGATCAGGCACCGCGGCGTCACCGGTTCGAACCCGACCGGGCCCCACCGATCACCGAGCGCATAGGCGGCCCCGCGCCGGGTCACGGCACCCTGCTCCGCCAGGTCGGCCAGCAGTCGATGGGCGGTGGGCTGGGGCAGACCCGTCCGCTGGACGAGCTGGCTCAGCCGCAGGCCGGCGGGTCCGGCCTCGTGCAGCAGGCGCATCACGAGGGCGGCACGGGGCAGGACGCCGGTGGGTGGGGTCATAGGGGTCACCGGTCCATCGTGCCGCAGCTCCGGCGTCGGAGCCAGTTCCATCTGATGGACTAAATGACTGACGCGCCTGCTTGCATTCTGAGAAATACACGCGCCATGATGGGGAATGTAGGGCGCGTCACATCGCAGGTGTCGGGCCCCATAGTCCACATATCGGTTTCAAGAAGGAGCCCCATGCCACTGACCGCATCGACCGTCACGCGCACCGTCAGCGTGGACGGTGCCTCCGTCACCTGCCACGACTCGGTGACACCCGGGGAGCTCGACCGGCCTCTCGTGCTGGTCCACGGCACGGGTGGGACGACCGCCTCGCACTTCGGCCACCTGTTCCCGATGATGGCCACGCGGACGCGCGTCATCGCCGTCGACTGGGCACCGCCGGCCGACCCCGCCGCGGACCTGACCGTCGACCTGCTGGTCGGCCAGGTGCGGGCCGCCGTCGACGAGCTCCTCGGCCCCGACGCCGCGTTCGACCTGCTGGGCTACTCGCTCGGCGCCGTCGTGGCCGGGCAGCTGGCCGCCGACCTCGGTCGCCGTGTGGAGAACCTCGTGCTCGTGGCCGGCTGGGCGACGACGGATGTCCACCAGCGCCTGCGCAACGAGGTCTGGCGGCACCTGTACGCCACGAGCCCTGATGCCCTGGCCCGTTACACGGCCTTCTGCGGCCTGTCCCCGCTGGCCCTGCGCTCCCTGACCCCGGCCATGCTCGACGGGGCGCTCGCCTCCCTGACCGCGGACGAGTTCACCGCCCGGCAGATGGACCTGAACGCCCGCGTGGACGTCGCCGACCGTCTCTCCGCCGTCACCGCGCGGACACTGATCGTCTCCTGTGCCGAGGACATCATGGTCCCGCCCCATCACCAGTACGAGCTGCTCGGCATCATCGACGACGCGCGGCTGACGACCATGACGAGCGGCCACGCCTTCTTCCTCGAGCGCCCGGCCGAACTCATGCAGATCGTCGACCTGCACCTGCGCGAGCCCGACCGCCATCCGGCCGGCGCGATCATCCCCGAGACCCACGCCTGAGAGAGGGGCCAGCCATGACCACCACCACGACCACCACCACCGACGTGCGCCCCGCACCGCGCGACGAGTCCGCCGAGATCCTCATCATCGGCTCCGGATTCGCCGGCCTCGGCATGGGCGCCCAGCTGCGGCGTCACGGCCGCGAGGACTTCCTCATCCTGGACCGTGCCCAGCAGGTCGGCGGGACCTGGAGGGACAACACCTACCCGGGCGCCGCGTGCGACGTCCCGAGCCACCTCTACAGCTTCTCCTTCGCGCCGAACCCGCAGTGGTCGGGCTTCTACACACCGGGCCCGGAGATCCAGGACTACCTCGTGCGCTTCTCCGAGGACGAAGGCCTCACCCCGCACCTGCGTCTCGGGGCGGACATGCTCGAAGCGCACTGGGACCCCGAGACGGAGCGGTGGACGGTGCGGACTCCGCGCGGGGCCTACACGGGACGCTGGCTGATCACGGGCACCGGGCACCTCGCCGACCCCCGCCTGCCGGACGTTCCCGGTCTCGACGCCTTCGAGGGCGAGGTCATCCACTCCGCCCGCTGGGACCACACGGTGGACCTGACGGGCAAGCGTGTCGCCGTCGTCGGCACCGGCGCCTCCGCGATCCAGGTCATCCCCGAGCTGGCGGCGACGGCGGCCGAGCTCGTCGTCTTCCAGCGCACCCCCGCGTGGGTCACCCCCCGTGTGGTCAAGCCGTACTCCGCGGCCGTGCGGCGCATGTTCGAGCGCGCCCCGCACACCATGCAGCGCGAGCGCGACGACATCTTCTGGTTCGCCGAGTCGAGCTATGCCCAGCGCCGCGGTGTGCCGACCGCGCTGGACCATGTCCGGTCGCAGGCCCTCGGGCACCTGGCCGCCGCGGTCTCGGACCCCGAGCTCCGTGAGCGCCTCACGCCGCGGTACCTGCCGGGCTGCAAGCGTGTGCTCGTCTCCAACGACTACTACCCGGCCATGGCCCGGGACAACGTCACTTTGGAGGACAGCGCGCTGGACCGCGTCGAGGGGAGCCGGCTGTTCGGCGTGAGCGGTCAGGGGTACGAGGTCGACGTCGTCGTCCTCTGCACCGGCTTCGAGGCGGCCCAGCCGCCGTTCGCCGACCGCGTCCACGACGGTGAGGGCCGTTCCCTGGCCGATCACTGGAGCAGCGGCATGGCGGCGTTCGACTCCACGGCCGTGGCGGGATTCCCGAATCTGTTCGCCATCAACGGGCCGAACACCTCGCTGGGGCACAACTCGATCGTCTACATCATCGAGTCGCAGATCGCGTACATCGTGGAGGCCCTGGACCGGGCGGAGCACGAGGGAATCCGGACGATGGTCCCCGAGGCACTCGCCCAGGAGGAGTACGTGGACCGTCTCCAGGAGCGGGCCGCCACCTCGGTGTGGCTCGTGGACGGCGGCTGCCACTCCTGGTACGTGGACCCCCGCTCTGGCAAGTTGACGCTGATCTGGCCCGACTACGCCTACGACTTCCGCGCCCGCAACGGCCACTTCACCGGGGAGGGCTTCCTCTCCTCGGCGAGCGAGGATCCCGAGCCCATGCCGGTGCGCGAGCCCAAGCGATCGGTCGCGCTGATCTGAGCCGGCCCGCCCCGGGAACAGGAGGCCGGGTGGGGTCGTCCGTAGACTGACCCCACCCGACCGTCGTCCTTCTGGAGGAGTCTGCGCATGCGCGTCCACATCGCCACCGACCACGCCGGCATGGAGCTGTCCGCCCACCTGGTGGAGCACCTCACCGCCGCCGGCTACGAGATGGTGGACCACGGACCCACCGAGTACGACCCGCAGGACGACTACCCGGGCTTCTGCATCAACGCCGCCCGCGCCGTCGTCGCCGACCGCGAGCAGGGACTCGACTCGCTCGGCATCGTGCTGGGCGGCTCCGGCAACGGCGAGCAGATCGCCGCCAACAAGGTGGTCGGCGTCCGCGCCGCCCTGGCCTGGAACCTGGACACGGCGCGGCTGGCCCGCCAGCACAACGACGCGAACGTCGTGGCCGTCGGCGGTCGGCAGCACTCGCTCGAGGAGGCCACCGAGCTCATCGAGGCCTTCCTGACCGAACCGTTCTCCCAGGACGAGCGCCACGTGCGCCGCATCGCGAAGATCGCGCACTACGAGACCACCGGAGAGGTGCTGATGTGAGTGCCTGAGGGCCACTCCGTCCACCGTCTCGCGCGCCAGTTCACCGACGTCTTCGGCGGACGCCGGATCCGCGCCACGAGTCCGCAGGGCCGCTTCGCCGAGGGGGCCGCCCTGCTCGACGGCCAGGTCCTCGAGCGCGCCCGGGCCCACGGCAAGCACTTCTTCGCCGACGTCTCCGGCGGCCACGTGCTCCACGTGCACCTGGGCATGTACGGGGCGTGGACCTTCGGCGGGGATCAGGACTTCGCGGCCGCGTCCTCGATCGGCGCACCCCGCCGGATCGGCGAGCGGGAGGTCCACGACGACGGCGCCCCGGCCGCCGAGCCCGACCGCGACGCCGACGGCTGGGTCCAGCCCCCGCCGCCGGCCTCCACGGTCCGGCTGCGACTGCGCGCCGAGCACGGCTGGGCCGACCTGATCGGCGCGAGCCGGTGCCGCGCACTCACCCGGGCCGAGGCTGCCGATGTCGTCGCCGGTCTCGGCCCGGATCCGCTCAACGACGACGATCCCGCGCCGTTCTACGACCTCGCCCGGCGGACACGGCGGCCGATCGGCGTCGTGCTGATGGACCAGGCGGCCGTCAGCGGGATCGGCAACATCTTCCGGGCCGAGGCCCTGTTCCGCGCCGGCATCGACCCGTGGCGGCCGGCCCGGGAGGTCTCTGCACCGGACCTGGCATTCCTCTGGGCGGACAACGCCGCGCTCATGCGGGAGGGCGTGCGGCTCGGGCGGATCGTCACCACGCGGCCGGAGCACCGGCCGGGGATCCCCGCCGAAGCGGCCTGGCCCGAGCACGCGAACTACGTGTACCAGCGGCAGGGCCTGGCCTGCCTCGTGTGCGGGCGCGAGACGATCGTGGTGGAGGAGATGGCGGCCCGGAAGCTCTACCGCTGCCTCACCTGTCAGAGCTGAGAGGCCTGTAGTAGGCCCGACCGGGCACAGCGGTCAAGGCACCGGCGCGGACGACGACCCACCCGAAAAAGTCATGAGCCGGGCCATCGTGTGCACACGATGACCCGGCTCATGAGGTCCGGAGGGGATGACGGGAATCGAACCCGCGTAGCCAGTTTGGAAGACTGGGGCTCTACCATTGAGCTACATCCCCGCGGGGCCGCGCTCGGCGCGGACCAGCGGCTGACACCGTATCACGGCGGGCCCGCGTCGGCCGTGGGGGAAGAGGCACGATGCACGGCTCCCGTCCCGCCCTCCGCAGGGCCGCGTCCGCCCTCGCCGGCCGTCATCCCCTGTCTCTGCGCGGCGCGACCGTCCTCGTGACGGGCGGCGCGTCCGGCATCGGCCGACTGATCGCCCTGGGGGCAGCCCACCGCGGCGCGGGCCGCGTGGTCGTCTGGGACCTCGACCTGCAGGGGGTTGAGGCCGTCGCCGCCGAGATCCGGTCTCAGGGCGCGGACGCCCGGGCCGAGCGCGTGGACGTGACGGATGCGGCCACCGTCGAGGCCGCCGCCGCCGGCGCCGGAGAGGTGGACGTCGCCGTGAACAACGCGGGCGTCGTGACAGGCGCGCCCCTCGAGGACGCCACGGAGGAGGGCATCCGCCGCACCTTCGAGGTGAACGCACTCGCGCCGTACTGGCTGACCCGGGCGGTCCTGCCCGGAATGCGGGCCCGGGACCGCGGGGCCGTGGTCACGGTGGCCTCGGCCGCGGGGTTGGTCGGCGTCGCACGTCAGACGGACTATTCCGCCACCAAGCACGCCGCGGTCGGCTTCGCCGAGTCCCTCGCCGCGGAGCTGCGCAAGGACGGCAGCCGCGTCACCTCCCTGGCCGTCTGCCCCTTCTACGTCGACACGGGGATGTTCGCGGGCGTGCGCAGCCGGGTGCCCTGGCTGCTGCCCGTGTTGGATCCGCACCACGTGGCGCAGGAGGTGTTGGACGCCGTCGAGGCCGGCCGCACGCGTCTGCTGCTGCCGCGCGCCGTCGGCCTGATCGCCCCCCTGCGCGCCCTGCCGGCGCCCGTCTTCGACCGCGCGATGGACGTCCTCGGGGTCAACGCCACGATGGACGGCTTCACGGGCCGGCGGTCGCGGCTTTTCGCGGGGCGCGAGACGGCGCGCTAGGATTCCACAGTCTGCCCTCGGGCAGTCCCTCGGGTGTCCGGCGAGCCTCCACCGCGTGAGCCCGCCGGCGTCGGGGACGACGGCGGGGTGTAGCTCAGCTTGGTAGAGCGCGCGCTTTGGGAGCGTGAGGCCGCAGGTTCAAATCCTGTCACCCCGACTCGACGTCAAGACCATCCACCACCACCAACAGGAGTCATCCGTGGTCAAGTCCACCGCAGAGAACCTCAGCCCGACCCGCGTCAAGCTGACCGTCGAGGTGCCGTTCGAGGAGGTGAAGCCCGCCCTGGACAAGGCGTTCAAGGACATCGCCAACCAGGTGCAGATCCCGGGCTTCCGCCAGGGCAAGATCCCGGCGCGTCTGATCGAGCAGCGCTTCGGCCGCGAGGTCGTCGTGGACCAGGCCGTCAACGAGGGTCTGAACACCTGGTTCTCCGCCGCCATCGCCGAGGCTGAGCTCACCCCGATCTCCCGCCCCGAGGTCGACGTGACCGCCACCCCGGACGCGGAGAACGCCGAGGGCCCGGTGGTCTTCACCGCCGAGTTCGACGTGCGCCCGACCATCGAGCTGCCCGACTACAAGGGCCTCAAGGTGACGGTGGAGCCCGCCCAGGCCACCGAGGAGGACGAGCAGAAGGCCCTCGACGCCCTGCGCTCGCGCTTCGGCTCCCTCAAGGACGTGGACCGCCCGGCCGCCCAGGACGACTTCGTCACGATGAACCTGACCGCCACGGTCGACGGCGAGCAGGTCGACCAGGCCGAGGGCCTGTCCTACCAGGTGGGCGCCGGCACCATGCTCGAGGGCATCGACGAGGCCCTCGACGGCCTGTCCGCCGGCGAGGACGCCACCTTCGAGACCACGCTCAACGGCGGCGAGCATGACGGCGAGACCGCCGTGGTCAAGCTGGAGCTGACGGCCGTCAAGGAGCGCGAGCTGCCCGAGGCCGACGACGAGTTCGCTCAGCTGGCCTCCGAGTTCGACACCATCGCCGAGCTCAAGGAGGACCTGAAGAAGCAGGCCGCCGAGGAGGCCGTGAGCCGCCAGGGCGTCGAGGCCCGCGACAAGGTCCTCGAGGAGCTGGCCAAGCTCGTCGAGGTCCCGGTGCCGGACGGCGTCATCGCCGAGCAGGTCGAGCAGCACTTCTCCGCCGGCGGCCACACCGCGGGCGACGACCACGACACCGCCGAGCACCGTGCCGAGCTCGAGCAGAACACCCGCGAGGCGTTCGCCAACGAGATCATCCTGGACGAGGTCGCCGAGGCCGAGGAGGTCACGGTCGACCAGGGTGAGCTGATCGAGTACATCATCGCCACCTCCTCCGAGTACGGCATGGACCCGAACCAGTTCGCCATGATGCTCGACCAGGGCGGGCAGATCCCGATGATCATGGGCGAGGTCCGCCGCCGCAAGGCCCTGGCCAAGGTCCTCGAGTACGCCGAGGTCACCGACACCGACGGCAAGGCCGTGGACCTCACGGCGTTCGTGACCCCGGGCGGCCAGGAGGCCCTCGACGCTGAGGCCGAGGCGACCGAGGCAGAGGGCGCCGAGGCGGCCGAGCAGGCCTGATCCCGGCCGGTGGGGGCGCACCCCCGCCGAGCCACGACGACGGCGCCCCCGCCCACGCCGGCGGGGGCGCCGTCGTCGTCCCGAGGTCACGGTGGGCGGCCCCGGGCAGGGCCCGCGACAACCTGCGCCAACAGCGAAACGCCGACGGCGTCCCGCGCGCTGGCCCGGACGCCCGGCTAGTGTCGGACTCGATCAGGGACCCGTCCGTCCGCGCGAGCGGCCGCCGTTCGGGGGGCCCGTGGACATCTCGACAGGAAGGCGGAAGTGATGACCGACATCACCCCCAGCATGCGTTCGGTGGACCCGGCGCAGCGCGAGGATTTCCTCTACACCCAGCTGCTGAAGTCGCGCATCGTCTGGCTGGGCGAGGACGTCCGTGACGACAACGCCAACGCGATCTGCTCCCAGCTGCTCCTGCTCTCGGCCGAGGACACGGAGAAGGACATCTACCTGTACATCAACTCCCCGGGCGGCTCCGTCACCGCGGGCATGGCGATCTACGACACGATGCAGTACATCCCCAACGACGTCGTGACGGTGGCCACCGGCCTCGCCGCGTCCATGGGCCAGTTCCTGCTCGCCTCGGGCACCAAGGGCAAGCGCTACGCCACCCCCCACGCCCGCGTGCTGATGCACCAGCCCTCCGGCGGCATCGGCGGCACCGAGTCGGACATCCGCATCCAGGCCCAGCTGATCCTGCACATGAAGCAGGTGATGGCGGAGCTGACCGCCGAGCAGACCGGCCAGTCCGTGGAGACCATCCTCGAGGACAACGCGCGTGACAAGTGGTTCACCGCGCAGGAGGCCCTCGAGTACGGCTTCATCGACCACATCGCCGACCGTGCCGCGTCCGTGACCGGCGGCGGCGGCGTCCGGGGCTGAGCCCGGCCCGGACCGTCCCGACCCTCTCCAGGAGACCAAGAATGACCCAGTTCCCCGCCGGGCTCCCCACCGGGATGCCCTCCCTGCCCACGCCGGACGCGCGCTACATCCTCCCGCAGTTCGAGGAGCGCACCCCCTACGGCTTCAAGCGTCAGGACCCCTACGCCAAGCTCTTCGAGGACCGCATCGTCTTCCTCGGCGCGCAGGTGGACGACGCGTCGGCCGACGACGTGATGGCCCAGCTGCTCGTGCTCGAGGCGATGGACTCCGAGCGTGACATCACCCTGTACATCAACTCGCCGGGCGGCTCGTTCACGGCCATGACGGCGATCTACGACACCATGCAGTTCATCCGGCCCGAGGTGCAGACCGTGTGCCTGGGCCAGGCCGCCTCCGCCGCGGCCGTGCTGCTGGCCGCGGGCGCCCCCGGCAAGCGTCTGGCGCTGCCCAACGCGCGCGTGCTGATCCACCAGCCGGCGATGCAGGGCGACCGCGGCACCGCCACGGACCTGGAGATCCACGCCCAGGAGATCAACCGGATGCGCGTGTGGATGGAGGAGACGCTGGCCTCCCTCACCAACCGCACGCCCGAGGAGGTCTCGCAGGACATCGACCGGGACAAGTTCCTCTCGGCCGAGCAGGCCCTCGAGTACGGCCTTGTGGACGAGGTCCTCGCCTCCCGCAAGATCACCCGCCCGTCCGCCTGACCGACGACGCCCGCCGAGGGGTCCGGCCGCGCGGCCGGACCCCTCGACGCCGACCGGGGACCCGGTCCCTTAACGTGTCCGTCCACGGCCGTATGCTGGACGGAATCTGACAGCGACGCCGCCCGCGCGGGGCGGACGTCTCCGCCCGGCCCCCGAGGAGTACCACCATGGCGCGTATCGGAGAGAGCGCTGACCTGCTGAAATGCTCGTTCTGCGGGAAGAGCCAGAAGCAGGTGCGCAAGCTCATCGCCGGCCCGGGTGTCTACATCTGCGACGAGTGCATCGAGCTGTGCAACGAGATCATCGAGGAGGAGCTCGGCGAGGCGGCGGAGGCGGACGAGACCGTCCTGCCCACCCCGCAGGAGATCTTCGACCACCTCGAGAGCTTCGTGATCGGCCAGGAGGCGGCCAAGCGTTCCCTCGCCGTCGCCGTGTACAACCACTACAAGCGCGTGCGTGGGCCGCAGGCGCGGAGCGGTGACCTGGCCGACCGCCTCACCGAGCGGGACGACCTGGCGGACGTCGAGGTCGGCAAGTCGAACATCCTCATGGTCGGCCCCACCGGCTCCGGCAAGACGTATCTCGCGCAGACCCTCGCCCGGCGGCTCAACGTCCCGTTCGCGGTCGCGGACGCCACCAGCCTCACCGAGGCCGGCTATGTGGGCGAGGACGTGGAGAACATCCTCCTCAAGCTCATCCAGGCCGCGGACTACGACGTGAAGAAGGCCGAGCAGGGCATCATCTACATCGACGAGATCGACAAGATCTCGCGGAAGTCCGAGAACCCCTCCATCACCCGGGACGTCTCCGGCGAGGGCGTGCAGCAGGCCCTGCTGAAGATCCTCGAGGGAACGGTGGCGTCGGTGCCGCCGCAGGGCGGACGCAAGCACCCCCACCAGGAGTTCCTGCAGATCGACACGTCCAACGTGCTGTTCATCGTGGCGGGCGCGTTCGCGGGCCTGGACGAGATCATCGGTTCCCGCGCCGGCCGCAAGGGCATCGGGTTCGGCGCGCCCCTGAACCACCTGGGCGCGGGGGACGTCACCTACGCGGACGTGCGGCCGGAGGACCTGCTGAAGTTCGGCCTCATCCCCGAGTTCATCGGCCGCCTGCCCGTGATCACCACCGTCGAGGACCTCACGCACGAACAGCTCGTGCGGGTGCTGACCGAACCGAAGAACGCCCTGCTCAAGCAGTACCAGAAGATGTTCCTCATGGACGGCGTGGAGCTCGAGTTCGAGCAGGACGCCCTGGACGCCGTCGTCGCCCAGGCCGAGGCCCGCGGCACCGGCGCCCGCGGCCTGCGTTCCATCATGGAGAACGTCCTCAAGCCCGTGATGTTCGAGCTGCCCTCCCGCTCGGACGTGGGCACGGTCGTCATCTCCGGGGACGTGGTGCGCGGCGAGGCCGAGCCCACGCTCATCCCGGCCGAGGTGGAACGACGTCGACGCGGCCGGAGCGCCTGACCGCCGTCGCCCAGCAGGACCGACCGGAGCCGAGACGGCTCCCTGATCGCAAGGAGCACAGCATGACCGACACCACGCAGCAGCCCACCGTCGACTTCTACTTCGACGCCACGTGCCCGTTCGCCTGGATCACCTCTCGGTGGATCCTGGAGGTCCAGAAGGTGCGCGACGTGCGGGTGGTCTTCAAGATCATGTCGCTCGCGATCCTGAACGAGGGCCGCGACCTGGACCCCGAGTACCTGGCCCGCCTCGAGAAGGCCTGGCTGCCGGCCCGCGCCGCCGTGCAGGTGCGCGAGCGGTACGGTGCCGAGGCGCTCGGCCCGTGGTACACCGCGGTCGGCACCCGCATCCACGAGCAGGGCCGCACGGACTTCGAGGCCGTGGTGGCCGAGGCCCTCGAGGAGCTCGGCCACGACGCGGACATCCTGGACGCCGCCCGCACCGACGTGGCCGACGAGCAGCTGCGCGCCAGCCAGAAGGAGGCCGAGGACCTCGTGGGCAACGACGTCGGCACGCCCGTCGTGGCGTTCAACGGCACGGCCTTCTTCGGTCCCGTGATGACCCGCATCCCGCGCGGCGAGGAGGCGGGCCGCATCTTCGACGGCGCCGTCGCCCTGGCCGACTTCCCGTACTTCTACGAGATCAAGCGGGCCCGCACCACGGATCCGCAGTTCGACTGAGCCCTCCCGGCTCGCACGAGACCGGCCCCACACCTTCAGCGCGAAGGTGTGGGGACGGCGTCGTCGGGGGCGCGGGGCGGCGGGGGTCAGCTGCGCGCCACCCGGCCGGCCGCGCGGATCAGGGGGACCTGCAGGGGCAGCCGCCCGAGGGAGACCAGTTGCGCCGGCCAGGGCCGGCGTCGCCACTGCCAGGCCATCCACGCATTGCCGGGCCACACGCCGAGGAAGAGCGCCTGCGCGGCGCGTCCGCCCGCGCGCCGGGTGCGCGGGACGGCCAGCAGACCCGCCACGGCCAGCTCGGCCACGCCGGAGCCGTGGGTCCACGCGCGGGCCGAGCCGGGCAGGAACGGCGGGATCAGCCCGTCGAAGGGTTCGGGTCGGACGAAGTGGAGCACGCCCATGGCGGCGAGGGCGGCGGACATCCGCCGGGCGGAGGCGTCGGAGGCGCGGCGGCCGGCCGGGGCGGGATCGGGTGTGGGTCTCATCCTCTCAGTGTCCACCCCCGCCGCGGTGACCGCACTGCGACATGCGGCAAGAGCACGACCAGGAGGTGCACCACGACACCCCCGGGAGGGCCGCCTCCCGACGAACTCCGATCCGGCGGCGGACTGTCCGACGCGTGCTGTGCCCTACCGGATCCGGGCCACGAACATCCCACGCTGAGGGCAGACTCGGGTTCGCAGCACGAGCGTGACGACGGCCCCGCCGCCCGTGACGGGCGACGGGGCCGTCGTCGTGCCGCGTGCGCTCCCGAGACACCTTCGGGGAACGTGCGGCGGGGATCAGTCGTCCTCGACCGGTGCCAGCTGCACGTCGGAGACGGTCAGGGGCGCGGACTCGCCGGCATCGCCCCGCGTGAGGGACAGGTCCGCGATGTTGCCGGCCGCCTTGAGGTCCGCCAGGCCGCCGCGCAGCTTCTCGAGCCACTCGGCCGGCCCGGTCACCACGGCGGAGCGCACCTGGGTCCGCTGCTTCACCTTGGCCTCGGACTTCGCCTTGCGGACGCCGCCGAGGACCTGCGCCACGGTGGGCAGGACCTCGGCGTCACCGGCGGAGGCGGCGAAGGACAAGGCCGCCACCTCGTCCGCGGCGCCCGGCCACGCGGCGGTGTGCACGGAGCCGGCGCGCCACCAGCTCCACACCTCCTCGGTGGCGAACGGCTGGAACGGGGCCAGCAGACGCAGCAGGGCGTCCAGGGTGGTGGCCAGCGTGGTCACCACAGAGGCCTGCTCGGCCTCGCCGTGGCCGCCGTAGGCACGGTCCTTCACGAGCTCCACGTAGTCGTCCGTGAAGGCCCAGAAGAACTGCTCGGTCACGTTGAGGGCCCGTGCGTAGTCATAGGCCTCGAACGCGCGGGTCGCCTGCTCCACGGTGGCCGCCAGGCGCGCCAGCAGGGAGGCGTCCAGCGGGTTGGTGACGGCCGCGGCGTCATCGGCCGTGCGGATGACGGCGTCCTGCGTGGCGCCCAGGTTCAGCACGAACTTGGCGGCGTTGAGCAGCTTGATGGCCAGGCGGCGGCCGATCTTCATCTGCGCCACCTCGTAGGCGGTGTCTGCGCCGAGGCGGGCCGAGGCGGCCCAGTAGCGGACGGCGTCCGAGCCGAACTGGTCCAGGATGTCGGTCGGGACCACCACGTTGCCCTTGGACTTGGACATCTTCTTGCGGTCCGGGTCGAGGATCCAGCCGGAGAGCGCGGTGTCCGTCCACGGCACGGAGCCGTTGAGGGCGTGGGCGCGCACCACGGTGGAGAACAGCCAGGTGCGGATGATGTCGTGGCCCTGCGGGCGCAGATCGAACGGGAAGACGTTGTTGAAGAACGCCTCGTCACGGGACCAGCGGCCCACGATCTGCGGGGTCAGGGAGGAGGTGGCCCAGGTGTCCAGGACGTCCGGGTCGCCGGTGAAGCCGCCGGGGACGTCGCGCTGGTCCTCGGCGTAGCCCGGGGCGGCCTCGGCGGCCGGGTCCACGGGCAGCTGCTCGTCGGCCGGGAGGATCGGGTTCTCATAGTCGGGCTCACCCTCCGCATCCAGCGGGTACCAGACCGGGATCGGCACCCCGAAGAAGCGCTGGCGGGAGACGAGCCAGTCGCCGTTGAGGCCCTCGACCCAGTTCTCGTAGCGGTGGCGCATGTGCTCCGGGTGCCAGGAGATCTCGCGGCCACGCTCGATCAGCTCCGCGCGGCGGTCGGCGTCGCGGCCGCCGTTGCGGATGTACCACTGGCGGGAGGTGACGACCTCGAGCGGCTTGTCGCCCTTCTCGTAGAAGTTCACGGCGTGCATGATCTTCTTCGGCTCCCCGTCCAGCAGGCCGGCCGCGGTGAGGGCGTCCACCACACCCTGCTTGGCGGAGAAGACGGTCCGGCCGGCCACGGTGTCCGCATAGGCCTGTCGGCCGGCGTCCGTGGTGATCCACTCGGGGGTGTCGGCGGCGAAGCGGCCGTCACGGCCGATCAGGGTGCGGGTCGGCAGCTGCAGTTCGCGCCACCAGGTGACGTCGTTGAGATCGCCGAAGGTGCAGACCATGGCGATGCCGGAGCCCTTGTCCGGCTTGGCCAGCGGGTGCGGGAAGACCTCGACCTCCACGCCGTACAGCGGGGAGGTGACGGTCGTGCCGAACAGGTGCTGGTAGCGCTCGTCGTCCGGGTGGGCGACCAGGCCGGAGCAGGAGGCCAGCAGCTCGGGGCGGGTGGTCTCGATGAAGACCTGCTCGCCGTCCGCAGCCGTGAAGGCGTAGCGGTGGTAGGCGCCCGGGACCTCGCGGTCCTCGAGCTCGGCCTGGGCCACGGCGGTGCGGAAGGTCACGTCCCACATGGTGGGGGCCTCGGCCAGGTAGGCGTCGCCCGAGGCGATGCCGGCCAGGAAGGCGCGTTGGGAGACGGCGCGGGAGACGTCGTCGATGGTCCGGTAGGTCATGTCCCAGTCGACGGACAGGCCGAGGCGGGTGAAGAGGTCCTCGAAGACCTTCTCGTCCTCGACGGCGAGCTCCTCGCAGAGCTCGATGAAGTTCCTGCGGGAGATCACGTCCCAGTCGCGCTGGTTCTTCGCCGGCTTCTCCGGCGGGCGATAGCCCTCCACGTACGGCTTGGCGGGGTCGCAGCGGACGCCGTAGTAGTTCTGCACGCGGCGCTCGGTGGGCAGGCCGTTGTCGTCCCAGCCCATCGGGTAGAACACGTTCTTGCCGTTCATGCGCTGGTAGCGGGCGAGCACGTCGGTCTGCGTGTAGGAGAAGACGTGGCCCACGTGCAGCGAGCCGGAGGCGGTCGGCGGGGGAGTGTCGATCGAGTAGACCTGTTCGCGGGTGGTCTGCGTGTCGAACGCGTAGGTGCGCTCGTCGGCCCAGCGGGCGGTCAGCTTCTCCTCGAGGCCCTCGAGGGCCGGCTTGTCCGGCACGGCCACGGCGCCGGCGGCGGGGGTGGACGGGGTCGATGCGTCGATGGGCGTGTCTGTGCCCTGCGTGTTCTCAGCCATGCCCGCCATCCTCCCATGACCGGGACGGCGGGCCGGGCCTGCGACGACGCCCGGGACATCCCGCCCTTGCAGTCGGTCGACCTGGCGGGGGTGATCCGGGCGGTGCTCCGAACGGCACGGCTCGGCTACGGTCGGAGGCGTGAGCCACACCCAAGAACCTGCGAAGAACCCTGCCCGCGCCGCCGTCGTGACGGGGGCCACGAGTGGCATCGGCCGCGCCACGGCCCTCGAGCTCGCCCGCCGCGGTTGGCGCGTGTACGCCGTCGGCCGCCGGACCGAGCGCCTCGAGACCCTCGCTGCCGACGCCCGGGCCGCGGGCGTGAGCGGCGACCTCGTCCCCGCCGCCCTGGACGTCACGGACGAGGCCGCCGTCGCCGCGCTGGCCTCGCGCGTCGAGGCCGACGGCGGCGCCGACACCCTCGTCAACATCGCCGGCGGCGCGCTCGGCACGGACGCCGTGGGCGTGGGCGACCGCGCGGACTGGGAGTGGATGTACCGCGTCAACGTGCTCGGCACCCTGACGATGTGCCAGGCGTTCCTGCCCATGCTCCGCGCCCACGGCGCGGGCACCGTGCTCAACCTGACCTCGACCGCCGCCGTCACCGCCTACGAGGGCGGCGCCGGCTACAACGCCGCGAAGATGGGCCAGCACGGGCTCACCGGCGCGCTGCGCCTGGAGGAGGCCGAGCACAACGTGCGGGTGATCGAGGTGCTCCCGGGCATGGTCCACACCGAGGAGTTCTCCCGCAACCGCCTGGGCGGCGACCAATCCGCCGCGGACGCCGTGTACGCGGGCGTGGAGAAGCCGCTCACCCCCGAGGACGTCGCCGAGGTGTGCGTCCACGCCGTCGAGCTGCCCCACCACGTGAACCTGGATCAGATCGTGATGCGGCCGGTCGCCCAGGCCGCCCAGCACAAGGTGATCCGCCGGTGAGCGGCGGGCCGCAGAACGTGTGGGCCGACGCGGTGGGCTCGGCATGAGCGCGCCCGTGCTGCACGTGATCGCCTGCGCCCACGGCACGCACGACGCGGCCGGCCGCGTCGTGATCGACGGCCTCCGTGCCGACCTGGCGGCCCTCCTGGACGCCGAGGGGCCGGGCGCCCAGGTCCACGAGGCCTACGTGGACGTGCAGAGCCCCTCCCTTGACGAGGTCGTGGCGGACCTGCCCCCGGGGGAGTCGGCCGTGATCGTGCCGCTGCTGCTGTCCCTGGGCCATCACGTCCACCACGACATCCACCACGCCGCGGCCGCCCGGCCCGACACGATCGCCGCCGCACCGCTGGCCGGGGTCGGGGACGACGTCGAGCCGCGCCTGGTGACCGTTCTGGCCGAACGGGTGGCCCAGGCGGTGCCGGCCGGTGAGGCCGCGACATCGGACATCATCCTGGCGGCGGCCGGCACTCGCGCCGCGGACGGCCAGGCCCAGGTGCACGCCCTGGCCGGGGCCCTGGCCCGGGCCACGGGACTGCCCGTGACCGCGGCGTTCGGGGCGGCGGCCACCCCCCGGGTGCCCGACGCCGTCTCCCGGGTGCGCGCCGCCGGCCGTCGCGCCGTGGTGGCCGCCCACCTGCTGGCCCCCGGGTACTTCCACGACCGACTCGGCGAGGCCGGCGCGGACGCGGTCACCGACCCCCTGCTGCCGCATCCGCTGGTGGCGCGGATCGCCCTGGACCGGCTGCGGTCCGCCCTCGCCGAGGCCCCGAGGGGAGCCGCCGGAGGCCGCTGAGCCGTTCGTCACACGACCGGGGCCGGGCCGGGCACCGACCGCGGCCCGGCCCCGGGAACGTGACGAACCGCGTCGACGATCTTGGGGGCTGGCATGCCGGGTTCCTAGCGTGGCGGCCATGACCCAGGTGAACGAGACGTCGAGGCCGGCGCGCACTCCGCGCCGTCCCTCCGCCAAGCCGCACGGCCAGTGGAAGGTGGACGGGACCGCCCCCCTGAACCACAACGAGGAGTTCAAGCAGCAGGACGACGGCCTGAACGTCCGCGAGCGCATCGAGCAGGTCTACGCCCACGAGGGCTTCGACTCGATCCCCTCGGACGACCTGCACGGCCGCTTCCGCTGGTGGGGCCTGTACACCCAGCGCCGGCAGGGGATCGACGGCGGCAAGACCGCCACCCTGGAGCCCCACGAACTCGAGGACCGCTACTTCATGCTGCGCGTGCGCATCGACGGCGGTGACCTCACCACCGAGCAGCTGCGCGTGATCGGCGGGATCTCCACCGACTTCGGCCGTGACACCGCGGACATCACCGACCGGCAGAACGTCCAGCTGCACTGGATCCGCGTCGAGGACGTCCCCGAGATCTGGCGGCGCCTGGAGTCCGTGGGCCTGTCCACCACCGAGGCCTGCGGCGACGTGCCGCGCGTGATCCTCGGCTCACCGGTGGCCGGGATCGCCGCGGACGAGATCATCGACCCCACGCCCGTGATCCGGGAGATCGCGGACCGCTGGATCGGCGACCTCGAGGTCTCCAACCTGCCCCGCAAGTTCAAGACCGCCATCACCGGCCATCCCTCCCAGGACGTGGTCCACGAGATCAACGACATCTCCCTGATCGGCGTGGTGCACCCCGAGCTGGGCCCCGGCTACGACCTGTGGGTCGGCGGCGGCCTGTCCACGAAGGCCCGCCTGGCCGACCGGATCGGTGCGTTCGTCTCGGCCGAGCGCGCCCCCGAGGTGTGGCACGCCGTCGTGAGCATCTTCCGCGACTACGGCTACCGGCGCCTGCGCAACAAGGCCCGCATGAAGTACCTGCTCGAGGACTGGGGGCCGGCGAGGTTCCGCACCGTGCTGGAGGAGGAGTACCTCGGCTACGCCCTGCCCGACGGCCCCGCCCCGGCCCCGCCCACCCGCCCCGGCGACCACGTGGGGGTCCACGAGCAGAAGGACGGCCGCTTCTACATCGGTGCCGCCCCCGTCGTCGGCCGCTCCAGCGGCACCACCCTCACCGCCCTCGCGGACCTGCTCGAGGCCCACGGCTCCACGCGGCTGCGGACCACCCCCCACCAGAAGATCGTGGTGCTGGACGTGGAGCGGGACCGGGTGGACGCCGTCGTGGCCGGCTTGAAGGAGCTGGGACTGGACCCGGAGCCGTCCGTGTTCCGCCGCTCCACCATCGCCTGCACGGGCCTGGAGTTCTGCAAGCTCGCCATCGTGGACACGAAGGACACCGCCACCGCCGCGATCGCCCAGCTGGAGGAGCGCCTGGCCGACCTCGCCGACCGCCTCCCCGAGCGGCTGAGCCTGCATGTGAACGGCTGCCCCAACTCCTGCGCCCGCATCCAGACCGCGGACATCGGCCTGAAGGGCCAGCTGCTCCCGGACGACGACGGCGGCCAGACGCCCGGCTTCCAGGTCCACCTGGGCGGCGGGCTGGCCTCCGTGGACCGCGCCGAGGCCGGCCTCGGACGCAGCGTCCGCGGCCTGAAGGTCCGCGCGGACGGGCTGGTCGACTACGTCGAGCGCCTCGTCCGCCGGTACGACGAGCAGCGCGAGCCGGGCGAGACCTTCGCCCGGTGGGCGCACCGAGTCGACGAGGAGGCCCTCCGATGAGCACCGTTCCCCCCACCCGTCCGACCGAGGACCTCGAGCGCCTGCAGGCACTCGCGGAGTCCGGCGCCGCCGAGCTCGGCTGGGACGCCCCCGCCGCGGCGGTGGTCGACTGGGCCGCCCGCCATGTGGACCTCCGCCGGGCCGCCGTCGCCTGCTCCATGGCCGACGCCGTCCTGCCGCACCTGGTGGCGCAGCGGATGCCCGGCGTGGACGTCCTCTTCCTGGAGACCGGCTATCACTTCACCGAGACCCTCGCGACGCGCGACGAGGTGGCCCGCCGCCTCGACGTCACCGTGGTGGACGTGCTGCCGGAGCTGACCGTGGCCGAGCAGGACGAGCGCCACGGCAAGGACCTGTTCGCCCGCGACCCGGCGCTGTGCTGCGCGATGCGCAAGGTCGAGCCCCTCAACCGGGCGCTGGCCGGATACGACCTGTGGTTCACCGGAGTCCGCCGGGACGAGGCGCCGACGCGCACGAACACCCCGCTGGTGGGCTGGGACGAGGCCCACGGCATGGTCAAGGTCAACCCCGTCGCCCCGTGGAGCTTCGACGACCTGGTCGGCTACGCCACGGACCACGACGTGCCCGTGAACCTGCTCCTGCAGAACGGCTACCCCTCGATCGGCTGCCGCCCCTGCACCCGCCCCGTCGCCCCCGGGGAGGACCCCCGAGCCGGGCGCTGGGCCGGGACCGCGAAGACCGAGTGCGGCATCCACGTCTGAGCGCCGCTCCCGAGACAGACCAAGGAGACACGATGACCCTCACCCATGCCCCCGACCCGGGGATCGCGAGCCCCGCCGGGCCCGACGTCCAGGACGCCCTGGAGGCCGAGGCGATCCACATCATCCGCGAGGTGGTGGCCGAGTTCGAGCGCCCCGCCATGCTCTTCTCGGGCGGCAAGGACTCCGTGGTGATGCTCCACCTGGCCGCGAAGGCCTTCTGGCCGGGCAGGATCCCCTTCCCGGTGGTCCACGTGGACACCGGCCACAACTTCCCCGAGGTCCTCGAGTTCCGCGACCGCACGGTGGAGCGGCTCGGCCTGCGGCTCGTGGTGGGCTCCGTGCAGGAGTACATCGACCGCGGCGAGCTGCGTGAGCGCGCCGACGGCACCCGCAACACCCTGCAGACCACCCCCCTGCTGGACACGATCCGGACCAACCGGTTCGACGCCGTCTTCGGGGGAGGCCGCCGTGACGAGGACAAGGCGCGGGCCAAGGAGCGGATCATCAGCCTGCGCGACGCGTTCGGGCAGTGGGACCCGCGCAACCAGCGCCCCGAGCTGTGGAACCTCTACAACGGCCGTCACACCCCCGGCCAGCACGTCCGCGCGTTCCCCATCAGCAACTGGACCGAGCTGGACGTGTGGCGGTACATCGCCCGCGAGGGCATCGAGCTGCCCTCCATCTACTACGCGCACGAGCGGGAGGTCTTCCGCCGCGACGGCATGTGGCGCGCCGTGGGGGAGCACTCCCGCCCGGCCGAGGGCGAGGAGGTCACCACGCGGACGGTGCGCTACCGCACGGTGGGCGACATGTCCTGCACCGGCGCCGTCCTCTCGGAGGCCGCCACCGTCGAGGACGTGGTGCTCGAGGTCGCCGCCTCCACCCTGACCGAACGCGGGGCCACCCGCGCCGACGACCGCATCTCCGAGGCGGCCATGGAAGATCGCAAGAAGGACGGGTACTTCTGATGAGCACCGCACTGCTGGACCGGCACGCCCCCGCCGGGACCCTGTTCCGCCTGGCCACGGCCGGCTCGGTCGACGACGGCAAGTCCACACTCGTGGGCCGCCTCCTGCACGACTCCAAGGCCGTCTTGGCCGACCAGCTCGAGGCTGTGGCCCGCACCTCCGCCGAGCGCGGCTTCGGCGGCGCCGAGGGCGGGCTGGACCTGGCGCTGCTGACCGACGGCCTGCGCGCCGAGCGGGAGCAGGGGATCACGATCGACGTCGCATACCGCTACTTCGCCACGGACCGGCGCACCTTCGTGCTGGCCGACTGCCCCGGGCACGTGCAGTACACCCGCAACACCGTCACGGGCGCCTCGACGGCCGACGCCGTCGTGCTGCTCGTGGACGCCCGCAAGGGCGTGCTGGAGCAGACCCGACGCCACCTGAGCGTGGTGGCCCTGCTGCGGGTGCCGCACGTGATCGTCGCCGTCAACAAGATCGATCTCGTGGACTACTCCGAGGAGATCTTCACCGCGATCGCCGAGGACGTTCGGCGCGTGGCCCGGGAGCTCGGCCTCTCCGACGCGGTGAGCGTCCCGGTGTCCGCCCTCCAGGGCGACAACGTGGTCACCCGCTCCGCGCGGACGGACTGGTACACCGGCCCCACGCTCATGGAGCTGCTCGAGTCCCTGCCCGGGGCGGACGCCGAGGACGACGCCGCGGCCTCCTTCCGCTTCCCGGTGCAGCTCGTGGTGCGCCCCCAGGGCGCCCTGGCCCCCGGCCTCGACCCGGAGGTCTTCCGCGACTACCGCGGCTACGCCGGGCAGGTCGTGGCGGGCACCGTCCGGCCCGGGGACGCCGTCGCCGTCCTCACCCCGGGGCAGCCGGCGCGCACCACCACCGTGGTGGGCGTCGACGCCGCCGGCGAATCCCTCGAGGAGGCCTCCTCCCCGCAGTCGATCGTCCTGCGTCTGGCCGACGAGGTGGACGTGGCCCGCGGGGACACGATCGCCGCCGCGGACACCGCCCCGCGCCCCACCGCGGAGGTGGCCGCCGCGCTGTGCTGGCTCTCCGCCGCGCCGCTGCGCGTCGGGCAGCAGGTCCTCGTCAAGCACGGCACCGCCGTCGTCCGGGCGCTCGTCCAGGAGGTGGCCGGCCGGCTCGACCTCGACACCCTGCGGCTCGACCCGGCCGAGACCCTCGGGCTCAACGACATCGGACAAGTGCGCCTGCACCTGGCCGCGCCGCTGCCCGTGGAGCCCTACGCCGTGCATCGGCGCACCGGGGCGTTCCTCGTGATCGACCCCCAGGACGGGGCCACGCTCGCCGCCGGCATGGTGCGCGGCGGCGACGAGGCCTGATCCGGATGACGACGGCGGGACGGGAGCGGTCATGACGGTGGTGATGGAGGACGTGGGCAAGAGCTTCGGCGGGCCCACGCCCGTGCTGGAGGACGTCTCCGTGCGGATCGAGCCGGGCGAGTTCGTCTGCCTGCTCGGCGCGTCCGGATGCGGCAAGTCCACCCTGCTGAACCTCATCGCCCGGCTCGAGGCGCCCACCGCGGGCGTCGTCAAGACCCCCCGGGAGGGGGCCGCGTTCATGTTCCAGGACGCCGCCCTCTTCCCGTGGCTCACCGCCCGCGGCAACATCGAGCTCGCCCTCCGCTTCGCCGGTGTGGCCGCGGGGGAGCGTCGGGAGCGTGCCGGGGAGCTGCTGCGCCTCGTCCACCTGGACGACGCCGCCGACCTGCGACCCCACCAGCTCTCCGGCGGCATGCGCCAGCGCGTCGCCCTGGCCCGGGCCCTCGCCCAGGACCGCGCCCTGCTGCTCATGGACGAGCCGTTCGCGGCCTTGGACGCGATCACCCGCGACCTGCTGCATGGGGAGCTCGAGCGCGTGTGGCGGCAGACCGGCCGGACGGTCGTGTTCGTCACCCACAACGTGGCCGAGGCCGTCCGCCTCGGCCAGCGGGTGCTGCTGCTGTCCTCACGTCCGGGTCGCGTCGTCGCCGAATGGGACGTGCCCGCAGCCGCCCGCCACGACGCGCCCGCCGCGGCCGCCCTCACGGCCGCCATCACCGCCCGACTCGGTCAGGAGATCCGTCGCCATGCGCACTGACACCCCCACCCTCGACGCCCCCGGCCGCGCGCCGGGGGCCGCCACCGACGACGAGCTGCGCGAGCTCGACAGCGGCCTCGACGCGCTCCAGGCCGTCGACTCGACCCGTCGGACGGGTCTGGCCGGGTGGGACTGGAGCCGGGTCCTGCTCCCGGTGGCCGCCGTCGTCCTGCTCGTGGCGATCTGGCAGGCCTTCGCGTGGCTGGCCGGTGCGCGCGGCGAGCCGATCACCGGTCCCGGCGACGTCCTCGGGGCCTTCGGGACGCTGTGGGCCCAGGGTCTCGTCCAGCAGGCAGTGGCGACGTCGGTGGGCCGCGCCGTCGTCGGCTTCGCACTCGCCGTGGTCGTCGGCGTCGGGCTGGGCCTGGTGCTCGGACAGGTCAGCGTCCTGCGGCGGGCGTTCGGCCCGCTGCTCACGGCCCTGATGGTGCTGCCCAACGTGGCCTGGGTGCCGCTCGCGGTGCTGTGGTTCGGCCTCAGCGACGCCACCGCGTACTTCGTGATGCTCACCGGCGCCGTCCCCGCCGTGGTCGCCGGCCTCACCACCGGCACGGACCAGGTGCCGCCGCAGCTGCGTCGCGCGGCCCGGGTGCTGGGCGCCTCGCGTCTCGAGACCGCCCTGCTGGTGGTCCTCCCGGCCGCCCTGCCCGCCTTCGTCTCCGGCCTGCGCCAGGGCTGGGCCTTCGCGTGGCGAGGCCTCATGGCCGCCGAGATCATCGCCGTCGGCGGGCCCATGGGCGTGGGACTCGGGACCCTGCTCCACGAGGGACGTGCCGCGTCCGACCTCGCCGTCGTCCTCTGCGCCGTCCTGACCATCCTGGCCGTCGGCGTCCTCGTCGAACTGGCCGCATTCGGCCCCGTCGAGCGGCGCATGCTGCGCCGCCGCGGGCTGCTGGAAGGGAGCACGCGATGACCGCGTCCGATCTGTACCCCACCTCCCTGCGTCTGCTCGGCCGGCCCGTCCTGATCGTGGGCGGCGGGCGCGTGGCCGGCCGCCGCGTGGGTGCCCTCCTCGACGCCGGCGCGCTCGTCACCGTGGTGGCCCCGAAGCCGGGGGAGGAGGTGGAGCGGCTCGCGGCGGCCGGTCTGCTCACCCTGCATCGCCGCCCCTACCGCCCGTCCGACCTCGACGGGGTCTGGTTCGCCCAGACCGCCACCGGTGACCGGGCCGTGGACGGGGCCGTGGCCTCCGACGCCGAGGCCCGCCGCGTCTGGTGTGTCGACGCCTCCGACGCCGAGTCCTCCGCCGCCTGGACGCCCGCCGTCGTCCGGGCCGGGGACGTGACCGTGGCCGTCAACGCCGGGGGAGACCCTCGCCGTGCCCGCGCCCTGAAGGACGCGATCACCCTCGCCCTGTCCACGGGGCGGCTGCCGCTGCGGCGGCGGCGCGCGTCCGCCGAGCCCGGTCGCGTGGCCCTCGTCGGCGGCGGCCCCGGCGACTCCGGGCTCATCACCGTGCGCGGCCGGCAGCTGCTCGCGGAGGCCGACGTGGTGGTCGCCGACCGGCTGGGCCCGCGCGCCCTCCTGGCCGAGCTGGACCCGGCGGTGCCCGTGATCGAGGTCGGCAAGGCCCCTGGGAACCACCTGGCCACGCAGGACGAGATCAACGCCGTCCTGGTCCGGGAGGCCCGGGCCGGCCGCCTCGTCGTCCGGCTCAAGGGCGGCGACCCGTACGTGCTCGGCCGCGGCGGCGAGGAGGCCGCGCACTGTCGCGCCCACGGCGTCGACGTCGAGGTGGTCCCCGGTGTCACGAGCGCCGTCTCGGTGCCCGCCGCCGCGGGGATCCCGGTCACCCATCGCGGCGTCGCCGCCGGCTTCACGCTGGTGACCGGCCACGAAGAGCTGTCCGAAGTGCCCACCCGGGCCGACCACACGCTCGTCCTGCTGATGGGCGTGCGCCGGCTCGCGGACACCGCGCGCCGACTGACGGAGCGCGGCCTCGACGGCGCGACGCCCGTGGCGATCATCGAGCGCGGCTGGATGCCGGACCAGCGGGTCACCGTGGGCACGGTGGAGACCATCGCCGCGCAGGCGGCCGCCGTCGGTGTGGAGAACCCCGCCGTGATCGTCGTAGGCGACGTCGTGCGCCTGAGCCCCTACGCCACCGGCGCGCCTGCGGCCGGCATCCCTGCCCCGATCTTGACCCTGAACCCGACCTCCGAAGGAGCACGAGCATGACCCTGACCCCCTCGTCCTCGAGGCCTGACCGCCCGTTGCGCATCGCCATCATCGGTGCCGGACCCGCCGGGGTGTACACGGCGGACATCCTGACCAAGGAGGAACGGGACTTCCGTGTCAGCATCGACCTGTTCGACCGGTACCCGGCCCCGTTCGGTCTGATCCGCTACGGGGTGGCCCCGGACCATCCGCGCATCAAGGGCATCGTCACCGCCCTGCACAAGGTCATGGACCGCGGGGACATCCGTTTCCTGGGCAACGTGGACTACGGCACGGACCTGAGCCTGGCGGACCTGCGTCGGCATTACGACGCGATCGTGTTCTCCACCGGGGCTGTGCGCGACGCGGCCCTGGACGTGCCGGGGGTGGAGC